>NZ_DATMLH010000061.1:0-6284 GCF_035570115.1 Mycobacterium sp.
CTACGAACCGTGCTGCGCCATCACCGCGACGGCGTTTCCGGGCACCTCTACCAAGCGGTGCGACAGGCAGCAGGGCGACCGCCGGCCGTGCCGACGGAGCTGACAGCATGACGAGCACTGCACGCCCAGCCGCGCCAGCGCTGGTCGGCCAATGAGCAGCAGGCGGATCAGGTTCACGGCGCCACCCTCGTCGGCCCGGCTGATCGACGTCAATGATCTCCAGATCGGTCTTATCGACGTCGAACGAAGCACGCCGCCGACAGAACTCGTCAGCGACACGGCCGTGGTCCTGCTGCGGCCCGCGCAGGGACCGCCCGCGGCGGTTTTGAAGGTGGCTCGCGGCCTGCTGGGAGCTGCGGACCTGCGCACGCAGCGGCGCGTGCTCGCCGAACTCGCCCTCCACCAAGGACTCAACGACGAGTGGCGCGAGCTGCTGCCGCGGACCTTGGCCTTTGACGAGCGCACCGATGCGACCGTGTCCGTGGAGTCCTATCGGCCGGGAATAGACCTGGCAGAGGTGTTGGCGCGCCACCCGAGCCGTGTCGACGAGCTGACCGCTGCCGCCCTGAGCGCCATCGCACCGCTGCACCGGCGCACTGCCACGTTCGTCGTCGTCGACAACGTCTGCTTGTTGCGGCGATGGGTCCTCGAACCACTGGCGGGCCTGACGGACATGTGCCGGCGGCTAGATCCCCCCTTGGTTCCCGAGGTGGACCACGTTGGAACGATGCTGCGGCAGGCCCTCGTTGGCCGACGTATGCCGGTGAGCTGGACGCACGGCGACTACACCCCCCGCAATGTTCGGGTAGCCGGCGTGCGGGGCCCGGTCACCGGCATCGTGAACTGGGGCGGGGCGCGGCCGGGCCAGCCGGCGCTGATCGACGAGTACCTGTTGATCCTGACCGCGAGCTGCCAGGTGCAGCGGGCTGATTTCGGCGCAGTCGTCACTGAGCGGCTACGGGCGGGCGGCCTCTCAAACCGAGAGCGTAACGCGCTGCGCGCCGCACGCGACCGGCCGGACACGGACATCGGCGACCGCCAGCGCATCGATGTACGCATCGACGAGCGCGTTGCCATTCTATTGACCTGGCTGCACCATGTGGCCGACTTATGGCGCAAGGGCGCCGCCCATCCAAACCACCACATCTGGTGGGCCACCAACGTGGCTCCGGTGCTTCACACCGTCGCTGGGTGGCCCGACGTGTCAAGCGCGCGGGCCCGCGCGGGCCGCGGCACCGCAAGCGGTGCGCCGATGACCGCGTCACCGCCCGTCGCGAACGCCGCACCGGCCCAGGGAAATCAGTGCGGTGGCTGACCATGCAAAACGGACAACGAACGCTTACAGAAACGTCGATCCTGTTCGACGGGCGGGGCTCGGGGATAGTTCGGGAGGTCGTGGAGGGTGATCCGAGCGTCGCTGGCCGGCTTGCCTGTCTCGGAGCTCGGCTCACTATCCGGCCGGCCCTGGCTATTGGCAGCCACGTGGCGCACGTGCCGTGGCCGTGGGGCCTCGTCGACTTCGCTGCCCGGGCTGTGAAGCCCGCGCCGGGCAGTGTTCGGGCGACGATTGGGCTGCCGCATTGCACCGCGCGATTGGTCCGCGCTGCCGGTGTTCTGCCTGCCGACGGCCGCGGGCGCGTCGTGTTGTACATGCACGGTGGCGGCTTTCTGACCTGTGGCGCCCACACGCATGACCGGCTCGTCACCAGGTTGTCGAAGTACGCCGATACCCCGGTGCTGGTGATGAACTACCGGATGCTGCCCAAGCATTCGGTCGGTGAGGCGATCGATGATTGCTATGACGGCTACCGGTGGCTACGTAGCCGGGGTTACGGGCCCGACCAGATCGTCGTGGCCGGCGACTCCGTTGGAGGCTACCTGTCCCTCGCGCTGGCCGAACGGCTGCTCAACGAAGGCGAGCAGCTCGCGGCCATCGCATGCATGTCACCGCTGATGCAGATCGCCAAGGCCTCCAAGCAGGCGCACCCCAACATCCGCAGCGATGCGATGTTCCCGGTCAAGGCGTTTGACGCCTTCGTCGACCTGATCGGCAAGGCGGCCCAAGGCAACAAGCGTCCCGAGGAGATCTTCGAGCCGCTCGACCACATCGAGGCCGGTCTGCCCCGCACGTTGATCCATGTATCCGGTTCCGAGGTCCTGCTGCACGACGCTCAGCTGGCCGCGCGGCGGCTGGCCGCGGCCCGGGTACCGGTTCAGCTGCGGGTGTGGCCCGGCCAGATGCATGTGTTCCAGATCGCCGCACCGATAGTGCCGGAGGCAGACCAGTCGTTGCGCCAGATTGGCAACTACATCCGCGAGGCGACCGACCCATACCACCGCGTGGCGGTTTGTACGGCCCGGGCCCGTACGGCGGGATCTCGTCGCGCTGCCATCTCCGTTTCCGCCTCAAACCGGTTGCCGTCGTCCACACTTCACCATCGAACTGGAGATAACTGATAATGCGCACCCTCGTCACCGGCGCTGCCGGATTCATCGGTTCCACCCTTGTCGACCGCCTGCTAGAGGAAGGACACCAGGTGACAGGAGTCGACAATCTCAGCGCCGGCTCCCCCGCCGCCAACCTCGAGTCGGCCCACCAACACAACGGCCCCGGTCGCTTCACCTTCGTCGCGGGCGACGTCCGGCACCCCGAGCTATCCGACATCGTGGCGGGCTCCAACCCCGACGTGGTCTTCCATTTGGCCGCCCAGATCGATGTGCGCCGCTCCGTCGAGGATCCACAAAACGACGCCCGTAACAACGTGCTGGGCACCATCAACCTGCTGGAAGCGAGCCGGCGCGCGCGAGTACCGCGGATCGTCTACGCCTCCTCGGGTGGCGCCCGCTACGGTGCACCGGCCACCTTGCCTGCCACCGAGGACACTGCGGTGGACCCGCTTTCCCCGTACGCGGCGGCCAAGGTCGCCGGCGAGTTGTATATGCGCGCCTACGCCGGCATGTACGGGCTGGCACCCATCTGTCTGGCACTGGCCAACGTCTATGGGCCACGCCAAGACCCGCACGGGGAAGCCGGCGTGGTCACCGTCTTCGGCAGTGCGATGATCTGCGGCCGTCCCACGACCATCTACGGCGACGGCAGCGCCACCCGCGACTACGTTTACGTCAACGACGTCGTGACTGCCTTCCTGTGCGCCGCGGAAGCGCCGATCACGACGACCGGCACCTTCAACATCGGCACCGGCGTACAGACGACAGTCACCGAGCTGCACCAGCTGATCGCCGAGGTAGTCGGCGTCTCGCGTCCGCCCGATCACGCCGAAGCCCGCACCGGCGAAGTTCAAGCCAGCGCATTGGACCCGACCTTGGCGGGTCGGGTGCTGCGCTGGAAACCCGACACCGACCTCACCGACGGCATCAAGCGCACCGTCGACTGGCTGCGCGGTCGCCTCGATCCCCGCCCGGCTGCACGCGCCCAGATCTGAAAGCGCCAAACGCGGCCCCGCAGCAGCCATCCCGGACCGCGCATAAATGCTGCCGGCACTGCCCGGTGCGCGGATAGGCGATATCAGACGTCCACACCCGATCCAGGACTCCGGTGTCGGATCGGCGTCCGACCAGGTCCTTCGGTAGCGCAACGTAGGGGTCGGCTACCGTGGCGGCGGAGCGAACGTGCACGGGCTGATCTCGGCCGGGTGTTGACGGCGTAGCCAGCCCGCCACCGTCTTGCGGGACACCCGCTCACCGGCAGCGCGCAGGTCGGCCAGGATCGGCGGAGCATCGTAGACGCCGTCAGCGGCCCGTGTGACGTGGAGAACCTTGGAATCCAGCTCGTCGCTCCCGCGGGGGCATGCCGCGGTCAAGTGCCGCGCGCCACCGCTAGAACCTGAGCGTGATACTTCCCGCAGCTCACGCATCCGCTCAATAGGCCAGATGGCCTTCTCCGACTCGATCACCCGGCAGGCGGGTCGTGCTGGTTTGCAGTTGTCGTGCTGGGCGCGCGACGCGTGCTGACCCACCTCAGGGCGGCGCTGTCTCCGTCGGAGCCCTTGCTTGGTCCGCAGTCTGTTCTCCGCTGCCATCCCGGGTGTATGCATGTCTTGCATGCTATTAAAGACTATAGGTTTGGGATTTCCGTTTACACGATGCCAATTAGTATGTATTCTACTAGTTCAGGTGCATCATTGGTATACACATACGGTCGCACCCGGAGCCGCGGTAACCGCGGTAACCGCGGTAACCGTATGCGTTTGCTTCCGTTAGGAGGAGCACATGTCGTTTGTGACCACGCAGCCAGAGGTGTTGACGGCGGCGGCCGGCAGCTTGCAGGGCATCGGTTCTGCAATGATGGCCGGGAGTGCGGCCGCGGCGGCTCCCACCACCGGGGTAGTCCCCGCCGCCGCCGATGAGGTGTCGGCGCTGACTGCGGCTCAGTTCGCCACGCACGCCAGCATGTATCAAACGGTCAGCGCCCAAGCCGCAGCGATTCACGAGATGTTTGTGAACACGCTGGGTATCAGCGCCGGATCGTATGCGGCCACCGAGGCCGCCAATGCGGCCGCGGCGCTGTAGGCAGCCGAAGGTTCAGCCATGGATTTCGGGGCTTTCCCACCAGAGTTCAACTCCGCGCGGATGTATTCGGGGCCGGGGTCGGGCTCGATGCAGGCCGCTGCGACGGCCTGGAACGGGTTGGCCGCCGAATTGCGTTCCGCCGCATCCTCGTACGGATCGGTGATTTCGGAGTTAGCCGACGAATCATGGACAGGTCCATCGTCGACAGCGATGGCGGCCGCTGCGGTGCCCTATGTGGCGTGGATGAACACCGCCGCCGGGGAAGCTGAGCAGACGGCCACTCAGGCCGGGGCGGCGGCGGCCGCCTACCAGGCAGCGTTCGCAATGACGGTGCCGCCGGCGCAGATCGCCGCCAATCGCGCTCAGCTGGCGTCGCTGGTCGCGACGAACATTTACGGTCAGAACACACCGGCAATAGCGGCCGCCGAGACCCAATACGGCGAGATGTGGGCCCAGGATGCCACCGCGATGTACGGCTATGCCGCGAATTCGGCGGCCGCGAAGGTGACGCCATTTACCGCGGCACCGCAGACCACCAACCAGGCCGGGTCGGCCGTGCAGGCGGCCGCCGTTGCCCAGGCCACCAGCACGTCGACTGGCGCGGGAGCGCAGTCAACGCTGTCGCAGCTACTCTCCTCGATTCAGACGACGATGCAGAGCCTCGTGTCGCCGAGTTCGTCAACGTCATCGACGTCGGGACTTTCGGGACTTCTGAGTTCTCTTCTGGGTGGGTCTTCCTCCGGGACGTCCACGACAGGGGTCCTAGGAGGGCTTACGTCCTCGTCGTCCGGGCTCTCGCTCTCAGGCATTCTGCAAGGTGTGGTTACCGAATACGCTGATCTCCCAGGGTTTTTCGGCATGTTTATGGGCGCCAACGCGCTCGCGCCCCTTATGGGTACGCCGATCAGTAATGCCTTCAGCCCCGCAGCCGCATTAGCCGACGCAGGAGGTGCGGCCGGGGATGCGGCGGGGGCGGATGCCGCCGCGGGCGCGGCGGACGCCGGGGGTTCGCTGGGGTCAGGATTCGCTGAAGACTTGGGCGGTTTCGCGGGCCTAGGCGATGCGGCCTCAGTCGGCACGTTGTCGGTGCCGCAGAGCTGGGGCTGGGCCGCGACACCTCAGGCGGCGATGCTGGGTGGCATGCCGTTGGCGTCGCCGTTGCCGGGCGTCAATCTGGGCGCGACAGGTGGGCTACCAATGGCAGCCGGGCTACCAATGATGATGGGCGGGCTACCGCGGGCCGCAGGGGTGGCCGCCGCAGCGGGCGTAGGCGGTGCACTTGCTTCCAAATATGCGCCGCGCCTCACCGCGGTGGCGCGCTCGCCGGCCGCCGGATACCCGCCAGACCCGGCATCCGCGCCAGCCGCGGCGTATCCGGTGCCCGCCGGATTCTCGACGAACGGACACGCGCCCCCCGGATACACGCCGGCCATCGTGTACCTGCCGACCAACGGACATGCACCGCATGACACGTGACGAGAACAAGGGGCATTCGTCCCGTTAGGTCACAGCGACCGGAGTTTCAGGATGACTACCAATAAGGAGATAGGGATATGCCGACACGTTTTATGACTGATCCGCACGAGATGCGGTCGATGGCGGGCCGTTTCGACATGCACGCCCAGACGGTGGAGGACGAGGCCCGCAAGATGTGGGCGTCCTCGCAGAACATCGCCGGTGCGGGCTGGAGTGGGATGGCGCAGATGACGTCCTACGACACCATGGGCCAGATGAATCAGGCGTTTCGCAACATT
>NZ_DATMLH010000062.1:0-9046 GCF_035570115.1 Mycobacterium sp.
CGCTCGGCCGGCCCGCCGCCGGTCGTCGACGCGGACGAGGTCGGTGCGGCCAACATGATCCTGACCAACGGCGCGCGGCTCTACGTCGACCACGCGCACCCGGAGTATTCGGCGCCGGAGTGCACCGACCCGCTGGACGCGGTGATCTGGGACAAGGCCGGCGAGCGGGTGATGGAAGCCGCCGCCCGGCACGTGGCGAGCGTGCCAGGGGCCGCCAAGCTGCAGCTGTACAAGAACAACGTCGACGGCAAGGGCGCCTCCTACGGGTCGCATGAGAACTATCTGATGAGTCGGCAGACGCCGTTCTCGGCCGTCATCGCGGGGTTGACGCCGTTCCTGGTGTCCCGCCAGGTGGTCACCGGCTCAGGCCGGGTCGGAATCGGGCCCTCGGGCGATGAGCCGGGCTTCCAGCTGTCTCAGCGGGCCGACTACATCGAGGTCGAGGTCGGGCTGGAGACCACACTGAAACGCGGGATCATCAACACCCGCGACGAGCCGCACGCCGACGCCGACCGCTACCGACGGCTGCACGTGATCATCGGCGACGCCAACCTCGCCGAGACGTCGACCTATCTGAAGCTGGGCTCGACGGCGCTGGTGCTCGACCTGATCGAAGAGGGCCCAGCCCATGGCATCGACCTGACCGACCTGGCGCTGGCCCGGCCGGTACATGCGGTGCACGCGATCAGCCGTGACCCCTCACTGCGCGCTACCGTCGCGCTGGCCGACGGCCGCGAATTGACCGGCCTTGCGTTGCAGCGGATTTATCTGGACCGGGTGGCGAAGCTGGTCGACGGCCGCGACCACGACGCGCGGGCAGCCGACGTCGTGGAGACCTGGGCACACGTGCTCGATCAACTCGAGCGCGACCCGATGGAGTGCGCCGAACTACTGGACTGGCCGGCCAAGCTCCGGCTACTGGAGGGGTTCCGGCACCGGGAGAACCTGAGCTGGTCGGCGCCTCGGCTGCACCTCGTCGATTTGCAGTACTCCGATGTCCGGCTGGACAAAGGCCTCTATAACCGGCTGGTCGCGCGCGGCTCGATGAAGCGACTGGTCACCGAGCAGCAGGTGATCAGCGCGGTGGACAACCCACCGACCGACACCCGGGCCTATTTCCGCGGCGAATGCTTGCGCCGATTCGGCGCCGATATCGCGGCGGCCAGCTGGGACTCGGTGATCTTCGACCTCGGCGGCGACTCCCTGGTGCGGATTCCGACGCTCGAGCCTCTGCGCGGCAGCAAGGCGCACGTCGGCGCCCTGCTGGACTCGGTGAACAGCGCGGTTGAGCTGGTCGAACACCTGACCACCTGAGGCGTCCGGCGACGATGCAGCCCCGCGGCGGCTGAGGAGGAGCCCGACAGTGGAGGTCGTTAACCGGGCAACAGCGGTATCGACCGGTAGGCTAGAGAAACCGAAGGTCGTGTTCTTTACGGCCGATGACTTCGCAGGAGGCAGCGATGGCTCAGGAGCAGACCAAGCGCGGTGGTGGCGGTGGCGATGACGACGATCCCACCGCCAGCACGGCCGCGGGCCAGGAGCGTCGCGAGAAGCTGACCGAGGAGACCGACGACCTGCTCGACGAGATCGACGATGTTCTGGAAGAGAACGCCGAAGACTTCGTCCGCGCATACGTCCAAAAGGGCGGACAGTGACCTGGCCGTTTCGCGATCGCCTGGCCACCCACTCAGCACTTCCCGGAACCGCCTTCGGCGGTCTTTCCTCTTTCGCGGACTTTTTGCGTCGCGAGGCCCCCGAGCTGCTGCCCGCGGGCATCGGTAACACTCAGCCCGGCGGGCTCGGTTCGCAGCTGCCGCACGGCACCACCATCGTTGCGCTGAAGCATCCCGGTGGCGTCGTCATCGCCGGCGACCGACGCTCCACGCAGGGCAACATGATCGCGGGGCGCGATGTGCAGAAGGTGTACATCACCGACGACTACACCGCGACCGGGATCGCCGGCACCGCGGCCATCGCGGTCGAATTCGCCCGCCTTTACGCCGTCGAACTCGAGCATTACGAGAAGCTGGAAGGCGTGCCGCTCACCTTCGCGGGCAAAGTGAACCGGCTGGCAATCATGGTCCGCGGCAATCTCGCCGCCGCGATGCAGGGTCTTGTGGCGCTGCCGCTGCTGGCCGGTTTCGACATCGACGATCCCGATCCGGAGAAGGCCGGGCGCATCGTCTCGTTCGACGCTGCCGGTGGCTGGAATCTGGAGGAGGAGGGCTACCAGTCCGTCGGTTCTGGTTCGATTTTCGCCAAATCGTCCATCAAGAAGCTGTTTTCGCAAGTGACGGACGCGGATTCCGCGCTGCGGGTCGCTGTCGAGGCACTCTACGACGCGGCCGACGACGATTCGGCCACTGGGGGTCCCGACCTGGTCCGCGGGATCTTCCCGACCGCGGTCACCATCGGCGCCGACGGCGCGACCAATGTTCCCGAGCAGCGCATTGCCGAGCTGGCACGCGAGGTCATCGAACGACGTTCCCGCGCAGACACGTTCGGTTCGGATGCGGGGCACGCGGGAAGTGACTCATGAGCTTTCCGTACTTTATCTCGCCCGAGCAGGCGATGCGCGAACGCGGCGAGCTCGCGCGAAAAGGCATCGCGCGGGGCCGCAGCGTGGTGGCGCTGGCCTATACCGGGGGCGTGCTATTCGTGGCCGAAAACCCTTCGCGGTCACTACAAAAGATCAGCGAACTCTACGACCGCGTCGGCTTCGCCGCCGCGGGTAAGTTCACTGAATTCGACAACCTGCGGCGCGGGGGGATTCAGTTCGCCGACACGCGCGGCTACGCCTACGACCGCCGTGACGTCACCGGTCGGCAGCTGGCCAATGTCTACGCGCAGACGTTGGGCAGCATCTTCACCGAACAGGCCAAGCCCTACGAGGTCGAGCTCTGTGTGGCCGAAGTCGCACACTACGGCGAGACCAAACCGCCCGAGCTGTATCGCATTACCTACGACGGGTCGATCAACGACGAGCCGCACTTCGTGGTGATGGGCGGGACCACCGAGCCGATCGCCACCGCGCTCAAGGAGTCCTACGCCGAGAACGCCAATCTGGCCGACGCGGTGCGAATCGCGGTGGAAGCCCTGCGCGCCGGCAGCGCTAACGGCGGCGACGAACCCAAGCTGGGGGTGTCGACGTTGGAGGTCGCCATCCTGGACGTCAGTCGGCCCCGGCGAGCGTTCCGGCGAATCACCGGCCGTGCGTTGGAGGCCCTGCTGCCCGAACCCAACGGTTCCAGTGGCTCCGAACCGGCGAAGGACTCAGCGGACAATTCGAAAGACTCGGCTGACAATTAGGTCCCGGCGACCTTCCGTAGGCCGGGCGGATTCGTCTCGTATTGTCGGTGTGTGCTGACCGGCTTGCTGCTCGCATTGGGCACCTCGCTCTGCTACGGCACGGCGACGGTGTTGCAGGCCGCCGCGACCCGCTCGGTGGACGCCGGCAGCAGCGACTCCGGAGTTGACCCGGCCTTACTGTTACGAGCGCTGCGGCAGTGGCGCTACCTCGCGGGCCTCGCGCTTGACGGTCTTGGCTTCCTGTTGCAAGTGGCGGCGCTGCGCCTGGTACCGATCTACGTCGTCGCCGCGGCGATCGCCGCTTCGCTCGCGGTCACCGCGATCGTGTCCGCCTGGATACTGTCGGCGCGGTTGTCGGCAATGGAGTGGGTGGCGGTAGGCGTGGTGTGCGCGAGCCTTGCGACGCTCGGCCTTGCCGCCGGCCCCGAAGGCACCCGGCGCGGGCCGGCCGGACTCGGCTGGGCACTGCTGGCAGTGGTCGCCGTGCTGTTCATCGCCGGCGCGGCGGCAGGTCGCTTGGGTGACCGCTCCCGTGCACTCGTCCTCGGGCTCGGGGCCGGCGGCGGCTTCGGGGTCGTCGAGGTCGCCGTCCGCCTGATCGATCCGATCGACCCGACCAAATTGGCGTTCTACACCAACCCCGCCGTATATGCAGTGATCGCGGGCGGCGCAGCCGGGTTTTTGTTGCTCACTTCGGCTTTGAGCCGCGGATCGGTGACCACGGCCACGGCCGGGATGGTTGTCGGTGAAACGGTTGGTCCTGCGCTCGTCGGGGTGGTGTGGCTCGGCGACCAGACCCGTCCGGGGCTGAGCTGGGTGGTTGTGACGGGATTCGCCGTCGCGGTCGCGGCAACGCTGGCACTGAGCCGATTCGGCGAAGCACCCAGCCCTGTCGAGTCCTGACAACGCGCAGGCGAGCCGCGTTGCCGGAAGCCGGATTCGGAGCTATCCTGCGAAAGCACCTCGTTAGGCGAGGCTTCTGAAGTGAACACAGGCCACTGATCTGACGACGTCGAGAGACGCCCAAGATCAGGACAGATCTCCCCGGCTTAAGGGGTGGTCCCAAGTGGCTTTCCCAGCTCTGCGGGGATACGTCGCTCAGTGCCAAAGCTCAACGTGTGAGGGCAAAGTCGCCGCTCCACCGCTTCCGTCGTGGGTCCCTCTTTGTGCGCGTCTTAACGACATCGAGTATGGAAGGCAGGTGTTCCCATGACCAGCATGATCGACGTCGCCCGTATCGGGCTGCCCGGCTCAGCCGATGGGCTGCGCCTGACCCCCTACGAAGCGATGGCGCAAGACCTATTGTTCCTCCGCGGGGAACTGGAGACGGCGGCAATCCCGTTTCTTTTGATCCGCGGCGCGGACGGGCGTCCGGCACTCGTCGTTGATATCTGCTTGCGTGCACGAGTCGCCGAAACGCTCATGGCCGCATGCCTGGAGGCACCGCTGCGGGCCAAGATCCTTGACGGGACTGGGCGCAGCTCGGTGTACCTGGGCGACGGCTTGCTGTCGGCGGACCCGGACCCGCGGCTGCTGAGGGTGTTTCGTCGGCGCGAATGCCCGCGTTCCGGCCTGCGTTACGGCGCTTCGGCAGGAGTGGAGCTGCAGTTCTGGGTATTCGACGGTCAGCAGGCGATCTGCCCGATCGAGAACTCGCTGACTCGGAAGGCGTTGCCGCTGAGCGAGATTGTGTACGTAGCCGTCGAACTGCACGGCCGCACCTGGCCGACGATCGCCGGGATGTTTGCCCCGCACGCGAGCGACATCACGTTCGACATCGACATGGTGTTCTCGTGGGTGGACGGCAACGACCCGGAGTTCCGGGCAGGGCGAGCGGCAGCGATGGCGAACCACGTTGTTGGTGAAGGCGATGGCGCCGACGCGCGGATCCGTCAGATCGACGAACTGAAGTACGCGCTGCGTTCGGTGCACGCCTTTGCCCCATGGGTGCGGCGCATCTTCATCGCGACGGACTCGCCGGTCCCCGAGTGGCTCGCACCCCACCCCAAAGTCACCATCGTGCGCGCCGAGGATCACTTCACCGACTCCTCCGCGCTGCCGGTGTACAACAGCCACGCGGTGGAGACGCAGCTACACCACATCCCCGGTCTCGCAGAGCATTTCCTGTACTCCAACGATGACATGTTCTTCGGCCGGGCCTTGTCACCGACGACGTTCTTCTCACCCGGCGGGGTGACGAAGTTCATCGAAGCGGGCACGCGTATCGGGCTGGGGGCTAACAACCCCGAGCGCAGTGGATTCGAGAATGCGGCACGCGTCAACCGGCAGCTGCTGTGGGACAGGTTCGAGAAGATCATCACCCGCCACCTCGAGCACACCGCTGCGCCGCTGCGCAAGAGCGTGCTTTGCGAACTCGAGCGTGAGTTTCCGGATGACTTCGCGCGTACCCAGGCCAGCCGCTTTCGGGCGAGCACCGACATCTCGGTGACCAACTCGCTGTACCACTACTACGCGTTGATCACGGGGCGTGCGGTGCAGCACGAGTCCGCGAAGGTGCTCTACGTCGACACCACATTGCGGTCCGGGCTGGCGAAATTGCCGACGCTGCTCAAGAAGCGCAAGGTCGACTTCTTCTGCCTCAACGACGGCAGCTTCCCCGAGGTGAGCCCGCAGGAGCGAGCCGATGTCGTCGGCGAGTTTCTGGAGAAGTACTTTCCGGTGCCAGCGCCGTGGGAGCGAGCAGCGGGGGACGAGTGATCGCCCGCTGCGTGCTCGCGAGCTGCTGTGGGCTCAGGTCTTCGATGTGGTCTTAGATGTCGCGCGCCACCAGGCCGCGATGTAGAGCAGCATCGAGACCACCAAAGCCACTAGTACCCACAAAACGATCGTGAGATCGATCCAGCTTCCGAACGCCGGCGAGCCCGGCAGTGCGTTTCTCAGCGGTACCACCGCAAAGAGCATCGCCGCGTACCAGGTTGTCATCGGTGACTGAAACCTGCGTGGGTCGCGAATCGTCTGAATCGCCACGAATAAGCCAACTGCCGCGATCGCGACGAAGATGCACAGGATGGTGATCGCGAAGAGCATGGTGCTCGGTGAGCGCTGCAATTGGACTTCGTAAGGTGCGAACGCATTGGCATTGACGCGAGCCACGTCGACTTTCCAGCCGGCCAGCCGATCGACGAATGTCACGTTGGCGCGTTCTGGCGTTTGAGCCGCGCCGGTGAAGAGGGTAATCGTGATCGGTCCGGTGTAGTACGTATCGAACGGCCAGCGTTCGACGTCGCGCGCCAAGGTCAGTGGAACGGGGAAAACACCGGGCAACATGCCCTTGGAATATGTCCGCCTGACCGGCGTCGTCACGGATGTGACTGCCACGGTGAGGTCTTGCTTGAGAGCGTCGGTCACCGGATCCACCAGCGCAGGTCCGGGCCTAATGATGAGGTCGCCGACGAGCTCGCTGTAATTGCTTGAGATGCTTACCACATCCAGCGTGACAGTTGTGCCGCCGCTGGTCGGGGCCCCATGAACTGGAATACGTTGGGACGCTGCGCCATTGATGTACAGCACGACCGACGTGATCATTCCGCAGGCAACGAGTACCAGGGCGATGAAGGCGAGTCTCATGCGCGGCCTCCACCGGCGACCGCGAACCTTTGGCGGCGGGCGCTCGTCGGACCCCATCAGCACCCGCTCCTCCAGAGTGCTCAAGGGAACCTCCCGTCCACAAAAAGGGTCGCGCACGCGAGGTGAGAGAGGTCGGTATGCCGGGAATCTTGACGGGTCACCGCAATTGCCATGATAGGAACCGAAACTGCTTTAGACATGGGCCACTTGTCGGGCATCCGCGCGCGACGTACGGACAAGCGCGCGGCTGTCGATCGCGCGGTACAGCGGAGCCGTCACCGCAGTCGTCAGGATGGCAAGCGCACACAACATCGCAAACGCATAGGGACCGATCAAGCGGGCTTGGAGACCTATCGACGCAATGGCGAGTTCGGTGACGCCGCGGCAGTTCAACAAGACACCGAGTTTGGCCGAGGTCGTAAATGACCAGCCTTGCATCCTGCCGGCCAGGAGACCGACCGCGAGTTTCGAACCAAAAGCGGCGATGGTCAGGGTCAGCAGGCACAGCAGACCGCTCCCTCGGAACAGGTCCGCCAGGGTCTGCAGCGGCACAGACAGCGCGCTCGAAACGAAGAAGGCAGGAATGAGCATGTCCGCGACCGCGGCTAAGGCCCGCTCCGACGCCTGGTTGGCCAGCCCCGCGGGGAAGAATAGACCGGCAATCACGGCACCGAGGGCTGGGTGCAGACCGAACACCTGTGTAGCTGCCGCACCGACCAGCACGTAAGCGAAGATCGCCACCACAAACGGAGCGCCCTGCTGGGAGTGCTCGAACAACCGCCGGACGATCGGCGGCAGCACAAACATCACAATGAACAGCAACGCGGCGCCCACACAAAGGGCAGCAGCCGAGACCGAGCTCAAGTCGGTGGCCAGCAGGATCAACACGGTAACCAGTGCCCATGCCCCCGCATCAGTCGAGACGGCAATGCGCAGCGCTACCCCTGGGATGGGCGCCGGGACCCCAAGATCTTTGATGATGAGCACCAGAACGGGAACGGCGGTGACGCTCAGCGCCACACCGACGAATAGCCACACGTGCAGCGGATTGTGGTCTGGGCCAATGAGTCGGTGTGCAAAGGGGAAAGCTGCAGCCGCACAGACGACGACCGGAATCAGCACGCAGGGCAACAGTTGCCAGAGCGGTGACTTCTCGGATGTTTTGCTGTAGGACCGCAGCTCAATTCCAACCAAGAACAACAGTAACAAGAGGCCCGCTTGACCCACGTCCTCGATGAGAGATTTCGAGGTCGGCGAAAGTAACACAGACTTCATGGAATGCGGAAGGAGGGCCAGAATTGTGCCGAGCAGAAGGCCGAAAGTGATTACGCCGACGACCGCGGGCTGCTTAATCCGGCGAAACAGGTTTCCGACAAACACCGAACCAATCAAGACTACGGCCAGCATAATTAGTGCTTGCAGCACATTACCGAGTGGCATTGATTCTCCCTGGCAACCAATTGAGTCCGCTGTTCGTCACGCAACGATGCGATTTGGGTTTCCGCAGGTCACCGGTCGCGTAGGTGGTTGCGTCGCATCTGTTATAGCTAGTCGCGGAACCCAGCGCAACTGTGTCGTGACCGTGAACACACCTCCATTATGCGTTCTTAACGTCATTACATTTTCTTAATGGATCCAGGCAAAATCATAACGGCTTCTTGACGGCTATTCGCTGGCAGCGGTGACCTATAATCCGCAGACTAACTAGCCGTATTTCTCAGATTCGACGAATTCACTGGCGCCGCGGAACCCCGGCCTTTGCGCGCCCTCCGGGCTGATGAACGGCCGGCGACGAGCGATCGCCCGCTAGGTGCGTGCGAGCTGCTGTGGGATGTGCGGTATCCGACCTGCCGGCAGGATGCTGACGCGAGAGTCGGCGAGTTCTCGCTGCACGGTCTCCGGCTGGACGAATCGTCCCACGGTAGGTCCGGCGGCCAACGGAATCACGGTGTGCACCACCGTTTCTGGGTAGCAGTGCACCAGGTTGAATGCCTGCGCGCCGTCGCGGCCCCGGGTTCCGGGCGTCAGAAGATCCTGGGTGTAGCAACTGGCCGAGGCCACCGAAACCGGAATTCCGGCGAAGGTGGCCGTGGTGGAGTAGTGCAGGTGCCCGGCGAGGATGCTGCGCACATCGGTGCCGCGCAGGACT
>NZ_DATMLH010000063.1:0-20558 GCF_035570115.1 Mycobacterium sp.
CTACAGCACAACATAATTCGTCGCAGTCGATGTTTTCGAGAGAGATAGGAAAGATTCAATGCTCCACGAGTTCTTGGAGAATTTCCTGCACAACCTCTTCAAGCCGCTACTGCTCTTCTTCTACTTCGGCTTCCTGATCCCGATCCTGAAGGTGGACTTCGAGTTCCCCTACGCCGTCTACCAGGGCCTGACGATGTACCTGCTGGTTTCCATCGGCTGGCACGGGGGCGAGGAGCTCGCCAAGATCGGGGCGTCAAGCATCGGCCACCTCGTTGGATTCATGGTCACCGGCTTCGCTTTGAACTTCCTGATCGGTGTCATCGCATACTTCCTGCTGCGTCGCCTAACCAAGCTGAGACGGGTCGATCAGGCGACAGTCGCTGGATATTACGGGTCGGACTCTGCCGGGACCTTCGCAACCTGCGTGGCCGTCCTTACCAGTGCGGGAATCGCGTTCAACGCATACATGCCGGTCATGCTGGCCGTCATGGAGGTCCCTGGCTGCCTGGTGGCGTTGTATCTCGTTGCGCGGCTGCGGCATAGAGGGATGGACACAGACGGGTACATGCCCGACGAGCCGGGGTACACCGCCCCAGTGACCGCGCCAGCGATGGCCGGACCCGGTGCGGCGACACAGCCGGCGCCGGGACAACCACTCGAAGACTTCACTCGCGACCCACAGATCGAGGACGAGGTTGAGTTCGCGCTGCGAAAGGGGAAGCGTCCCGCATGGAACCGTACTGGCGGGCAGAGGCAGAGCATGTTTTCGCGCCAGCTGTTGCGAGAAGTCTTCCTCAACCCCGGGTTATGCCTGCTGTTTGGCGGCATCATCATCGGCTTTGTCAGCGGGTTGCAGGGACCGAAGGTCGTGCAGGATGGCGACGCTTTCTTCGTTCACGCCTTCCAGGGTGCGCTCTGCCTGTTCCTGCTCGAGATGGGTATGACGGCCTCCCGTAAGTTGCGTGACCTGAGGACCGCCGGCAGCGGTTTCATCTTCTTCGGTCTGTTGGCGCCGAATATCTTTGCAACGCTTGGGATCTTCGTCGCCTACACATACGGCTATCTCACCCACACGGTGTTCAGCCTGGGAACTTACGTCTTGTTCGCGGTACTCTGCGGCGCGGCCTCGTACATCGCTGTGCCCGCGGTTCAGCGTCTGGCCATCCCCGAAGCGAGCCCGACCCTGCCACTGGCGGCATCGTTGGGTTTGACGTTCTCGTACAACGTCACGATCGGTATCCCCCTTTATATCGAGATCGCCCGCATGGTCGGACACTGGTTCCCGGTCACCTGACGCGCGGGGCGTTCGAACTCTGTTGAACCACTGACAGTTTCAACGTTCCAGGCAACGAGGCGCTGGTACCCGTTCATCTCATGGATTCCGTATGCCCACATCGGTTACGAAGCCATGAATGCATTGCGACCAGCAAAGCCACAGGAGGTTAACAGGATGGATTTCGCGGCACTCCCGCCGGAGATCAACTCCGGACGAATGTATGCCGGCGCGGGGCCGGGGCCGCTGTTGGCCGCCGCGGCGGCCTGGGACGACCTTGCCAGCGAGCTGGGTTCCAACGCTTCGTCTTACCAGTCGGTCATCTCGGGTCTCGGCAGCTCGTGGCAGGGCCCCTCGTCGACGTCGATGGCGGCCGCGGCGGCTCCATATGTGAGTTGGATGACCGCCACCGCGGCGCAGGCTGAGGAGACCGCCAACCAGGCCCGGGCCGCGGTCGCGTCCTACGAGGCCGCGTTCGCGGCGACAGTGCCCCCACCGGTGATCGTGGCCAACCGCACCCTGTTGATGACGCTGATCGCAACCAACATTCTGGGGCAGAACACCCCGGCGATCGCGGCCACCGAGGCCCACTACATGGAGATGTGGGCTCAGGACGCCGCCGCGATGTATGGGTACGCCGGTTCCTCGGCGGCCGCGACGCAGCTGACGCCTTTCACCGAGCCGCCTCAGACCACCAACGCCGCGGCCGAACCGATGCAAGCGGCGGCGGCAACCCAGGCGAGTACCTCGACCGCGTCGAACATCGGCACCGAGCTGACCCAGTTCATCGACTCGCTGCCGACCGCGCTGCAAAGCCTGGCGAACGGCCTACTGGAGTCGCCGACAACATCGACGAACCTGTTGTCGGGACTGTCCTTGCCGCAATTGTTCTCGGCGACGTTGCCACCAGGGCTCTCGACTGACCTGACAAACTGGAACACCATCTTCTCGACCTTCGCGTCCGGGCCCTACTCGCTCCAGGGGTTGACTTCCATACCCGGTGGCCCGTTCCTGTCGTTCGGTCAGGCCTACGCCTGGGGTCAAAACGGACAGAGCGCCGCTGCTTTTCTCGCCGGTCCGAAGCCCATCACCGGCGCGTTGGCCCCGCTGGCCAGTGAGCTGGGGACGCCGCATCTCAGTGCGGCCTTTGGTACGGGACCGGTATCGGGGTCGATGGGTCGCGCAGCCTTGGTCAGCGGCATGTCGGTGCCACAGGGTTGGACCCAAGCCGCCCCGGAGATCAGAACCCTCGCCGCCGCGCTGCCGATGAACCTGGCGGAGGCTGCCGTTCCGGAAGCGTCGCTGGCCAGCCAGGGCGGCATCTTCAGCCAGATGGCGGCGTCGAGCCTGGCTGGACGCGCCGTCGCCGCTAGTGCGACCCACTCGGGGAGCAGTGCTGCTGGCGTGGGCTCATTCGGCGGTGTCGTCGCCGAGGCCGACCCCGCTGCCGCCACCATCATCGTGATCCCGGTGCTCGAGGACTGACCGCAATGACCGCCCAGTCGTGCACGAAAAGGCAAGGGGTATAGCCATGTTCTACGCCGCGTTTCCGCCGGAGATCAACTCGGGAAGGATCTACAGCGGTCCGGGGTCGGCGCCGCTAATGACCGCCGCAGCGGCCTGGGCCGGGCTCGCCGACGATTTACAGTCCACAGCGGCGTCCTATTCGTCGGTGATCTCGTCCCTGACCAGCGGGCCCTGGCTTGGCCCCACGGCGCTGAGCATGACGGCCGCGGTCACTCCGTATCTGACCTGGATGCAGGGCACCGCCGCGCAGGCCGCCGAAACCGCGAATCAGGCCACCGCGGCGGCAAGCGCATTCGAGACTGCGTTCGCCGCTCACGTGCCGCCGGAAGAGATCGCAGCCAACCGCAGCCAGCTGGCAATGCTGGTCGCGACCAACGTTGTCGGGCAGAACACTTCAGCGATCGCGGCCACTGAGGCCCAGTACGGGGAAATGTGGGCGCAGGACGGGCTGGCGATGGATACCTACGCCGCCTCATCGGCGGCCGCCTCCAAGTTGACGCCGTTCACCCCGGCACCGCAGACCACGAACTCAGCCGGGGTCGCCGGCCAGGCCGCTGCGGTTGCCCAGGCTACTTCGACCTCGGCCGGGACAGCTGCCCAGACGGTCGCGTCGACAACGACCTCCACGGCCAATCCGCTGCTGCAATGGCTGGCAAACCTGTCCACCGACTACACGGATACCCTCAACGGCCTGCTGAACGGCCTGTTTGGGTCAACTGGGGCATCAACGTACACGGCGCTTTTCAACGCGATCAAGACTCCACTTAGCTTCACCACCGGGTTCAACGACATCGGGCTGCTCACCAACTTTCCGGTGTCGCAGTTCCTCAAGTTCTCACCCGCTCCCGCGTTTGGCGTCATTCCGAAAGAAGGTCTGGGAGGCGGACTTACCGGCCCCTGGTGGGGACGGGGCTGGCTGACCAGCTCGGTGTCGGCCAATATGGGAAACGCCGGCACGTTGGTCGATAAGTTGTCCGTCCCGCCGAGCTGGGCCACCGCCACACCGACGATCAGGACGGTCGCCGCCGCGTTGTCGGCGGCCGGGCCCGAAGCCGTGCCGGCGGCCGCGATCGCCGAAGGAAGCATGTTCAGTTCTATGCCCGCGGCGGGGATGCTCGGCGCCGCGATCGGCGCCGGGGCTCCCACCGTCGTGGCGAACGGTGGCGTTCGCAGCCGGCTCACCCCGCTCAAGGACCTCAAAAACAAGCAGTCGCCAGAGCAACTGAAGCGTCTGGTCGCACAAATATCGGAGAAGCCCGAGAGCGTGCAGCATCACACGGTCGACCAAGACGGTCTCGAGAGTCTGCTCGAACAACTGGCGAAGAAACCCGGCGTCCACGCGGTGCACCTCAAAGGCGGCAAGGCCAAAAGCGGCAGGGCCAAAGTCGTGCCGTCGGATATGTAGTTGACCTAGGACAACCTGCTCCGGATATCAAAGAAAGAGGGATGAGTCATGAGAACGCTACTTGCGGTACTGAGCGTTTGCACTGCGATCGGCCTCGCTGCGCCCGCGTACGCCGATCCCGACGACACCACCGGTGACGACGCCGGCTTCCTGTCTGCCCTGCAAAAAGTCGGCATCCACTATCCCACTCCAGCTCAAGCCATTACAGCCGGCAAATCGGTTTGCGGGTGCCTGAATAACGGCGAATCGGCCCTGGAGCTGGTCCACGAGGTGAAGGTCCGCAATGCCGGGTTCACCATGGAGGAGGCATCCGACTTCGCCATGATCGCAGCGAAATACTATTGCCCTCAACAGCTTTCGAAGAGCTGACCGGGCCAAAGTCAGGCTCAAACGAGGTAGTAGTAGCGCTGCCCGTCCCCGTTGCCGGACACTGCGGCCACCGTAACCGGCGGCACCGGCAAATCGGGGTCCTCAAGTTGGCCGCGGGCGTAGCGGACGGCCTTGAGCGTCGCCGAGAACTCCTCGTCCTCTTCGGGGAAGACCTGCTTCGACGAGAACCATCTGTCGACGCCGACGTTCTTGAGCAGAGTCCACATATCAGGCTGAACGCCGGCGAGTAGGACGGTCACACCGCGCGCGGTTTCCTCCCGTAGGAAACGCTCGATGCGCTCGGTGACGACGGCATCGGGGTGGCGCACGCGCTTCAGTCGCAATACGACAAACTCGATGCCTTCCTGTTCTACTCGGTTCTGCAACTCGGCCAGGTAGCGCTCGAGTTCCGGTGCAGCGCCGAAGAATAGCTCGCCTTCGAAGTCGTATATGACGATCGAGGGATCCGCCGGGTCACCGGCCACCCGCTCGCGCACCACCCGCTCGGGCGCTACGACCAACTCCCTGGCCTTCAGCTTCGCCGCTCGCGGCACGAACAGCAGGATCGACAAGCCGACACCGAGCAACACGGCTGTGTCCAGGTCGAGCAGCACCCCCGTCAGTGCGGTGATGATCACCAAGCCGGCGTCGTAACGCGACGCCCTTATCGTGTAGCGCAGGCGTTTGTAGTCGATGAGCCGGGCGGCGGTAATGAGCAGGAGACCGGCCAACGCGGCCTTAGGCATATAGTGCAGCAGCGGCGCGAAGAGCAGCACCACCACCGCGACGGCCACCGCACTGATGACCCCTGAGAAGCGGGTAGCCGCACCAGCCTGGAAGGCTATCGGCGAGCGCGACACCGACCCCGAACCCGGTACCGCCTGGAAGAAGCCACCGGTGAGGTTGGCCAACCCCTCGGCGAGGATTTGCCGGTTGTAGTCGATCTTTTGCCCGCTCTGGTAGGCGATTGCCTTTGCAATCGACAGCGCCTCGAGAAGGCCGATGAAGGCGATGGCCAGCGCGCCCTGTGAAAGCTGGCCCAACGTGCCGAGTTGCACGTCGGGAATGTGCGGGAAAGGCAGACTCTTCGGGATTTTCGCGGTGAGCGCCACCGCCGTATTGCCACTGAGATCTTCGTTCGACCATCCCGCCGCGTAGGCGATCACCGCCGCGATGACCAGGACCGCCAACAAGTCGAGTTGCGGCAACCGGTAGCGCCGCACCAGCCATCGTAAGGCGACGGCCAGCACCACAGTCGCGACGCTGAGTAACACCGCGCGGTAGTTGATCGCGTCGCCGTGCAACAAAGTGAGATAGGTGCGTTTCAGCACCGACATCCTTCCGTTGCCCCTGTCCTTGACGCCAAGCGCATTACCCAACTGCCCCAATGCGATCAGCACTGCCGCGGCGAGTATGAACCCGCTGATGATCGATTCGGAGATGTATCGGGTCAGATCACCGAGCTTGAACACCGCGATGAGGATCTGGAAGGTGCCGACCAGAACACCAAGTAGGAACAAGGATTCGAACAGTACGGTTCGATTCTCGGGATCCAGAAAAGCCAACGAACTGAACACGAGAAGCGATATCGCGCTCGTCGGCCCGTTGATCAGATGCGAAGACGATCCGAAAACAGAGGCAACGAACGTCACGACGATCGCCGAGTACACGCCAAACTTGGGGTCGACGCCGGCGACCAGCGCGTAGGTAATGCCCTGCGGCAGCGAAACAGCCGCCACGGTGAGCCCGGCGATGAGGTCGCGGCGCGCCTTCGTCGAGTCGTAATTCACATTGCTCAACTTCTCCGAGATACTCATGCCTTATTTGTCTTTCGCCGCGGATGCGCGACCACCGCCGGAGGCCTGCGCAGATGATGAGACCGTGTCATAGATGCCGTTGTCGCCGAAGAACTTTTCTCGCGCGTCGGTCCAGTCGTTGGCGATTGCGGAGATCGGGAAGAGCTTGATCTCGGGTAAACGGTCGGCATGTCTGGCCAGGATCTCCGGTTTCAGCGGGCGGTATCCGAGCTGGGCGATGGTCTCTTGTGCGGCGTCGGTGTAGAGGTATTCCAGATATGCCTTGGCGTACGACGCGACTCGTTTGTCTTTGAGATTCGCATCCACCCAGGCGACGGCCGGTTCGGCGCGGATGCTGATCGGCGGGTAGACGATCTCGAGTTGATCCTTGTTCTCAGCGACCTCCCGCAAGGCCTCGTTCTCCCAAGTCAAATGGACGTCGCCGATTTGCTGTACGGCAAAGCTTATGGCGGCGCTGCGGGCGCCGGGATCGGCGATCGCTACATGGCCATGCAACGCCGTGACAAAGTCGAGAGCTTGCGCGTCGCTGCCGCCGCGCGTGGTGACCGAGCCCCAGGCCGCGAGAATGCTCAACTGGCCGTTGCCCGAGGTGCGCGGATTTGGGGAGACGATGCCAACACCATCCTTGACCAAATCGGGCCAGTCGTGGATCGCTTTCGGATTGCCCTTGTGCACGACAAAGACGATGGTCGACGTGTAGGGAATGGAATTGTTGGGCAGGCGTCTCTGCCAGTCGGACGCGATCAGTCCGCGTTTGCGCAGGGCGTCCACGTCGCTGACCAACGCCAGCGACACCACGTTCGCCCGCTGCTTGCCGTCGATGACCTCTCTGACTTGCCGGCCGGAACCGCCATGCGATTGCTTGACCTCGAGCGCGACACCGGTGCGTTGGCGGTACTGCTCGACGAAACTTTTGTCGAGAATTGCGAAGAGCTCGCGCGTTGGGTCGTAGGAAACATTGAGAATCTGATTCTGTGACGTATCGCCGTGTAGGTGCTTGCCTGAGACCAGGATTGCCGCTATGACGATGGCGACGATCCCGACGACATTGATCCAAGGAACGTTGAATCGAAGTTTGCGGCGGTGCGCCGAGGGCTGCGTGGCCTGTGTCACTGCCGCCTCCAAGCAAGAAACTAAATGGTAGAAGTTACCGACCGCCGATCGAACCAAAAGGATCTGCAGGCTGGTGGAGGAATGTTAGCTACCCGGTGGCCTTAACACAGCGTTGCGAATCATCCTGATCACAAGGCAAATCAGCCGGCGGAAATAACAGCAGGCCGGCGGTCCAGCGGAAAGTGTTTGCTGAATAGCGAGTTCGCCAATTACTAGCGAAAGATGTTGCACAGCAGTGGATCAGACGGAAGCGATCTCGCCAGATACGCGGCGCCCCGCGGGCCAGTGGCTCGCGGGGCGCCGTTCAGACGATCTGATCCGGGTGCTACTTTAGGTCGAACCGGTCGTTGTTCATGACCTTCACCCACGCGGCGACGAAGTCCTCCACGAACCTCCCGTGGGCGTCGTCCTGTGCGTAGACCTCGGCCAGTGAACGCAGCACCGAGTTCGATCCGAACACAAGATCATTCGCTGTCGCAGTCCACTTGTGAGCACCGGAGGCCCGATCGCGACCCTCGTAGACGTTCTCCGCAGTCTCGGAAGCCTTCCACTGCGTACTCATGTCGAGCAGGTTGACGAAGAAGTCTGTGGTCAACACGCCCGGCTTGTCGGTGAACACCCCGTGCTTGCTGCCGCCGTGGTTGGCGCCGAGGGCACGCAGACCCCCGATGAGCACCGTCAACTCCGGGGCGGTGACACCCAGTAAGTACGCCCGTTCCACCAGTAGCTGTTCCAACGGCGCCTTCTCGCCGGGACGGACGTAGTTGCGGAACCCGTCGGCCCGCGGTTCGAGCACCGCGAAGGACTCGACGTCGGTGTTCTCCTGCGAGGCGTCGGTCCGCCCCGGCGAGAAATGCACCGAGATCTCATAGCCGGCGTCCTTGGCTGCCTTCTCCACCGCCGCGGAGCCGGCCAGCACGATCAGGTCGGCTAGCGAGATCTTCTTCCCGCCAGAGGTCGAGCCGTTGAAGTCGTGCTGGATCTGCTCCAGCACCGGCAGCACCTTGGCCAACTCGGAGGGCTCGTTGACCTCCCAGTTCTGCTGTGGCTCAAGGCGAAGCCGCGCCCCATTCGCGCCACCGCGCTTGTCGGTGTTGCGGTAGCTCGCGGCCGCCGACCAAGCGGTCTTGACCAGCTGGGGAATGGGCAGGCCGGACTCGAGCACCTTTTTCTTCAGGGCCGCAACGTCTTTGTCGTCGACCAGCTTGTGGTCCACAGCGGGAACCGGGTCCTGCCACAGCTGCGGCTCGGCGATCCATGGCCCGAGGTAGCGCGAGATGGGTCCCATGTCGCGGTGCAACAGCTTGTACCACGCCTTGGCAAACGCCGGGGCCAGCTCCTCAGGATGGTCCAGCCAGCGCCGGGTGATCTCGCGGTAGATCGGGTCTTCGCGCATCGAGATGTCGGTTACCAGCATTGTGGGCGCGCGGCCCGGCCCGCCAAACGGATCGGGGATCGTGCCCGCGCCCGCGCCGTCCTTCGTGGTGAACTGCCAGGCTCCGGCAGGGCTCTTGGTCAACTCCCACTCGTAGCCATAGAGGTTCTGCAGGAATCCGTTGCCCCACTTGGTCGGGGTCGCGGTCCAGACCACCTCCAGGCCGCTGGTGATGGCGTCCTTGCCCTTGCCGCTTGCATAGGAGCTCTTCCAGCCCAGCAGCTGTTGTTCGATCGGGGCGGCCTCCGGCTCGGGGCCGACCAGGTCGCCGTCACCGGCGCCATGCGTCTTGCCGAAGCTGTGGCCACCGACGATGAGTGCGGCGGTCTCCTCGTCGTTCATCGCCATCCGGCCGAACGTCTCACGGATGTCTACTGCCGCGGCGACGGGATCCGGCTTGCCTTCGGGGCCTTCCGGATTGACGTAGATCAGACCCATGGTGGTCGCGCCGTACGGTTCAGCGAGATCGCGTTTGCCGGAGTAGCGCTTGTTGGTGCCCAGCCATTCGCCCTCTTCGCCGAAGAGAATCTCTTCGGGCTCCCAGATGTCTTCGCGACCGAACGCGAAACCGAAGGTCTGGAATCCCATCGACTCCAAAGCGACGTTGCCCACGAAGACCAGCAGGTCTGCCCAGGAGATTTTGTTGCCGTACTTCTGCTTGATCGGCCACAGCAGCCGACGGCCCTTGTCCAGGTTGGCATTGTCAGGCCAGCTGTTCAGTGGCGCGAAGCGCTGAGCACCCTGCCCGCCGCCGCCGCGACCGTCGTGAATGCGGTAGGTGCCCGCGGCATGCCAGCTCAGCCGGATGAACAGGCCGCCGTAGTGACCGTAGTCGGCGGGCCACCAATCCTGCGACGTGGTCAGCATCGAGATCACGTCAGCCTTCAGCGCCTCGACGTCGAGCTTGGCGAACTCCTCGGCATAGTCGAAGTTCGGGCCGAGCGGGTTGGCCTTGGACGACTGCGCGTGCAGCCTCGAGACGTCGACCTGCTCTGGCCACCAGTCCTGGTTCCTCAGGGGACCATGCGCCTTGGGCTCCGGCGTGTCGATCACCGGGTTTTCGCTTTCACTGCCTTGATGGGTTGTATCTGATGACACAGCATTCCTTTCAGGAGTAGTTGAATCGGGCTGTGATCACGGTTGTGATCGGGAATCTGTGGTTGAACAGTCGGGGCATAGCCCCCAGTAGATGACTTCGGCCTCGTGAAGAACGAAGCCGTCCAGCGCGTTGTCGTCGTCGGAAGGAATCAAGCACGGCGCGTCACCGACCGCGCAGTCGACGTCGGCGATAACCCCGCAGGATCGGCAAACGACGTGATGGTGGTTGTCGCCGACCCGAGACTCGTAACGGGCAACCATTCCCAGTGGCTGGATCCGCCGCAGCAGACCTACCGCCGTCAGCGCGTTGAGCACGTCGTACACGGCTTGGCGCGAGACATCGGGCAGGCCGCCGCGTACCGCCGACAAGATCGTCTCGGTATCAGCATGCGGATGGGAATGCACCGCCTCCAGCACGGCGACCCTGGGCCGGGTCACCCGTAAATCGGCCATACGCAGCTGCGCCGCGTAATCCGCCGACGTTGACGACACGACATCAATATGCCGCTGATCTTTGGAATGAGTCAAGACCTTATCTGGAATCGGTCAAGAATTAATCAGCGCGTTGATCGCAGTTTCGGCCGCCCGTGCGGACGCGAGCTTGGCCCCTTTGGCCAGGTGGACCAGACGGGGGAGCGCGTCGGGGTGCCTGACCAGGTAGCGGGCCACGGCCGAGACGTTCGGCCTGCCGTCCGGGTGACTGAGACCGACAATCTCGGCGTCCACGCTGCCGTCACCGGCCCGGTCGCTGATTGCCCGCACCACCGACCAGGGGACGTCGTGCTCGTCACAAACCTTCGCGACGGCAGCGGTTTCCATGTCAAGCGCGACCACGCCAAGCGCCCGCAGGTCGGCGTGTACCGCCGGATCGAGGAGCGCGTCGTCGGTGGTCCACAACTTCCCGTGGGCCATGCTTCCCAACCCGACCTCAAGCGGCGTGGGCCGGTGCTCGGAGCCGTCCGCGCCGCTGACGACCAGCTCGGGGAGCACCAGCGCCCCGATGGGCGTCTGGTTCTCGATGGCGCCCGCGATGCCAACGACGATCACCCGCTCGACGTCGACCGCGTCGAGCAAGCGGACGGTCGCTGCATGCGCCAAGGCTGTGCCGATCCCGGTGATCACCGCAGTCACCGGACGGTCGCCGATCCGGCCGGCGTAACCCAACTCGGACTTCCGAAGCCGGAGCTGGCGTCGCAGCGGGCGGAGCTCCATCGGCA
Source organism: Mycobacterium sp. (assembly GCF_035570115.1). Lineage (GTDB taxonomy): Bacteria > Actinomycetota > Actinomycetes > Mycobacteriales > Mycobacteriaceae > Mycobacterium. The sequence goes on from NZ_DATMLH010000063.1 coordinate 11,255, forward strand.
TGGCGCACATGAAGGCGATCACGACGCCTCCGTAGGTCGCGGACGAAAGAAAAAGGAACGGAGAGAAATCACTCCGTCCCACTCTCAATGTATAGCGCACCCGGGGGCTTGCGGCAAGACCCGGGTCATGCTGCAAAATCGCTGGCCGAAGCCAGGACTCAGTAAAACGGGGGGTTGCGAGATGGGTTTCGAACCGATGTCCGAGCATGCGGTGATAGTTGCCGGGGGAGGCCCGACAGGGTTGATGTTGGCGGCCGAGCTGGCACTGGCAGGAGTCGATGTTGCCATTGTCGAGCGGCGCGCCAGCCAAGACCTGATCGGCTCGCGCGCCGGTGGTCTGCATTCACGAACCATCGAGGTACTCGATCAGCGCGGAATCGCCGATCGCTTCCTCTCGCGGGGGGAAGTGGCGCAAGTCGCGGGGTTTTCCCAAATTCGGCTGGACATCAGCGACTTTCCCACCCGACATCCCTACGGCCTGGCGCTGTGGCAGAACCACATCGAGCGGATACTGTCCGACTGGGTCGGCGAGCTGGCGGTGCCCATCTACCGCGGATGCGAGGTGGGGGATTTCGCTCAAGACCCCACCGGCATCGACGTCGAATTGGCAGGCGGCCAGTTGGTCCGGGCGGAGTATCTCGTCGGGTGCGACGGAGGGCGCAGTGCGGTCCGTAAGGCCGCCGGCATCGCGTTTCCGGGTTGGGATCCGACTATGAGCTACCTCATCGCCGAAGTCGAAGTGGCGTTCGAGCCTGGCCAGTTGCCGGAATGGGGCATCCGGCACGACGCGCTCGGCGTCCATTCGCTCAGCAGGCTCGAGAACGGTGGACCGATGCGGGTCATGGTGACCGAGAAACAGCTCGGACCCGACAGCGAAGCCACCTTGCGTGATCTGAGCGAAGCGCTCATCACCGTATACGGGACGAATTACGGAATCCACAGCCCCACTTGGATTTCCAGGTCCACTGATATGGCGCGCCAGGCGGCGACCTATCGCGACAGACGCGTCCTGCTGGCCGGCGATGCCGCCCATGTGCATCATCCGATCGGCGGCCAAGGCCTCAACACCGGTGTGCAGGATGCGATGAATCTGGGATGGAAGCTGGCCCAGGTGGTCAACCGGACATCGCCCGACAGCCTCCTCGATAGCTACCATGCCGAACGCCACCCGATCGCCGCGCGCGTGCTGCGCAATACGCTGGCGCAGATTGCGCTTCTTCGCCGCCCGGACGACGAGCGCACCAAAGCGTTGCGCGAGACCATGTCTGAACTTCTCAGCATGGACGAGCCTCGCAAGCGATTCGCCGCGATGATGTCCGGCCTAGACATCCACTACGACCTCGGTGCGGGACACCCGTTGCTCGGTCGTCGCGTACCCGATCTCGACCTAGCCACCGCAAACGGCCCGCTGCGGCTGTTCACGCTGCTGCACGAAGCCCGGCCGGTGCTGCTCAACCTCAGTGAGCCCGGCAGCTTCGACATCGCACCGTGGGCCAATCGGGTCGACTTGATCAACGCGAAATATGTTGGCGAATGGGATCTTCCGGTTCTTGGCGCGATCACCGCTCCGGCGGCAGTGTTGATCCGGCCCGACGGATATGTTGCCTGGGTCGGGGATCAAGCTCACCTCGGGCTCGCGGACGCGCTCACCACGTGGTTCGGGCCGCCAACCGCGGCCTAGCGCCAAGCAGCGATACTGCGTTGAGGCGCGAGCTCAGCCCGCGCTGGAGCGCTCGTCCACCACGTAGGCTCGCGTCGCGGCTCGATCGACGAAGTTCTCTTCGTCTCGGGCGATCTCGTCGACGCCTAGACTGGCCATCCAACTGGACAGGTCGTCCCGGTCGGCGAAGACGAGTTCGGTCATGCAGTCGAAGCTGATCTCAGTACCTTCGATGTTGAAGGCATCCCCGCGCTGGATGTAGTTGCGCTTGTAGACCATCGGCATGAAGGCCTTGCTGAGCACGAGAGGTATGTGGTTGTGCTCGTAGTAGTCGGCGAACTCCTGCGGCGACAGGCCGGGCTTGCGCTTCACGTATCCGAAGACTTTGATCATCGAGCCACTCCTGGATGAATCGTCGGGTTTGGCGCCAGCTTCACGATTGTGGCCTCACCGGACCCGCCGGACCCACCCATCATTGTGTACTTCGCGTCGATCGTGCGCCCTTCGACCCGATCGATAAAAGCAGCTCGGGCCAGTTGCACCCATGATCTACTGAGTTGGACGCCTCAGCACCCAGGCCCGGTCGAGGACCGCCGACCAGTATTTTCGGAGTTAGAGCGACGCCGTGACCCGGCAGCCAGGCTGCGCCTGTAGGTTGAACGCGATTCCGGACGACCCCGAAGGGAGGCACCGTGGGCCAAGCTGCCATGGCCGAGGCCGACCGCGCGTGGATGATCGACACGCTGCTCGCGTTGCTGCAGACCCCAAGCCCGTCCGGGCGCACGGACATGGTGATGCAGGTGATCGGCAACATCTTCGATGACTTCGGAGTGCCGTTCTCGTTGACCCGCCGTGGGGCGCTGACCGCCGAGCTCACAGGTAAGTCGGCGGGCACCGATCGCGCACTGGTAGTGCATGCGGACACCATCGGCTGCATGGTGCGCAAGCTAAAGGACAATGGCCGTCTCGAGCTGATTCCGATCGGCACCTTCTCGGCTCGGTTCGCCACGGGCGCGCGCGTACGGATCTTCTCCGACGACCCCGACGAGTTCATCACCGGAACGGTGCTGCCGCTCAAGGCCAGCGGGCACGCCTATGGCGACGAGATCGACACCCAACCTACGGATTGGGAGCACGTCGAGGTCCGTGTCGACCGCAAGGTCTCGTCGCGTGAGGATCTGGTCCGTCTCGGCCTGAAGGTCGGTGACTTCGTCGCGTTGATCACCAGTCCCGAACTCACCGCCGACGGCTTCATCGTTTCCCGCCACCTCGACGGGAAGGCCGGCGTCGCGGTCGCACTGACCCTGGCTAAAAATTTCTCCGAGAACAAGGTCGTGCTGCCGCACCGCACGACGATCATGGTCACCATCACCGAGGAGGTCGGCCACGGTGCCAGCGACGGGCTGCCTGCCAACGTCGCCGAGCTGGTGTCGGTGGACAACGCGGTCTGCGCGCCCGGCCAGGACTCCCTCGAAGACGGTGTCACGATCCCGATGGCCGACCTGCACGGCCCGTTCGACTACCACCTGACCCGCAAGCTCTGCGGGCTCGCCGATGAGCAAGGTATTCCGTTCGCGCGGGACGTGTTTCGTTACTACCGATCCGATGCCGCCGCGGCGATCGAGGCGGGTGCAGGCACCCGGGCCGCGCTCGTCGGCTTCGGGCTCGACGGCAGCCATGGCTGGGAGCGCACCCACATGGATTCGCTGGAGGCGACGTACAACCTGCTGCATGCTTGGCTGCAGACGCCGCTGACGTTCGCCAAGTGGGACGCCAAGCCGTCGGGCAAGCTACGCGACTTTCCTTCGTCGAAGCAGCCTGCGCCGACCGAGCAGTGGGTGCCGCTGGCTCGTGGCGAACACGCTGAACCCGGCGATGCGTCTCCGGGTTCGCACTGGCCGCCGGCCGAAGGACCCCAGGCCTAGGACACCCATCGGGGGAGCGGTATCACCGCCACCGCAAGAGCAGGCGGTCCCGCCGTACTTCCCGTGGTCGGCGCTGCCAGGAGCGTTGTGAGGTCTTGCGATCTCTAGTTTGTGACCAGATCTTCGGTGAGGGCCTCGTCGGCGAGGTCGTCGAGTTCTTTGCCCTTCGTCTCCGGGCCGAGCAGGTAGCCGATTAACGTCAGGGCCCACAGGCCGGCAAGCGCCAGGTAGGGCGTCTGCGGCCCGTACTGCGTTATACCCCAGCCAATCACGGTCGGCGCAGCGATGGAGACGACGCGGCCGCCGCCGACTGCTATTCCGAAGCCGGTGCCGCGCAGGACCGTTGGGAAAAGCTCGGAAATGTAGGTGTCGCCGACCCCCCATAGCCAGCCAAGGGTCGCGATGGCGATTGCGCCGAAGACCTGATATTCGGCCAGCGAGTCGGAGGTGGCCGCCAGGACCGTTGAGGCGATCTCGATGAGCGCGGCGAGGATCGCTGACGGCCGTCGGCCTATCCAGTCGGCGAGCGCAGTGCCAAGGTAGGCAAAGACGGCTTGCAGGAGGAAGAAGACGAGGGCGTAGCGGATCGCCTCGATCGGGGAGGCGTGGAACCTCTTCACGATGTAAACGGTCAAAAAAAGCGTCATACCCCAGTAACCAACGGCGTTGGCGGTGTAGATGAGCCAGCCCGCGACGAGACGTCGCCGCACGCCGGGCAGATGCCAAAGCTGTGGCTTGGCAGCCCCGCTCACAACCGTGGCTTGTGCGTTGACGTAGCGATGCGACTCGGTGATGCCTCGTCGGACCAGAAACAACACAACCGCGGGAACAATTGCGACGATGAACGCGGACTGCCAGCCAAAGCGGGGCACCAGTGCCAGCGCGACGCCTGCGGCGAGAACATAGCCCAACGAGAAGAGCGAGAAGATCACGCCGCCGACACCAATTGCGCGGGTCTTCGCCGGCCAAACCTCGGCGGTGTATGGCGCCCCGACCGCGAGTTCGCCAGCGCCACCCACACCGGTGAGGAACCGCAATCCCGTGAAAGCGGCGATGTTTGTCGTGAGTCCGGCCAATGCGGTCGTCGTGCCGTAAAGCAGGATTGAGGCCCCGAGCGTCGCTTTACGCCCCCACCTGTCGGCGGCGAGTCCGAAGCCGATCGTGCCGATGGTGTAGCCGAGCAGGAAGATTGAACCGATGTATCCGGCTTGGGCGTCGGTGATGTGCAAGCTTTTCTTGATGTCCGGCAGCACCAGGCCATAGATATTCACCGCGTACGAGTCGAAGCCGTAGCCGAGTCCGGCGGTCACGGCGACGAAGAGCGCCTGCTTGAAAGTTGCAGGTACGGCTTTGGATACCCGGACCGGGATACTGCCGACGCTCGATGTCATCCGTGCACGGTATGCAGCGTCGTGGTGTCTGCAGAAGGATCAAGATCATCCTGATCGCAACACGCCTTGCCGCGACGCTGCGAGTGCGGCGCAGGGGAGAAGCGTCACAGTGACGTATGAGGACTCGCGGCGTTTCCTTGGGCGGTTCGTGACCTCTGACATATGTCAGGGTTTGCGCGCTTGCAGCGTGTAGCTGAGGGGGAGGCGCTCGCGATTCTCGCTGAGTCGCCATCTGCCGTCGTGCCCGCGGATCATGCGGCCCGGCAGCGCTTCGTACGCCACGCTGTCATGCTCGGTGAGACCTGTCAGGGTCAGACCCGCCTCGAGAACCGCGGAGACGATCTCACCCAGGCCGTGGTTCCACTCGTGTACCACGGTGTGAGCGATGCGCCCCTCCGTTTTGAAATAGGTGGTGTCCTGGTCGAAAATCATCGGCTGCTCGGTTTCAAAGTAAGGGAAGCCGACAACAAGGCGATCGGTCTGTGTTTCATCGATCGACCAGAGGACGGGATGTCCCTCGCCCAGGAAGAGTTTTCCGCCGGGCGCCAGCAGAGCCGCAACGGTTGCGGCCCACCGTCGAATATCTGGAAGCCAACACAGCGCACCCATGCCGGTGAAGACGAGATCGAACCGCTCCGTACCGAGCACAGAAGCCGCGTCGTAAACATCGGCTTCGACGAAGTCGACCGCGGCGTTGGCCTCCTGCGCTAGTTGGCGTGCCTGAGCGATTGAGGCAGTGGAAAAGTCGAGGCCAGTCATCACCGCCCCGAGGCGGGCAAGCGAGATGGTGTCGGTACCGATATGGCATTGCAGATGAACAGCACGGGCGCCGTCAGTGTCGCCAAGACGCGGCATGTCGAAGCGGACGACATCGCTCACGAATTCCGGATCCGTGCGGAACTGGTCCAACGCGTACTCAGCGGACGTCGCGTGCAGTGCCGCGCGGTCATCCCAGTTAGCGCGATTGAGCGCGCGGTAGTCGTCCATGAAATAGATGGTCACACAGCGGGATTAATGCCTCGAGCAGAAAAGCCACCAGCGGACAACGCAGCACCGGGTCAAAGCTGAAGCTGGACCCAGGAAGCTTGGCGACAACCCGCATAAACGATGCAGAGGCTCAATACGGCTGGTTCATAGCTAGGCTAGCTAACGTTCTCGTTGTACAAAGTACGAGTTTCCGGTCGACAGTCATACGGAAGAGGGGATCGTCATGACCCTGAAGAGATTTGTCGGTATGGGTGCAATCGCTGGCGCGCTTGGCTTCTCGGCTATCGGATTGGCGGGTGCCGCCAACGCCGCTCCGACGCCACAGCCTGCTCCGGGTGTGGTCCACCAAGCAGAGCTGACCGGCTGGGGTGGACCCGGCTGGCACGGCCCGGGCTGGGGTGGACGCGGCTGGGGCGGACCCGGCTGGCGCGGCCCCGGCTGGGGTGGGCCCGGATTTGCTGGCTGGGGTGGCCCGCCGCTGCCTCCACCGTGTCCTTTGGGCATCTGCATCTGAGTACCAGCCACAGTCGCCTTGCCGAACAGATCGGCAAGGCGACTGTCGTTTGGGGATCTAGGTTTGACCGATACTCTGCTCGGCGGCGTCTGACCGATCCCTATCGGTGGCTACAGCACGGAAGCGGCGGTGCCGCGCCAGGGAAGTCAGCTTGAGGCGCTGAGGATTTTGATAGCGAAGACCAGCGTGTCGCCTTTCTGAATCCCAGCGCTGGGCTGACCGTCGGGGTAGCCATCCGCAGAGGTCATTGCGACCCCGACGGTGGAGCCGACCTTTTGTCCGGCGATCGCCTTCTGAAAGCCCGGCACGACTCCGTCCAGCGGGAATTGAGCCGGGCTGCCGCGTTCGTAGGCGCTGTCGAACACGTGGCCGTCACGCCCGTTGACGCCCATGTAGCAGACAGAAACTGTGGCCGTGGGTGCGACAACCGGCCCGTCTCCGCCGTGCAGCGTGTGCACCTCGGTCTGGGTCACGCTGAACGGTGATGTCACGTCGACGCGCGGTGCCGACGTATCTGTTGAACCTGTCACCGCGACGCTGCCAGTTGCCCCAGTCAGCGTCCACTCGGGTGTCCCGCCACTGCCGGGTGCCGCCGTGGGGCAGGTGCTGTCTGCGCTCGCCGTCTCGGCCGGCGCAGGCGTGACCCCTTCAGTGCCGGCGGGCACGCTCACCGATGCGGCGGATGTGCTTGCCGACGGGCTGGTCTTATGGGAGCTGCACGCGGCGAGCGACATGACGGCCGATGCGGCACAGGCCACCAGCGCGACGGAAGCATTCATACGCAAGGAGTTCACCGTCGTCACGCTACAGCCGCATCACGCAATCCTTGCCAGTAGCCCCAGGACTTACGAGGACCGGTGTAATCCACTCCTGATTCATTGTCGCCTCGCCAGGGTATTCCTGAGTCGGTTGTCGCAGAGAAAGGACTTGACATGTTGCATGCTGTGGTTTTGGCGGCTTCGGATCCAGTTGCGGCGGGGTTCATTCTCCGCGGGATCAAGGGAATTTTCGTCGCGGTCGGTAGCGTGATCGCCGCAATCGTCTGCGGTCTCATTGCCATGACGAAGGGGCGCAATCCGCTGGGATGGGGAATACTTGGTCTGTTCTTCTCGATTCTCACGTTGATCGTGATTATCGTCATCCCAAGCAAAAAGTAGAGCGTTAAGGCCCATTGCCTAACGTAATTTCCTTTGGGTCGGAGTCGTGATGGACTGCCTTCCAGGCCTGCGGGCCGACGTCGACCACTGATGCGGCGACAAAGACATCGTCTTCATCGAATTCCGGCTGCACGCCAGTCTCGGACGCGACAAGCTCGAATGGCCCAACGCCAACCGGCTCCGGTTGTGCGACGGCAAAGGCATCGAACGCGTCACCTACTTTGACCCACTCGCGGTCCTATCTACCCTGCTGCGACACCCGTCAATAGCGTGGCGGTGGCGGCGTTCCACGATCACCTAAACCTGCCGCCAATCGCCACAAGTCGATTAGCGAGCGTTGTAGCGTGTGGTCGCTGACTCTGCCTAGACGGGAGGGGCAGGGTCGTACTGGATGAAATGTCGCACCTCACGCGCCCGGTCCGGGCCAGCGAGCCGCACTATCAGGTGCAAGGCCATATCAATGCCCGCGGACACCCCTGATGCGGTGATCGTGTCACCGTCATCGACGAACCGTTCCTCGCGCCGCACATCAATGGTCGGGTCCAGCTCGGCCAACCTGTCCAGCGAAGCCCAGTGCGTAGTGGCCGGACGATTCGCGAGAAGTCCGGCGGCGGCATAGACCAGTGAGCCGGTACACACGCTTGTCATCAGTGGCACGGTTGTACGTTGGCGACGGACCCAGTTCAACTGACCTTCGTCGTGGAGCTGGGATCGGGTGCCCTGGCCGCCCGGGTAGATCAGTACGTCGAGCGGCGGCGCATTGTCAAAAGAGTGCTGGGCTTGCACCACTAATCCGTTGGCGCACTGCACGAGTCCGCCCGACCGCGATAAGCACACGACCCCGTAGCCGTCTTCAGGGAAAAAGCGTGTCCAGGTCGATAACACTTGCCATGGGCCGATCGCGTCGAGTTCTTCCACCTCCGAGAACAGAACGATTCCGACGTGCTTAGCGACGTCCGCGCCTGTCAAAGCCACTCATCTCCCATACAGCTCAATCTACGGCTGTGGCCGGCCGCAGATCGCCTATCGGTCTCATTGTCGAAACCGACGCGATAGAAGAAGCTTTGCGATGCTGAACGTCGCGCCACCGGTTCCACCGATATAAGCTTTCGCAGTCTGCGCGACAGATGGATGTCCGCCGGCGGTTTGTCAATGCCGGGTGCAATGACCCGGGGCCAACGGACGAATCCCCCGGCGGGGGAGCAGCACTACGCCTTCGGAGAGTCCCGACGGTGTCACCCAAGTTGATTCATCTGATGAAACACCGCAATCGAAGGCAGTCACAATTAACGGCATCGCAATCGATTGCGGTGAAACGCATTAGAGTTAGCAGCGCACATGCGCGCGTGGGGTACCTAAGTCAATTACATTGCACTACGGCAGTATTCCAAATATCGAGTACATTACCGGTGACCCGCCGTATTCGTTTCCGTCGTATTCCCCGCCGGGGGAGTAGCGATGGAGACTCGCGCGTCCTGACGTCGGCTCGGGCTGAGTGAGCCGGGGTAACCAGGGTTGACTGCCGCGACGACCGGAGTACCGACCACACCGACCCACCGGCGTAGAGTCGCCGGGATGATCAAGCTCGTGTACTGCATCCGCCGTCGCGAGGACGTGCCGGAAGACGAGTTCCACCGCTACTGGCTCGACGAGCACGGGCCGCTCGTGCG
>NZ_DATMLH010000064.1:0-11309 GCF_035570115.1 Mycobacterium sp.
CCGTTGATCTTCCAGCCGCCGTCCACCCGGGTGGCCCGGGTCTTGATGGACGCCGCGTCCGAGCCGGCTTCGGGCTCGGAGAACAGCTGGCACCAGACCTCGTCTTTGCGGAGCGCCTTCTCGACGAATCGTTCTATCTGCCAAGGCGTTCCGTGCTGGATCAGGGTCAAAATCACCCAGCTGGTGATTCCGTAGTCCGGGCGCTTGATGCCCGCGTCACGGAACTCCTCCTCGATGACCAACTGCTCCACCGCGTCGGCGGCCAGCCCCCACGGCTTGGGCCAGTGCGGCATCACGTAGCCCGTCTCGATCAGCTTGTCGCGCTGCGCCTGTTTGTCCAGCGCGGCGAGCTCGGCGGCGTCAGCACGAATCCTGGTGCGCAACTCCTCGGCCTCTGGGGGCAGGTCCAGGCTGTTCTCCCGAGCGGCACCGGCGGCCGTGCGCTCGAACACGTCGCGTGCCGGCGCGTCACCGCCGAACAGTGCCGTCGTCACCAACGCTCGGCGCAGATGCAAATGCGCGTCGTGCTCCCAGGTGAATCCGATACCGCCATGCACCTGGATGTTCAATTCCGAATTGCGCGCATACGCCGGAAACGCCAGCGCCGCCGCCGAAGCGGCCGCCAGGCGGAACTGGGCTTCGTCTTCTGATGAGTCCTCTGCTGCCGCGCGGGAGGCGTCCCATACCGCTGCGATCGCCGACTCGGCGCCGACCAACATGTTCGCGCAATGATGCTTGACCGCCTGGAATGTGGCGATGGTGCGGCCAAACTGCCGGCGCACCTTCGCATAGTCGACGGCGGCTTCGACGCAGTCGGTCGCCCCACCGACTGCTTCGGCGGCCAACAGCGTTCGGGCGCGGGCCAGCGCCGATTCCCGCGCTCCCGGCAAGATGTCGTCGGCGGAGACACTCACCTTCTGGAGTCGGACCCGGCCGGAGCGCCGAGTCGGATCCAGATTCTCGGGGACCTCGACCGACACTCCGGCACGCTCGCGTTCCACCACCAGCACGTCGTCACCCGCTGCGATCAACAGCAGGTCGCCCAGGCCCGCACCGAACACCAGTCCGGCCTCGCCGTCGGCCACGCCATCGTTGAGTCCTACGTGGCCTTGCAGGCCGATGCCCGCGGTGACGGTTCCGTCGATCAGCCCCGGGAGCAACCGCGACTTTTGCTCGGCGGTGCCGTCTTTGGCGATCAGCGCCGACGCGATGACAGTAGGCACGAACGGGCCCGGCGCCACCGCACGGCCGAGTTCGTCGATGACGACCACGAGCTCGGGCAGCCCGTAGCCCGAGCCGCCGTACTCCTCGTCGATGTGCAGGCCGAGCCAGCCGAGTTCGACGATGCCCTGCCAGAACGGAGGTCGGGCCTCCTCGGGCGCGTCGAGCAGGGACCTCGCCGCCGAACGCGCCTTCTGCGACGTCAGGAAGCCGCGGGCGACCTCGGCGAGTTCGCGGTGGTCATCAGTAAGTGCGATACCCATTCGAGGGCCTTCCTCTTGGACGCCGTAGGCCGGTGGGAAAGAGTGTACTTAAATGCGGTTGCCTCCCAACCGGGTGGTTGGCTCAGACGGCGACTATCGCATCACTTCGGCGCGAACCGCTGTCCGGCGTCCAGCCGTAGGCACTGGCCGTTGAGCATCGGGTTGTCCACGATGGCCGCCACGAGTTTGGCGTACTCCTCCGGGCGGCCCAGCCGTTTGGGGAACGCCGCGTCCTTGGTCAGCGCGGTGGCGTACTCGTCCGGAATGCCCTTGGTCAACCCGGTAGCGAACAAGCTTGGTGCGATCGCCAATACGCGGATGCCCAGCGATCCGAGATCGCGTGCCATGGTCAGGCACATGCCGGCGATGCCCGCTTTGGCCGCGGTGTAGGCGACCTGGCCGATCTGGCCCTCGAATGCCGCGATGGACGCGGTGTTGATGATGACGCCGCGCTCCTCGTCCTCCGGCTCGTTCTTGCTCATGTGGTCTGCCGCCAGCCGGCTGATGTTGAACGTGGCGATGAGATTGAGGTCGATCACCGACTGGAAGGACTCGAGATCGTGCGGACCGGACTTCGACATCGTCCGCTTGGCGATGCCACCGCCGGCCGTCGTCACGGTGACGTGCAGACCGCCGAGACTGTCGACCGCGGACTGCAGGACCTCCTCGGTACCGGCGAAATCGGTGACGTCCACCGGATAGAAGGAGCCACCGATGCCGGCGGCGACGTCCTTGCCGTCCGAGCCTTCGCGATCCAGCACCGCGACACTCGCCCCTCGGGCGGCCAATAGTTCGGCGCTGGCGCGGCCCATGCCCGAAGCGCCGCCGATGACGACCACCTTCTTGCCGTTGATCTCCATTCAAACCTCCGTGTTTGATCCGGTTCCGATTACCCGGCGTCCCGATTGCCCGGCTCCTCCTCATCGCGCTGCGCGCTCTGCATCGTCGCCGGGCGTAGCTGCACGTTATCGCGGCCGTGCGTGACGTTGTCGGCCAGGCGTGTAAAGGTGGGCTGTGCTGCTGATCGACGTGGCGACGACTTCGGCCGAAGTGGGTGGCTCCGCGTCGCGGCTCGCCAAAATCGCGCGGATCGCCGACTTGCTCGGCCGGGCCGCATCCGATCCCATGCTGGTCGCGATCATGGTGTCGTGGCTTTCCGGGGAGCTGCCGCAACGCCAAATCGGTGTCGGCTGGGCGGCTCTGCGGTCGCTGCCGTCCCCCGCGGCGCAGCCGAGCCTGACCGTAACCGGCGTCGACGCCACCTTCTCGACGATCGGCGCCGTCTCGGGCAAAGGCTCGCAGGCGCGACGCGCCGAGCTTGTTGCCGGATTGTTCGCGTCCGCAACAGAGGTCGAGCAGACGTTTCTGCGACGGCTGCTTACCGGTGAGCTGCGTCAGGGCGCGCTGGCCGGCGTGATGGCCGATGCGGTCGCCGCCGCCGCGCGGATCCCGGCAACCGTGGTGCGGCGCGCGGCGATGCTGGGCGGAGACCTGCCCGCGGTGGCCGCCGCGGGCCTTACCGGCGGCACAGCGGCACTGGACGCGTTCACCCTGCGAGTGGGCCGACCGGTCGGCCCGATGCTGGCGCAGACCGCGGCAAGCGTCCGCGAAGCGCTCGAAAAACTCGGCGGCACAGCCGCGTTCGAGGCAAAGTTGGATGGCGCACGGGTGCAGGTGCACCGGGCGGGTGATCAGGTCACGGTCTACACCCGGAGCCTCGACGACGTCACCGCCCGGCTGCCCGAGGTGGTCGAGGCGACGCTGGCGCTACCCGTCACCGACTTGATCGCCGACGGGGAGGCGATCGCGTTGCGCCCAGACGGCCGGCCGCAGCCCTTCCAGGTCACCGGATCGCGATTCGGCCGATCCGTCGATGTCCCGGCCGCCCGCGCGACCCAGCCGCTGTCGGTGTTCTTCTTCGACATCCTGCACTGCGACGGCGTCGACCTCCTCGACGCAGCCGCTAGCGAGCGGTTGGCGGTGCTCGACCAGATCACGCCCAAGCAGCACCGGGTCGATCGGCTGGTCACCTCGGATCCGGCCGCCGCAGCCGACTTCCTCGAGGCGACCCTGGCCGCGCGCCACGAGGGCGTGATGGCCAAGTCGTTGACCGCGCGCTACGAGGCGGGCCGCCGCGGGGCCGGCTGGCTCAAGGTCAAACCGGTCCACACCCTCGACCTGGTGGTGCTGGCCGTCGAGTGGGGTTCGGGCCGGCGTCGGGGGAAGCTGTCCAATATTCATCTGGGCGCTCGCGACCCGGCCAGCGGTGGCTACGTGATGCTGGGTAAGACGTTCAAGGGGATGACCGACGCGATGCTGGACTGGCAAACCACACGGTTTACCGAACTGGCCGTCGGTGGAACCGGTGGCTATGTCGTGCAGCTGCGACCCGAGCAAGTGGTCGAGGTGGCGTTCGACGGGGTCCAGCGGTCGTCGCGCTACCCCGGCGGTTTGGCGCTGCGGTTCGCCCGGGTGCTGCGCTACCGGGACGACAAGGGTCCGGACCAGGCCGACACCGTCGACACCGTGCGCGCCCTACATCAGAGCTGAACCAGCGGTTGCGCGACCGTGAACGTCGCGACGCGACACGCCCATGGAGACGTGGGCGTGTTCACAGGCGCGTAGGGTCCCGGCCGTGGAAGCGCACACTGGGGTCAGTGGGCATGTCAGCTACGTCCACACCGATGACGACCTGCCGCCCGTCGCGGTCATCGACCGCTCGCCGATCCGCACCAGGCACAAGATCATCTTCGCGGTGATCGCTCTGCTCGGTGCGGTCGCCTGGGCAGTCATCGCCGTCGTCCGCGGCGAGACGGTCAACGCGGTCTGGTTTGTCGTCGCGGCGATCTGCACTTACGTCATCGGGTACCGGTTCTATGGGCGGCTGATCGAGACAAAAATCGTCCAGCCGCGCGACGACCAGGCCACCCCGGCGGAGATCTTCGAAAACGGCACTGACTATGTGCCCACCGACCGGCGGGTGCTCTTCGGACATCACTTCGCCGCAATCGCGGGGGCTGGCCCGTTGGTCGGTCCGGTGCTGGCCACCCAGATGGGCTACCTGCCCAGCGCGATCTGGATCGTGGTGGGTGCGGTGCTCGGTGGCTGTGTGCAGGACTACTTGGTGTTGTGGATCTCCACCCGGCGACGCGGCCGTACCCTCGGCCAGATCGCGCGCGACGAGCTGGGCGCCATCGGCGGGGCGGCCGCTCTCGTCGGAGTCTTCATCATCATGGTCATCATCATCGCGGTGCTGGCGCTGGTGGTGGTTCGGGCGCTGCAGCAAAGCCCGTGGGGTGTGTTCTCGATCGCGATGACCATCCCGATCGCTATCTTCATGGGCTGCTATCTGCGCTTTATCCGACCCGGACGGATATCCGAGGTGTCGCTGATCGGATGCGTGCTGCTACTGCTCGCCGTCGCCGCCGGCAACTGGGTCGCTGAAACCCCTTGGGGTGCATCGTGGTTCAACCTCACTCCGGTCACACTGTCCTGGCTTGTCATCGTCTATGGTTTCGCGGCGTCGGTGCTGCCGGTGTGGTTGCTGCTTGCGCCGCGCGACTACCTGTCGACGTTCATGAAGGTCGGCACCATCGTCTTGCTCGCCGTCGGCATCCTGATCGCCCACCCGAGCATGCAGGCGCCGGCGATTTCGAGCTTCGCCCACCGCGGCAACGGCCCGGTGTTCGCCGGCTCGCTGTTCCCGTTCCTGTTCATCACCATCGCGTGCGGCGCGCTGTCCGGATTCCATGCACTGATCTCATCCGGGACGACGCCGAAGCTGCTAGAGAAGGAAAGCCAGATGCGGCTGATCGGTTACGGCGGCATGATCACCGAATCGTTCGTTGCCGTCATGGCATTGATCACCGCGTCGATCCTCAACCAGCACCTGTACTTCGCCCTCAACGCACCGGCCGCCCAGACCGGCCCGACGGCCGCCACGGCCGCGCACTACGTCAACGGCTTGGGCTTGTCGGGTGCGCCGGTCACCGACGAACAGATTCGTGCCGCCGCCGCCGGCGTCGGCGAGCACTCGATCGTGTCACGCACCGGCGGCGCGCCGACACTGGCCTTTGGCATGTCGCAGGTGCTCCACCAAGTGTTCGGCGGGACGGGCCTCAAGGCGTTCTGGTACCACTTCGCGATCATGTTCGAGGCCTTGTTCATCCTGACCACCGTCGATGCCGGCACCCGGGTCGCGCGTTTCATGCTCTCCGACGGGGTGGGCAATCTGGGCGGTCCGCTGGCCAAACTCCGCAACCCGAGCTGGCGGCCGGGCGCGTGGGGTTGCAGCCTGGTCGTTGCCGCGTCGTGGGGCAGCATGCTGCTGATCGGCACCACCGACCCGCTCGGCGGCATCAACTCGCTTTTCCCGCTGTTCGGTATCGCCAACCAGCTGCTGGCCGGAATAGCACTGACGGTGATCACCGTCGTCGTCATCAAAAAGGGTCTGCTGAAGTGGGCGTGGATACCGGGCATTCCGCTGCTATGGGGGCTCGCCGTCACGCTGACGGCGTCGTGGCAGAAGATCTATTCGTCAGATCCCAACCTGGGCTACTGGACTCAGCATTCCCGCTACGCCGCTGCCAAGGCGGCCGGTAAGACAGCGTTCGGCTCGGCGAAGACGCCCGACCAGCTGAACGACGTCATCAGAAACACCTTTATCCAGGGCACGCTGTCGATCATCTTTGCCACCGTCGTGATCATCGTGCTTGCTGCCGCGATTATCGTGACGCTCAAGACAATTCGCGGCCAAGGCTTACCGCTGACCGAAGACGACCCAGTGCCGTCAAGGATGTTCGCACCCTCCGGCATGATCCCGACTGTGGCGGAGCGGGAGGTGCAACGGCAATGGGACGCGCTGCCCGCGATGCCGTCGGGGTAAGCCGGTTGCGCCGTATCGCCCGCGCAATCTGCTGGTACTGGGGCACCGTGATGGGCGACACCCACTACCGCCGCTACCTCGACTACCGCCGGCGCACGCACCCGGGCGAACCGGTGCTGTCCGAGCGGGACTACTGGCGGGAGCGATACCACGCCGACCCCGGCGCGCGGTGCTGCTGACAAAGCGGCGCATTCCGACCTGCGGTGACACCGCGCGTCTATCCGGAAGTTAAACCTCGGCCGACGAAGGTTACGGCAAGATGTACGGGGAATGCATGCTGTCGTCGGCGGGAGTCCACTTTGGTATCAGTCACGACTGGTCGAGAAACTCAGGTGTTGGCGCGCGAACCAGAGTCCGCAGCGCTTCGAGGGCCGCATGGCGCCAGGGATGCGTCAACGCGGCAGCGTCGGCTGACGCTGGTCCGGCGGACGGCGATCACCATCTGGGCCCTTGTCGTGGTCTACCGGACTTTGACCGACGGGCTCGCATTCAACCGCGAACTGCTGCTGCTCTACATCGCCACCGGGCTCATCGCCGCCAGCATCGGTCGCGGGCACAAAGTTTTTGCGGTCGTGCGCGATTGGCTCCCATTCGCGGTTGTGCTGCTGGTGTATGACTTCAGCCGGGGGGCGGCCGCACTGCTCGGGGCGCCAACACTCTGGGATTTCCAGCCCCAGGCGGATCGATGGTTGTTCTTCGGCACCGTCCCGACCGTGTGGTTGCAGGAGCACATCAAGATGCCGCAACCGCCATGGTGGGAAGTGATCATCAGCGGCGTCTACATGTCGTTTTTCATCCTGCCTTATGCGGTCGCCGGCGTGCTGTGGCTGCGCAACCGAAACGACTGGGCAGCGTTTGTCCGGCGGTTCGTCGCGTTATCCTTCGCCGCGCTCGTCGTCTACGTCGTTATGCCGGCAGCACCGCCGTGGGCGGCCGCCCGCTGCACACCGGCCGACATCGCCGGTGGCCCGTCCAGCCCGCGCTGCATGTTCAGCAGTCCCGCACACGTCCCTGACGGTGGGCTGCTCGGCCCGATGCACAGAAGCCAGCCCGGTGCGCACCTGTTCGTTGAGCGGATCTCGACTCGTGGCTGGGGAACGCTACATCTGCAATCGGCCGGCGCACTGGTCAACTCCGGACAGGCCAGTGTGAATCTGGTCGCGGCGATTCCCTCGTTGCATGCCGCACTGACCGCGATGATCTCGGTGTTCCTGTGGCGACGCATCAAGCACAGGTGGCGGCCGCTGCTGGTGGCTTACCCGTTGGCAATGGCCTTCGTGCTCGTGTACTCCGCCGAGCATTTCGTGATCGACATCCTGCTGGGCTGGGCGCTCGCGGCGATCGTGTCGCTGGTATTCGGTTGGCTTGACTCGTGGTGGTCGCGGCGCCGCGCACCGAAGTCAGGCCTGGCTAAGCCAACGGGCGATCTTGGCGGCGGCCTCACCGTAGAAGGTGCGGTAGACGCGGTCCGCGACGTAACCGATGTGTGGGGTGGCGACCACGGTGTCCAACGAGCGCAGCGGGTGCCCGGCCGGCAACGGTTCGGTGTCGAAGACGTCGAGGCCGGCCCCAGCCAGCCGGTGCGAATGTAACGCTTCGACGAGAGCTGTCTCATCGACGATCGGGCCGCGCGATGTGTTGACTAGCAACGCCGTCGGTTTCATCAGTCCCAATTCGGCGGCGCCGACCAGACCACGAGTGCGCTCGCTGAGCACCAGATGGATGGTCAGAACGTCGGCGCGACCGAACAACTCGTCTTTGGAAACGTAGGCCGCCCCGGATTGTTCGGCGGCCTGCGGAGTCAAGTTTGTGCTCCATGCGATGACGTCCATGCCGAATGCCGTCCCGACCCGCGCCACCCGGCTGCCGATCCGCCCAAGACCCAACACGCCCAGCACCGTCCCGCCGAGTTGACCACCGACCGAGGTCTGCCAACCACCGCTGCGCACCGAGAGGCACTCGTCGACGATCCCGCGCGCCGTGGCGAGGATCAGCGCCCAGGTCAGTTCGACGGTCGACTCTAGGTAGCCGCCGGTCGTGCTGACGTAGATGCCGCGTTCCTTGGCGGCCGCGACGTCGATGGAAGCGTTGAACGCCCCGGTGGAGGCGATCATCTTCAGCCGTGGCAGGCGCTCGATTACGGTGCGCGGCAACGGTGTGCGCTCACGCATCACGCACACCACATCGAACGGCGCCAGCCGGTTTACGACGGCGTCCTGATCGGCGAGGTGATCGGTGAAGACGGTGATGTCGGCTCGCGCCGCCACCTCCGACCAGTCGGCCATGCTCAGCGCGACGTTCTGATAGTCGTCGAGGATCGCGACCCGCATCGTGCCAATGTCCCACATGTGGTTTGAAGGGGTAGCAGGCCGGGTAAATAGTCCACGACGCAAACCAGCGTGACCACAAGTCATAACAAAGAGGAAGCAGAAGCGCATGAGCGCCCACGACAAAGTGAGCAACAAGATTGACGATGTCGCCGGCAAGGCCAAAGAGGCCGTCGGCAAGGCCACCGGAGACCACAGCACCGAAAACGAAGGCAAGTTCGACCAGGCGAAGTCGAGCCTGAAAGACGCGGGCGAGAAGGTAAAGGACGCCTTCAAGAAGTAGGCCACAACGGACTAGCGCAGAGGACGGCCACCGGTGGATGCGACCCCGGTGGTCTTCCGTTTTTGGGGGCTTTGCGTGGATTCGGCGCCAACGGGTAACCGATCAGCATGTCAAACGTGCTAAGGAGCAGAAATGGTCGGAACGATTGTCGGTGCAATATTTGTCGGCCTCATTGTCGGTGCGCTCGCGCGGCTCATCCTTCCGGGTAAGCAGAACATCGGCGTCATCATGACGATCCTGCTCGGCGCGCTCGGGTCGTTCGTCGGGTCGTGGGTGACCTACCGGCTGGTATCCACCCCCAACCAAGGCAAATTCGAGCTCACTGCCTTTCTCGTAGGCATCATCGTCGCGGTCGTCCTGATCGCGATCTACGTCGGTGTCACCGGACGGCGTGGCACCAAAATTCGCTGAGCAGTCAAGGCGCGGTCCAGTGTTCGCCTGAGCCGTTACTCTCGGCGGGTTCGTTCAGTCCAAATATGAACGGCGCGAACACGACTTCGCGGCCGTCGGGATCGCGGTAGGTGACCGCTCCCGTCGCTGCCCAATACGGATGCGATTCGACGGGTCCGACGCCCGCCGCCGAAAGCCGTGCTGTCGCTTGCTGCTGTGCCGTCGCATCGGGGAAATAGAGGCAGAGCTGATCATGAGGGTCGACCGCGACGGGCTCGTCGGCCTTGACGATCTCAAACGTCAGAGCCGATCCGGGCAGCCCGAATATCGCGCCGGTGCTGCCGTAGCTATCCCCGAACGTGGCATTGAGCGGCAGTCCGACCACGTCGCGGTAAAATTGGACCGTTGACTCGAAATGCGCGGAGCGGCGGGCGAATCGGATCGCACCGATCGAGGCCAATTCGTCGGGCCAGCCGGGCCGCGGCAGGGGTTGTTCGGTCATGGCGTCGACGTTAGGACCTCAACCTCACTTCAGGTCAAGCGCTTGACGCGGTGGCTCGAGTAGAAGTACACATTGCCGATGTCCACCTGGCTTATCACCGGCTGTTCGAGCGGGCTGGGCCGCGCGCTCGCCGAAGCGGTTATCGGCGCCGGCCACAACGCCGTCGTCACCGCTCGTAATGTCAGCAGCGTTGCCGACCTGTCCGACGCGTCGCCCGAGCGTGTGCTCGCCGTTGCCCTTGACGTCACCAAGCCTGAGCAAGTCGCCTCGGCGGTGCAGCAGGCCGAACAGCGGTTCGGCGGCGTAGACGTCCTGGTCAACAACGCCGGCTATGGTTACCGCTCCGCCGTCGAAGAAGGCGACGACGCCGACATCCGCGCCCTGTTCGAAACGCACTTCTTCGGCGGCGTCGCGATGATCAAGGCTGTCTTACCGGGCATGCGGGGTCGCCGAAGCGGCGCCATCGTCAACATCTCCTCGATCGGTGCTCAGTTCACCCCGGTTGGAGGGGGCTATTACTCGGCAGCGAAGGCCGCGATCGAAGCGATCAGTGGGTCCTTGCACGGTGAGCTCGCACCTCTTGGCATCTCGGTCACCGTCGTTGAGCCGGGCGCATTCCGCACCGACTTCGCCGGACGCTCACTCGCCCAGTCGGTTACGGTGATCGACGACTACGCCGCCACGGCCGGGCAGCGTCGCAAAGAGCACGACACCATGCATGGCAACCAGCCCGGCGACCCCGCCAAGGCTGGCGCCGCAATCATGGCCGCCGTCGAATCGGCTGAGCCTCCAGCGTTTCTGCTCCTCGGCGCCGACGCCCTAGCCCTCTACCGCTACGTCGCCGAGGAGCGCGCTAAGGAGATCGCGAATTGGGAACAGTTGACGACGAGCACCAACTTCGACTCCTGAGCGGCTCCGTCGGCGGTCCGGCTCTTGGCTATCACATGGACGGCAGGGGCCGCCTGACGGCGGCCTCGATGAGGACTTCCGCGGCAGACCGCGCGTGCAGCAACGGCGCAGTGTCGTTGAGCGACGTGCTCAATGACGTCGCACCTTCGAAGAGCACCGCCAGCTGATGGCCCAACCGGTAGGGGTCTTCCGCACCGGCTTCCGCGGCCACGTCGGTGAGCCGCGAAATGAACTGCAGCTTGTGCTCGTGTACCACGTCGTGAACACCGGGCATCTGGTCAGCCGCCTCGACCGCCGCGTTGTGAAAAGGGCAACCACGGAAACGATCGGCCGGCGGGCTGTCGAAGATCGCCAATAGGCGGTTGCGCGGGCTTACACCGGGAGTGTCGAGGGCTTTCTCGTTGGGCATCCCCCCGGTGTCGTGGATACCGCGCAGATACGCCTCGACCAGCCCCGTCTTGCTCGCGAAGAGCTGGTACATCGTGCGCTTTGACACGCCTGCCTCTTCCGCGACGCGTTCCACCCCCGT
>NZ_DATMLH010000065.1:0-4328 GCF_035570115.1 Mycobacterium sp.
CGACACCGGTTTCGTCCTGACGGCCAAGGAAGTGGCCGCCCAGCTGGCGCACATCGGCGACACTGCGCCGGTGGCCACCGGGGAGTGTGTCAGTTAAGGGGCGACCTGTACACCCGGTCGAGGAAGCGCTTTAGGTGCGCGTTGACTTCCTGCGGCGTCTCTTCATGACTGAAATGTCCTGCGCCGGCGATTGATACGTAGCGACCATGCGGCGCGTAGCGCTGCGTTCGCTCGACCGGATCGGCCAGTACGTACGGATCGGCATCACCGTGAATGTGCAGCATCGGAATCCCCAAAGGCCGGTTCATCGACTTCATAAAGTGGCGGCCCTCCTCGCGTAGCTGGCTACGCACTGCCCAACGCTGATATTCCAGCGCGGAGTGCGCCGCCGCCCGAATTTGGATCGCCTCCCGCAGATGGCCGATGGTCTCGGAAAAGTCTTCGGAAGCAACCCATTTAGCGCTGGCCCGACTACGGACCAGACGTTCGATCTCCGCGCCGTGATCCCGGGTCAGCGCGCGCTCCGGCCAGATCGGCACCTGATAGCGCAGCAGCGAGGGCAACAGTGCACGGCCCTGATCGCGACGCGTCAACGCCGACCCGCGCAGTGCGGCGGGGTGCGGCGAGCTGATCACCGCGATGGCGCGCACCAGCCGCGGGTGCAGGACCGAGGTTGCCCAGCAGACCAGCCCGCCGTCGGCATGACCGACCAGGGTTGCCGACGTGTGCCCCAGCGCGCGGATCAGTCCGGCGGTATCCCCGGCGAGCGTCCAGCCGTCGTAGCCGCGTGGTGGTTTGTCGCTGCCGCCGTAGCCGCGCAGATCCACCGCGACGACCCGGGCTCCGCGCAAGCCGCGTAGCTGGTGACGCCACGACCACCAGAACGAGCCGAAGCCGTGCAGCATGATCACCAGCGGCTGCGCAGTCGGCGGGGTGGCCGCACTGCGGTCGGCGGGCACGGCCTCGGCGACGTGGAACCGAATGCCGTTGGCGTGCACATCCAGATGGCGCCATGGCCCGTCGATACGGGTGATCGACGGATCTGGTGGCGCCATCTACCAACCCGAAGGGTCGGCGGGCGTCCCGCCCTGCGCCGAACTGAGCGCGCGACCCGGGCCCTTGTCATGACTCGACGTGAAAGCGGTCCGTGTCTCTTTGACCGATTCGATGGTCTGCCGCGGTCCGCGGATGCGCCGCACCTTCAAGTAGCCGAACAACGCCAGCACCGCGGTCACCACCACCATGATCGCGAACACGATCAGGAAGGCGACCCAGCGCCACAGCCAGGTATCGAGCAGTTCGGCGAGGAAAAAGAAGAAAAAGAACGTCGAGTAGAACAGCACCACCAGCGCCGAGATAAAGAAAACACTGCCGGTAAGACCTTTTTTGACATCGCGGGTGATTTCAGAGCGGGCCAATTCGACCTCGGCGCGCACCAAAGTCGATATCTGAGCCGTGGCGTCCTTGACCAGTTCACCGATCGACGGGTCGACGGATGGGGCGTGCGGGTCGGTCAATGGAATGGTGGTCAGCGTGCGAGGAACCCCATCCTTGCGGTCGGCGCTCTTTCGATCTGTCTTGCTCACAGACGGTCCTCCCGGTTTGGCTCCCGGCTTCTGCTCGAGCCGTTGCCCGGCTCGCATCGTCGCCGGGCGTTCGCGGTCGTCGCGGTTCATGTTGCCATGCGGTCCGGTGCCAGACGAGGCCAACCGGACACCGCGGGGCCACCCCCAGCCGCGCAGCGGTGAGGGGCGAGGCGGGTGATCAGAGGGGCCGGTTAGGGATCGAGGCTGGTAGGCACTGATCACGCTAGACTGACGCCGCCGCTTCGGGTACGCGTCCAAGCTTGTCGACGGGAGTATTCCTTTGCAGACCACGTACCGCCGGCTGCCTTGCCTCGCGGCGGCGTTGGTCACGGCGGCATCCGTGGGCCTTGCCGTTGTGCCGGGCGTGCCCGCACGAGCTGACGACAAACTCCCGCTCGGTGGCGGGGCAGGGATCATCGTCAACGGCGACACCCTGTGCACCCTGACCACCATCGGCACCGACGGCAAGGGTGAGCTGATCGGTTTCACGTCGGCGCATTGCGGCGGCCCGGGCGCTCCGGTGGTCGTCGAGTCGGCAAAGGCCCGCGGCGCAGTGGGAACCATGGTCGCCGGCAACGACGGCCTCGACTACGCGGTGATCCAGTTCGATCCGGCCAAGGTGATACCGGTGGCGAACTTCGGTGGTTTCGCGATCAACGGCATCGGGCCCGACCCAGCATTCGGGCAGATCGCCTGCAAGCAGGGCCGCACCACCGGCAACTCCTGCGGCGTCACGTGGGGCCCGGGCCAGGATCCGGGCACCATCCTCATGCAGGTGTGTGGACAACCGGGCGACTCGGGCGCCCCTGTGACGGTCAACGATCAACTGGTCGGCATGATCCACGGCGCGTTCAGCGAAAACCTGCCGGTTTGCGTCACCAAATACATCCCGCTGCACACGCCGGCGGTAGTTCAGTCGATCAATGCCGACTTGGCTGATCTGCAGGCCAAGAACCGTCCCGGCGCGGGCTTCGTCCCCGTCCCGGCCTAGAAGCGATTGGCCGGCTGGCCGGTGTCGGCTACTTGGCGGCCCGGATCGCCTCGAACACACCGGGATCAAGCAGCGTCGACGTGTCGCCGAGTTCTCGATTCTCGGCGATGTCGCGCAGCAGGCGTCGCATGATCTTGCCGCTGCGCGTCTTCGGCAGTTCGGGCACCACGTGCAGTTCGCGGGGCCGGGCAATCGGTGAGATGACCCTGGCCACTTCCGCGCGCAGCTCGTCGATGATCTCGGCGCCCGTCGTCTCGGCATGATCGGCCTGCAAGACGACGAACGCGCAGATCGCCTGACCGGTGGTGTCGTCGGTCGCCCCCACGACCGCGGCTTCGGCGACCCCGGAATGTCCGACCAGCGCCGACTCCACTTCGGCGGTGGAGAGGCGATGGCCGGACACGTTCATCACGTCGTCGATGCGACCGAGGACCCAGATCGCGCCGTCGGAGTCGTAGCGAGCGCCGTCGCCGGCGAAATACCAGCCCTGCTCGGCGAACTTCGACCAGTACGTCTCGCGGTAGCGGTCCGGATCGCCCCAGATGCCGCGCAGCATGGACGGCCAAGGCTGGTCGAGCACCAGATATCCGGTGACGTGCTCGCCCTCGTCGGTGGACGGCGGTGAAAGCTGATTGCCGTCGTCGTCGACGATCCTCGCCGAGATACCGGGCAGCGGCCTCATCGCCGATCCCGGCTTGGTGGCCGCGACGCCGGGTAGCGGCGAGATCATCGCGGCGCCGGTTTCGGTCTGCCACCAGGTGTCCACGATCGGGATGCTGTCGGCGCCGATGACTTTGCGGTACCAGCGCCAGGCCTCCGGGTTGATCGGCTCACCGACCGTCCCCAGCAGCCGCAGGCTGGACAAGTCGCGGGCGTCCGGGATTTCGCGGCCCCACTTCATAAAGGTGCGGATCATCGTCGGCGCGGTGTAATAGATTGTCACGCCGTACTTTTCGATGATCTCGAAATGCCGGTGCTGGCTGGGCGTGCTTGGGGTTCCCTCATAGATAACCTGGGTTACGCCGTTGGACAGCGGGCCGTAGACACCGTAGGTGTGTCCGGTGACCCAGCCGATGTCGGCGGTGCACCAGAACACGTCGGTTTCCGGCTTGATGTCGAAGACGTTGTGGTGGGTGTAGGACGCCTGGGTGAGATAGCCGCCGCTGGTGTGCACGATGCCCTTGGGCTTGCCGGTGGTGCCCGAGGTGTACAGCAGGAACAGCGGATGCTCGGCATCGAACGCCTCGGCGCTGTGTTCGGGCGATGCCGAGTCGACGACGTCGTGCCACCACACGTCGCGTCCCTGCCTCCACGGGACGTCGATGCCAGTGCGCTGGACCACCAAGACGTGTTCGATCGTGCTGGTGTCGGCGACCGCCTGGTCGGCGGCTTCCTTCAACTGCTCCGGCTTGCCGTGGCGGAACTGCCCGTCGGAGGTGATCAGCAGCTTGGCCTCGGCGTCGGCGATTCGGGCGCGCAGCGCCGTGGCGGTGAAACCGGCGAACACCACGCTGTGCATGACGCCTAGGCGCGCGCAGGCCAACATCGCGACGACGGCCTCCGGGATCATCGGCATATAGATGGCGACGCGGTCGCCGGCGACCAGACCCAGCCCGCTGAGCGCGTTGGCGGCTTTGCACACCTCGGTCTGCAGGTCTGAGTAGGTGAGGGTGCGGCCTTCGCCGACCCGCTCACCCTCCCAGTGGATGGCGACTCGATCGCCGTTACCGGCTTGTACGTGACGGTCCACG
>NZ_DATMLH010000066.1:0-16580 GCF_035570115.1 Mycobacterium sp.
CTCAAGGACTGACCCGTCGACCGCGAACTTCCAGCCGTGATAAAGACAGCGCAGGCCACCATGCTCGTTGCGGCCCAAGGCCAGCGACACACCGCGATGCATGCAGTGCTCGTCGAAAACCCCAACCCGGCCCGCGGTGTCACGGAACACCACCAAGCCCTCACCGAGCAACGAGGTACGCAGCGGGCGCCCATCGGGTTCCCCGACCTGCGCCGTCGTGCAGATCGGCAGCCAGAATCGCCGCATCACGCGGCCCATCGGAGTCTCTCGACCCACCTGCGTCAGAATCCGATTCTCGTCCTCGGAAAGCACAGCCAGACACGTCCTTCCATCGACGCCACCACCAACCCCAAGGCTGCAGCGCTCGACAACGTTGTTACTTCCATCACAATTGGCGCTTCCATCAAAGTACGCTTCCATGGAATACTAGGCACAGCCTGGGACTCCGTCAACGCGTCGATCCGGGATACCGCCCTAGGACGTCGATATCGAGTCGGCTTCGGCTTCGGGCAGTCACCTGACGAAATGGCCCGCTACGCGTGTCCTACAAAACGAAGGGCCGGCGCATCAGTATCGGGACGGGTCCAGTGCAGTGGCTTGACTCGCCGGCCTACGTTGCGGTCAATCCGCCATCCACGGCAAGCTCTGCACCGGTGATGAATTTGGCATCGTCGCTCGCCAAGAACGCGACGGCGGCAGCAATGTCGCTGGGTTGGCCGAGATGCCCTATGGGGTGCTGGGCCACCATGGTCTCTTTGAATTCAGGATGATCGGCGAATAACGCAGTCGACAGCGGTGTTTCGATTACTCCTGGCAGAATCACGTTCATCCGCAAGCCATGGGCGGCGTACTCGGCGGCACCCACCTTCGTCAGGGTGATGATCGCCGCCTTGGTGGCACTGTAGGGAGCAAAGCCCAGGGTGGCCTTGACAGCAGAAGCAGACGAGATGTTGATCACCGAAGGCGCATCCGATTTGAGCAGAACCGGAATCGCATGCTTGGTCATCACGAAGACCCCGCGCAGGTTCACCGCAACGAGGCGATCAAAATCGTTCAGAGGTGAATCCGCGATCGGCGCCACCGCGCCCTCGACTCCGGCGTTGTTGACGACAATGTCGAGCCTGCCGAAGTGGTCAACGGTAGCGCCGATCGCTTCGACCACGCTCGCCTCATCGGAGACGTCGACTGTCAGGCCGAATGCCGCTTCGCCGAGGCGATCGACCGTTGGGCTGGGATCGTTGATGTCGAACACCGCGACTTGCGCACCTTCGGCAATGAGGCGCTCTACGATGCCCAGCCCAATGCCAGAGGCGCCCCCCGTAACCAGGGCTACTTTGCCGGCCAGCCGACCCGTGATGCCCTCTGCCGCCGTCGGATTCATCTTCACTCTCCTTCAATGGCGTTGACGGCCAAGTCGTGGCGGGAAGCTCAAAATGCACGACTACCAGTAACCCGGACTGTAGCGATCGGAGCCATGTATTCATATATACGAACGATCGTTCACTTTCTTTCGAAAGGTAGGCGCCCGACGTGCAGTTGTCAACGGCCCGCGGCATCGCCGGAATATCGGCTCCGCTGAGAAGCTGAAACGGTAGCCCACTGCGAGCGCCTCACCGAGTGAACGACGCTCCTTGCGCGGAGCGGGTAGACATGGAAGCATTCTTCCTTGGAAGGAAGGAATGATGTCTTCTCACTCAGCCGGAACAATGAGGGCGACCGCGCGAGGGCGGCGCGGGTACGAAGGGTGCGGTGAACCGTCCCCGCGGCGGCGCTCGGCCTCTGGTCGGTGGTGGTGAGGGCGACGGGCGCCGGCGGTGGTGCAGGTCTCTCGCTCTCACGGGTACGACGGACGCTGGTCCCGTGAGCAACCAGATCCGCAGTCTCACCGAGGCGGAGGTCGCGTTCTTCCGAGAACACGGATGGCTGCATGTCCCCGGCCTGGCCGCGCCGTCTTTCATCGCACGGCTCGCGGCGAAGGTCGCTGTTCTGCGCGGCGCAGCGAGCGCACCGGCGATGGCCCCCGAGACGGTGGCGTCCTATACGCGCAGTGGCCGCGTCGCGGGGAGCGACCCCGACTTCGCGGCCGCGGTGCGCTCGCCGGTCATGGCTGAAAACGCGGCGCGGTTGCTACCCGGACACCCGGCCCTGCGGCTGCGGCTCGACAGCCTCATCGTCCGTGATCCGGTGACGTCGCCGGCCGATCCGCCGATGTTCCACCAGGACTTGGCGTGGATGCCGATGGACCGATCTCGAATGCTCACAGTGTGGCTCGCACTGGCCGAGGTCAGGGCGGCGGACGGCGGCCTATGGTTCGTCGACCGCTCCCACGTGTACGGCAACCTCGGCCGCACGTGGGTCCGCCCCAACGACGACTTGCGCAATCAGCATGCCTGGCTCGCCGAGCTGGGGCTCTCGCCCGCGCTCGACTTCGCACCCGGCGACGCGACGATCCACCATTCGCTCACCGTGCACGGCGTCGACGAGAACCGCGGCGCGGCGCCCCGGATCGCCCTCGCGTGGACCTACTTCGACGCTGCGACGCTCTATACCGGCGCGCCCCACGAAGAGATCGACCGGCTGAACCTAGAGCCCGGCCGGCCGTTCGAGCACGCCGAGTTCCCGCTGGTCGACGCCGAACCGGCTCTCCCACGCCAGAACAGCGAAAGGACCAGTACATGAACACGAGCGCGGCCACAACCACGCAGCCCGGGGCGACCGGCTCGACGGTTGCCGTCGGCGAGATCGTCACGCACTACCACGACGTCGGCGCCGGGGCGCCTCTGCTGCTGCTGCACGGCTCAGGCCCGGGGGTGTCCGCGATGGCGAACTGGCGGCACACGATGGGCCCGCTTGCCGAGCACTTCCGGGTGCTCGCTCCCGACATGGTCGGATTCGGCTATACCTCCCGCCCCGATGGGATCGTCTATGGCCCGGACACCTGGTTGGCACACGTCGTCGGCTTCCTCGACGCGCTCGGCATCGAACGTGCGCACGTCATAGGGAACTCGCTGGGCGCCCGAATCGCGCTCGGTCTGGCGCTTCAGCACCCCGACCGCGTCGACCGCCTGGTGCTCATGGGCGCAGGGGTGCTGCGGCGTGAAACCTCGCCCGCGCTCGCCGTGACGCGCTCCTACGAGCCGACACCGGAGTTCATGCGCAGGGTGCTGGAGGGCTTCGCGTACGACCCCGCGATCGTCACCGACGCAATGGTCGAGGAGCGCTACCGGGCCAGCGTCGAGCCGGGTGCCTACGAGGCCTACGCGCAGATGTTCCGCGACGCCCAGCACGCCGGGAACGCCACGACGCTGCCCGACGAAGCGCTGCAGCAGGTCCGGGCCGAGACGCTCATCGTTCACGGCTTCGACGACAAGGTGATCCCGTACGAGCTGAGCGTGCGGATGCTCACGTTAATCCCCGACTCGCGGCTGTACGTCCTGCGGCAATGCGGCCACTGGGCTCAGCTCGAGCATGCCGACGCCTTCAACCGGCTCGCCACCGGGTTCCTCGACGCTTGACCGGGAAGGTCGCGTGGGGGTGATTCCCTTTTACGTCAGCTCGCCGGGAAGTGAGTGTCGAGGAAGGCGAGTGCGCCGTCCCACGCCGTGCGGGCGTCCCCGGTGATGTCGGCGGACGTGGCGACTCCGTGGTGGACGAAGCCGTGTGGCTGCCCGTCGAATGTCCGTACCTCGTGAGGGACGGTCACGACCCGGTCCAGCTCGGCGTGCAGTCGAGCCACGTGGTCGGCAGGGACGAACGGGTCGGCACCTGCGAACACCCCCAGCCATGGGCAGCGCAATCGCGCGCTGTCGGAGATCAGTGGCAGTTGGGGGTGGGCGTACTGGACGCCGGGCAGCTCGAGGGCCTCGACGATGCCGGTGCCGTAGAAGGAGACCGCGGCCGCGAACGGCCGCTCAAGCGCACCGAGGAAGGCACCACGGCCGCCCCAGCAGAAGCCGAGGATCGCGGTGGCTTCCGGCGCGAACCCGCGGTCCCCGAGGAGCAGGAGGGTCGAATCGAGGTCGGCGAGCACGTGCGTGTCGCTCTCCAGCGCCTCGCCGAGGAGCGTGAAGTCGTTGTCGTGGTTGATCTCGACGTGGCCGCTGCGGTGGTAGAGCTGAGGGCAGAGGACATACCAGCCTGCACCGGCAAGCACGTCGCACATCGCCCTGACCGAGGGCCCGGTGCCGAACCCATCGTGCACGACGAGGACTGAGCGCGAGGTCGCCCCCGCCGGTGCCGCCTCGTAGACCTGCATCGGCCCGTCAGGGGTGGCAACGTTGATGAACGTTGACGTGCTCGGCGAGATTGTCACGGTGCCTCCGCCAGGTTGAGACGAATCCAGGGTCGGGCGCGTTGATGGCATCCCGGGCAAGTCCGATTATTCCATGGAAGCGTACTTCGATGGAAGTGTTATGAGATGGCGGAGGTAACAACATTGTCGAGTGTGGCCACCCGGCGTCCTCTCGTCGAGTTCCAGCGCCGATCCAGGCGTTGCACCAAACGTTGCGATGGCAGCGTTGGCAATCACGATGTCGATGCCGCCGAACGTGGCGACCGCCTGACGCACGGCCGCTTCCAGTGCGGGTAGGTCGCGCACGTCGGCGACCACGGGCAGGATCCTGCGGTCCGTTGCCTCAACGAGTTTCACCGTCTGGGTCAGGTCGTCCTCAGTGGCGCCGGGGTACGGAACCGTCTCAACGTCGCGACAGTTATCCAGGGCGATGATGTCGGCGCCCTCTTCGGCCAGCCGCACCGCGTGGGCACGCCCTTGGCCGCGTGCCGCGCCGGTGATCAGCGCGACCTTACCTTCTACTCTGCCTGCTCCGCTCATCGCTTAGCCTCCTTGCCATCTCGCCGCCACCCGGTGGTGGCGCTGGCTTCGTCTCGCGACGCCCCGACTCGGTGTAACGACAAGCCGGGCGATCCTGTGCGTGTCAGGCGTTACCCCGGCCCCGCCCGCGGGGTAACGGCCGTACCCGTCATTGACATGCAGATCGTGGATTCACGAAGGAATGGTCTGCGACGCCGCGGGCAGCACGACACGTGCAGTCCCCCTTGCGGATTCATGTCCGTCCTGGTTGGTGGCCTCGAGCTTGATCTCCACCGTACGAGTATCGGGGTGGACTGCAGTGACGGTGCCGCTGCACGTCACCAGCTCGCCAATCACGTTGTGGCGTCTGACCTGAACGTCGAGGTACTGCAAGAACCCATCGTCGCCCATCCAGTCCGTCACGACATGACCGAGCCATGACACTCGTTCTGGTCCGTAGTCGTAGGCACCGGGGACACCGACACGGCGGGCCAAATCCGGATCCCAGTGGACGCGCTCCGGCGGCTCGGGCACTCCCCACTCATTGGGAATGGCCAATGCAGGGTGACGTTGGAAGAGATCGAAAGCGTCGCCGTGACCGCGCACATAGAGTCCGCCCCACCCCAGCAGGTAGGCAATGGCCGTGGTCGCCGTGTACGGGCCCTTCGTCAGTTGCGGGAGAATGTCTCCGACGTTGACAGAGCCGATGGTGCGCGGAGTGGCACCACGCCTACGGGCCTCCTCATCGCGGTAACGTTGAGCGATTTCGGCGATCTCGTCAGGAGTCCACTCCACCCGAATCTCTTCGTATTTCTTGGCATCTCGTGCACTGTCTCGTTCGACGCGGAAGCAGTAGGAGTGGCCTGTGCAGACCAGCTTCCCACTCTGATCGTGGAAGGGAACTTCATAGATCTGCTGGAACGATCGCCCGGCGAATCTGCTGGGTCGCTCGATGAGATCTTTCAGGGTCGCGTTACCGACAAGCCGGTCGCCAACTTTGGGCGGGCGCACGAAATCAAAAGTCGTGCCCGCATACATCGCGTGTACGCCGGGCAACCCAGTCACGTAACCGCTGAACACCTTGTCCATGGCCAGGAGAGCCGACGGGGGCGCCAGCTGTTCGTGCCCGTGCGCGGCGGCATAGTCAGGGTCATTCCACAGCGGATTTCGATCACCGATACCGAGTGCGTAGTGCCGGATGGCATCTGAGGTGAGTTCGGTGATGTGGGGGCGCTCGCTTCGGATCGGTTGCCCGATCATGGATCTAAGCAAAGCGATCTCGTTGTCGCTGATCTGAGCGAATTCCCTTTCGGGTTGCAGGGTTTCGCTGGTCATATGTTGACTCCTCGCACGTTGTGGCATCGGCCGCGCTTGCTGCTCGAGTTCGGCGCGCCGTCCTGGGGGTCAGTTCGAGTTGGTTGTCACCACGAGACGCATGGCGCACCACCAATGATGTTCGTATATACGAACCGCCGTTCACCTTCGTTCGGACTATAAGCACCCGATCAGGCGCTTGTCAACGACCGGCGCGAGATGGCCGGTAGTCTGAGCTCCGCTCGCCGGAGATCGCCGGGCAACCACAGTTCCCAATTGCGAAAGGCATGAAGGATGCGCGACAGCGTCGGCCGCGAGCATCGGACTGTCACACGGGTCACCACCATCCTCGAGGCGGCCGCCTCCCATGCCGAGGGCGTCAAGCTGACAACTCTGAGCGCGCTACTCGATGCGCCGAAGTCCTCGGTCCATGGTTTGGTCAGCGGCCTTTTGGCAACCGGATACCTTCTCGAGCGCGACGGAGGCTATGTGCTAGGGCCTGCCGTTTCGCTGCTGCCACAGCCCTCGAAGCCATCGGTGCTCGCCCACGCACGCCGGTCCCTGGAGACACTCGAGGCGCAAAGTCACGAGACGTCGACCCTGTCATTGCTTGTCGGCGGCTCGGTCGTCTATGTCGATATCGTCGAGTCGAGACAGAGCATCCGCTACTCGGCGCCGCTTCGTGTTCGACGCCCGCTCTATCCCACAAGCTCCGGCAAGTGTTTCCTTGCATACCTGCCAGCCGGTCAACGCGACTCCTACCTGAACGAGACCATCAACGACGTCACTGCATTGGACAAGGTCCACGAAGAGCTCGACTCAGTGCGCCGAGACGGGGTGGCCTACAACCGCGGCGAAACCGTGCCCGACGTGTTCGCGGTGGCATCGCCCGTCATCGTCCGCACCCGTGTGGTCGCCTGCCTCTCGATTGCGGGGCCAAGCCAACGCATGGAGGCCGCGCTCGATTCGCTGGCCCAAATTGTGAAAGAGGAAGCGCAGCGCCTCGCCGGCAGCGCGCGCTGATCGCACGTAGCTTTCCGTCCAAATCAGCTGTGTTCTTTGCCTACTGACGGCACTTCGGGCGCTGTTTGCACAGTTGACAGCAGAACAACTTCGCTCCTAAGGTTGTTATATACGAACCATTATTCCTATATACGAACTTGCTGTTTGACCACAGCTATCCTGAGGGAGCACCGACATGACCAGCGTCATCACGTGGGGGGACCAAGTCGTCACCGGTGCCGTCAACGGCCATCCCAGCTTGGTCTACCAAGACCGGCCGAGGTCCATCATGGCGGCGGTCACCGAAGCGCGTCGATGGGCGAACCGACCCTTCATCAGACATGGGGCTCGAACGGTCACCTTCGCCGAGCATGAAGGCATGGTCCGCTATTTCGCAGAATTCCTGCAGGCCAACGGTGTTCGACCCGGCGAACGCGTGGGCATCTTCTCGGCGAATAACCCGGAATGGGTGGCGATGTTCTTTGCCGTCATCGCCGTCGGTGGCATTGCCGTTCCGTTCAACGGTTGGTGGTCTGCAGACGAAGTCGACAATGCCTGTGCCGTAACCTCTCCCGCGTTGATCATCGTCGATGAACCCCGTGCATCGCGTGCACCCGCCGGTATGCGGCAGCTGCGGCCACCGGCACTCGGAATCGGTGAGCTGCCGGTGTGGAGCGAACTGGCCGACGAATCGGCACAACAGGACGAAGACGCTCCCGCGGTGATCTTGTTCACCGCCGGCACCACCAGCTTTCCCAAGGGCGCGGTCTTGTCTCATCGCGCCCTCGTCGCGAATCTGCAGAACCTGCTGACGGTCTCACGCAAACTGCCGCACCAGATTTCGGATGACAATGCGCCCAGTGTCGCGCTGGTCGGCCTTCCGCTGTTTCACATCGGCGCGATCCAACTGATTCTCGTTCCGTTGATGACGGGCAGTGAGATCATCTTCCTGGAAGGGCGATTCGAGGCAGGCGATGTCCTGTCGCTCATCGAGACCCGTGGGGTCACCATGTTCTCCGGGGTACCAACGATGATGGAGCGCCTTCTCGCGCACGAGGATATCTCCCGCCGCGACTTGCGAAGCCTGCGCACCGTTGTGCTCGGAGGAGCGCCGGTCGATGATCACCTGCTGGCGCGAGTCAGGCCCAAATTCCCGGGAACGGTTCGCGGAGTTGGCCGGACATACGGCCTGACCGAGGCCGGCGGCGTGGTCAGCACTGGAGTGGGCGCCGATATCGCGAGCCACCCGGGCTCATCGGGTCGCCTCGCGCCGGTCGTCGAGGTTCGTGTCGAGAGTCCAGATTCAAACGGGAACGGGGAATTGCTCTTTCGCAGTCCAGCGGCCATGGATGGCTACTGGGGTGTTACCGGCGACGATACCGTCAGCCCCGAGGGCTGGGTTCGGACCGGTGACCTCGGCCATGTCGATCACGAGGGCTTTTTGTACGTCACTGGGCGGGCGAAGGACGTCATCATTCGCGGAGGGGAGAACGTCGCGGCGGCGCGGGTCGAGTCGGTGCTGCGCGTGCACCCCGCGGTAAAGGAGGTCGCAGTGATCGGCCTTCCAGACCCCGATCTCGGTGAGATCGTGGCCGCGATCATCGAGTTCCGAGGACCTGATCGTCCGACCGTAGCGGAGTTGGAGTCCTTCGCCGCCGAAAGCCTGGCCAGGTTCGCCGTCCCGGCACGGTGGTGGATCCGGTCGCAGCCCTTGCCCGTCAACGATGCGGGCAAGATCTTGAAGCGCCGCCTCCTCAGCGAGTGGTTGCAAGAAGAAGCCGCCGGTAGCGTGGGCGCCACCTCGGTCGGCGGGTGATGGGGCCAGAGGAGTCGATGGTGTTCGAGACGGCTCCCACGACCACCGGCAACAGCCACCGAGTTGAGGCCACACTGCCCGGGCCGTTGTCTGGGCTATGCGTACTGGACCTCACGCATATCGCCTCTGGCCCCTTCGCAACCATGCTCCTGGCCGACATGGGCGCCGACGTCATCAAACTCGAGCGGCCCCGCACCGGCGACGGTTCCCGCCAGATGGACGTCTCCATACACGACGGGGACAGCGGCTATTACCTGGGCCTCAACAAGAACAAGCGCTCGATCGAGGTCGACCTGTCGACCGCCGACGGCGTTGATCTCGTTCATTCTCTCGCACGCAAAGCCGATGTCGTCGTCGAGAACTTCCGTCCGGGTGCGGCCGATCGGATGGGCGTCGGCTATGCCGACCTTGCGATCGTGCAGCCGTCGATAATTTATTGCTCCATAACCGGTTTCGGTCCGCGTGGGCCGCTTCGCGACGCCGTGGCCTACGACATCGTCGGCCAGGCACTCAGCGGCGTCATGGCGATCACCGGTGAGCCAGATCGGCCACCGGCCAAGTGCGGTGCCCCCATCGGTGATCTGTCGTCGGGCATGTTCGCCACGATGGGAATCCTTGCCGCCCTACACCATCGGCATCAAACGGGTCGGGGTCAGCACGTGGGTACCTCGGTGCTGGGCGCATCGGTCTCACTGGTCGCCCCATATCTGACCAGTCATGCTCTCGGCACGGCGTTCCACCGTGTCGGCAGTGCCCACAACACCCTGGCTCCGTATCAAGCGTTCACTGGAAGTGACCACAAGGGATTCATCCTGGCCGCTGGCAACGACGGCTTCTTCGTGAAAGTAGCTGACGTCGTTGGTCTTCCCGGGCTCGCCGACGATGAAAGGTTCGCGTCGAACACGGCGCGGTCGCACAACAGAGTTGCCTTGGCCGACATCTTGCAGGCGCGATTCAGCGCCAACACCTCGGCGCACTGGTTGGCACGGTTCGCCGAGCGCGGTGTGCCGGCCAGTCCCATCAGTGAGATCGAAGATCTCGCCGAGGATCAGCAGCTGCGCGCCAACGGCTATATCGTCGATGTCGAACACCCCACAATCGGAACGCTACCGGTGGTCACCGCGCCCTTGACCTTCTCCGCCACCCCGGTGTCGGTGCGTCGTCCGCCTCCGCGCCTTGATGAACACCGCGCCGACATCCTTGCCATTGTGCGCGGTGAAGCACCCTGGCTCCCGGCGACGGCTCGGTGACGCCGTCGAACCCGGCGCAGCGAGCCTCCGCGCGCATGGCCATGTCGAATGGGCCGCTGCGCCACTGCTTCCCGTGCACCGCAGATGAACAGCGCTCTAGTCGCAGCCTCCTAGCGCCCGCAGCGCCGCTCGCTTCATCACCGAAGGGGGTGCGCGGGGGTGAGGGCGCCGGGATGACCGGCCAGGGTGGCGAACCGTGCGACTGCAGCGTCGGCCTCGGGCAGGTTCGGGAAGAGCGCGAACGCGTGGACGGTGTCGGATACGACTTCGAGTTCGACGGACACGCCCGCAGCTCGCGCGCGCTCTGCGAGCAGGGTGGCGCTATCGTGCAGCGCCTCGTCGCGAGCGACCTCGATGTGCATCGGCGGCAGGCCCCGTAGGTCTGCCGCGACAGGCGAGACCAGGCCATCGTCGGGGTCGGCGTCCTGCACGTACGAGGCAGCGAGCCCGAGTAGCGCCGCCCGCGAGTACCACGGGTCGAGCGGCGCGTCGGGACCCGGCCCGGCCACTGCGAGATCGCAGAACGGGGAGAGCAGGTGCAGCGCCCCGGGCTGCGGGTCACCCCCGGATGCGAGCACGCAAGCCAGCGCGACGGCCAGCCCGCCGCCTGCGCACTCACCGCTGACGCAGGGCGGCACGCCGACGCTATCCACCAGCCAGCGGTAGGCGGTCACGACGTCCTCCAGTGCCGCTGGATAGCCGTGCTCGGGTGCCAGTCGGTAGTCCGGGACGAGCGCCCATCCACCGACTGCGGCCGCGAGCCGGGCGGCGTAGCCGGCCGAGGCCCGCGCCGAACCCATCACATAACCCCCGCCGTGCAGGTGCAGGATCGCCGGGCCGTTCTCACCACCCGGTGGCACCACGCGCAGCGCGGCGACACCGGCGCAGTCGACCTCCTCGATGCGCACGCCGCCTATGGCGGGGCTGTGCGCGAGGAGGAAACGCTCGTATGCGGCGCGCTCCCCCAGCCACGACGCTGCCCTGTCCTCGACGGTGAACGCCGTTCGCCACAGCTCGTGGGCGCGGCGGGCGTGCGCGGGCCACTGCGCGAGGCGGGCCCGACCAGGGTCGGGCGTGCGGTCGGTGGCGTCGTAGCCATACAGCCAGGCAGAGGTCGACTCCGCGCGCGGGTCGAGGCGCTTGAGCCCGCGAATGCGCCCGTTGCGGGCCCGGGCCTGCACGGGGTCGCTCTGCCGGTACTGCACGAGGTTGGCCTGCGAGCGGACGAGCACCCGGTCGGCCCGCGGGGCGCGCCGTCCCGCGAAGTCCTGCAGCGCATCGGGCACGTCGTCGTGTGCCCGCATGGCCGCGGCGAGCGCCACCGCGTCCTCCACCGCCAGCGCGGCGCCCTGGCCCGCGAACGGAGGGATCGGGTGCGCGGCGTCGCCAACGAGGACGACTCGGCCCTGCGCCCAGTTCTCGATTGGACGTCGGTAGTAGATCGGCGTGATGATCGCGCGGTCCACCTGCGCGATCAGATCCGTGATCTCGGGACAGGCGACCGCAAACGAGCGCCGTAGGTCGTCCAAGTCGCCCGCTCTCGTCCACGACTCGGTGCGGATCTCGTTGTCGGGAACGTAGCCCGAGAAACTCACCAGTTCACCGCGCCGGACCGGGTAGACGACCACGGTCCGGTTGGCGCCGAACCACGAGGCGATGCCCTGCACCACCGCGACGCCCTCTGCCCGGTCACGCGGGAGGAGTGCCCGCCACGCGGCGACACCGGTGTACTGGGGCTCGTGTGCGCCGAACAGCTGGGCACGCACCTGGGACTTGAGCCCGTCGGCACCGACGAGGAGGTCCGCGGTGAGCTTTTCACCGCTGTCCAGCGTCACTTCCACCCCGCCTTCGTGCTGGCGGAACCCGGCCACGCGACTGGCGACCCGGACGTCGGCGCCGTCGAGACGGTCGATGAGCGCGTCCAGGAGGTCGGCACGATGGGAGTTGTAGAGGTCCTGCCCATAGCTGCGCGCGGACGGCCCGAACGGCAGGCTCTCGAGCTCCGCGCCGCTCTCCAGGTCGAGGTGCACGACTTTCTCACCGCGCACCCCCGTCGCCCGGATGTAGTCGGCAGCACCGAGCTGGTGAAGGGCCCGCATCGCGTTGGGCCAAAGATTGATCCCCGCACCGATTTCGGTGAGCGCCTGGGCTTGTTCGAGAACCAGCGGCTCAATCCCGATCTGGCGCAGCGCGACGGCCGCGGCCGTGCCGGCGACCCCGCCACCTGCAATGATCGCTCGCATCAACGTTTCTCCTTAGTGGTCGCGCAGCAGGGTGCCCGCGCCCGTCGACTTCGTGCGTATCCCGCGGCTGCGCAGCGCGTTCCAGAACGTAACGGCATTCACCGAGAGAACGGGTTTACCGATGACCTGCTCGACGGCGTCGGCGGGTTCGACCGCCGGCATGTTGACGCCCAACTGCAGGATGACGTCGACGTCGGGCCCGTCCATCTCGTAGAGGGCGCGGGCCAGCTCGTGGCGGCTCATCCGCGCCGCCGCGGTGCCGGACCCGTGTCCCTGGAAGCCCTCTTTCACGACGTCGTACCCGGCGGCCTCGAAGTACTCGCGCACCCGACGGGCCCCGGCGGGCTGGTAGGAGCCCATGACGGCGAGCCGCTTGACCTCCAGCACCTCGAACGCCCGGCGGCACGACTGCGACGGGATCGTGATGCCGACGCCGCCTGCTCGCTCGACGTAGGAGTCGATCAGCGCCTGCTCACCGTCCAACCCGGCAAAGAAGCCGGGCGAGCCGAACCCGAGCACCAGGTGGTCGGGCTCGGCGGTCATGATGCTGTCGATCGCGGCCGGGATCCCTGCCGTCGTCCGCTGCACCACGCCTTCAAAGAGGTCGTTGTCGGCGATGTTGCCGTCCGTTGGCATACGGACGTAGTGCAGCGTCACGTCCGACGGGCACATACGTGGGAACTCGATCTCGACCGTGGTGTTGGGCGACCCGACGAGGACCCCCCACCGCTGTATCGCGTCTTCGAAAGACCGTGTCATCCCAGCCGCCTCGCGTCGTTTGACCTTCCGCCAATCCATTTATATCATTCCATGGAAATGCACTTCTATGGAAGGCAGGAGCTCGCCGGTGATCGAGGTTCTCGTGGACGCGGCGATCGACATCGCCGACTCAGTCCGGCTGGTGGAGCTACGGGCTGCCAACGGGACACCGCTTCCTGCCTTCGCCGCGGGCGACCACATCGAAGTCCACCTCGGGTCCGACTTGCGCCGCTGCTACTCGCTGGTGGGTCAACCGGGCGCGGCCACCGACACCTACCGCCTCGCGGTGGCGCTCGACCCGGCAAGCCGCGGAGGTTCCAAGGCCGTCCACGCGCTGCGAGCCGGACAGGCACTCACGATTAGTGCCCCGCGCTCCGGCTTCCCGCTGGCGCCGGGACCCGTCCCGGCGGTGCTGATCGCCGGCGGCATCGGGATCACGCCGATCCTCACGATGGCCTACGCGCTCAATGGCGAGGACCGACCGTGGCAGCTCCACTACGCTTTCCGCTCCCAAGCCGCGGCAGCACTCCTGCCGGAGTTGTCTACCCTGGCCGCGCCCCGCCCCGAGCGCCTCCGCCTGTATCCCGACGAACCGACCGGGCGACCGTCGATCGATATATCCGCCCTGGTCACGGCCGCGCCCCCGGATGCTGAACTGTACTGTTGCGGGCCTGCCGGCATGCTCGACGCGTTCGCCGCGGCGACCCGCGACCTCGATCCGGCAAGGGTGCATGTCGAGCGCTTCACTCGCGAGGCCTCGCTCGTAACAGGCGGCGACGCGCTTACTGTGCGGCTTGCCCGATCCGAGGTCACCCTGCAGGTGGGGTCCGAGGACAGCATCCTCGAAGCTGTCCTCGACGCGGGCGTCGACGTGGAGTACTCCTGCATGGAAGGGATTTGCGGCAGCTGTCGCACGCGGGTACTGCGCGGCGTGCCCGACCACCGGGACCTGGTGCTGACTGAACAAGAGCGGGCGGACAACGACGTCATGCTGATCTGCTGCTCACGCGCGAAGGGGGATGACCTTGAGCTTGACCTCTGATCCCGCCAGCCCCTCGCTTACCCTCCTCCTCGACGGGGCAAGTGCCCAGCTGCACGCGCTTGAACGTAGCGGGATCTTCCCTGCACGGCTGTGCGTCCACCCCGAGGTCCACGCGCTGATCGCTACGCTGCGGGCCTCCGAGCTAGCCGAGGGCGCAGACCTCCTCGTGCTCGGCACCGAGTTGGTGGCCGATACCAACGTGGGCCGCGATCGCTTCGCTCTCGTTCCGTGACCAGATATCGAGACGGGCACGGGCGCGCTCCCGGCACTTCAACGTTGATGCTTGATAGCATCGCCCGCATGGCGGCGAGGGCAGGCAGAAGGGGTCAGCACGCCGCCCGGCTGGCCCGAACCCGCGGCCGCGACCTCGTCGATGTCACGCAGGAATGGGTCACCGAGCTCGGCGACATCCGGACCACCCCGTTCCTGATCGCACTTACGCTGCAGCGGCTGTCGCTCTATATCGAGCGCGAGTTCACCGCGATGTCTCGCGCCCGGGGCATCGGGCCGGGCGACATGCGGATTCTCTTCGCCCTGGCCCGCGTTCCCAGCCATCAGCTCCCCCCCAAGGATCTGCTCAAGGAGCTGCTGATCACCTCCGGCGCGGTGAGTAAGCAGGTTGACCGGCTCGAGGAGCGCGGCCTCGTCACCCGCATCGCCGATCCGGACCTGCTGCGCGGGATCCTCATCCGGCTCGAACCCTCGGGTCGGGAGTTGGCCGACGAGGTCACCCGGGAGATCCTCACCTCCTGCTACGGCCTGGAGACCCTGAAGCCGGAGCAGGCCGAGCGCGCACAGAAAACCCTCGAGGAGTTGCAGCAGGTGATGGAGTCAGCTCTCTTCGGCGAGTGATGCCACCGCACCCGCGACTGCCCACCCAGGCACCGACCATCCCTCGGGCAGCCATACCCTCCCGGATCGCGCATCAGCCACGAGTACGTAGCCATAGCGAAACGGTGCGCCCGACACCCGCTCACCGACGAGCGCGCGCACCACGAAACCTGCACGGTCAAGCGCGAGGACGACCGCCGTGACCGATGCGGTCGGGTCCGAGCTGCGCAGCACCACGGTGGCGACCGGGCCGCGGATCGGGGCGTCGCGCACGAGCAGCCACCACACCCCGACTGCGCCGTTGTCGATGTTGTCGGCGAGCACGTCAAGGCCGAGCTCCGCCGCGGTGTGGGCGTTGGCGACGACAGCGGTCGTGCCGTCACCCGCTGCGACGTCGCGCGCCGACTCGTATGAGATCCGCTCGGTCGCGGTCACCGTTGCGTGCGGAAGTAGCTCGCCCAGCCGACGACTGCACTCATGCACGGCGCCGTGTCCGAACACCTGCTTGATCTCCGAGGTCCGGGCGCCGGGTCGCGCCAACAGCAGGCAGCGAAACGGCACGACGTATTCCCCCGCTACCTGGACGGCGCTGCCTCGAAGCAGTCGGTAAGCCGAACCGGGTCCGGTGGCGGTGGTTTCCGGCCGGAGCAGAATGCCGTCGATATCTCCACGGTGGAGGGCTTCTACCATCGCCTCGGTCCGGTCGAACCAGACGGGGACGAGCGGACGTACGCGCGCCGAGATATCCGCGGCGGCGCTGCCCGCGAATGTGTGTGGCCCGCCGGGGACCCCGACCCGAATAGCCTCCATTACCCCCGCCACAGCCCTGTCTCGACCATCAGTGGATGCACCTGCTCGGTGAATTGGGCGAAACCTTCCTCATAGTCGTGTGTCCGAATCGACTCGAGGCAGTGGGTGCCGAAATTCATAATTGCCATTTTCCAGACGGCGCCGATCTGACACGGTTGTGGCTCAGCTTCTTTCTTCCAGTGGCCGAGAAGCCGCTGGTCGACTTGATTCGAGCATAAGCCCAGCAGCTCATCGAGACCTTCTTGGCGACCACTTCCGGACGACTTGAATCCGCCGAACGACCATCCCATGAAGTGAATGGGGATTGTCCTGCTACACAGGTCAATACAGGTCGCGTCAGGAGGATAGTTCCTTCACCGTGCCGAGTTGACATCGGGTGGAGCGGTCGCTCGTGGGTACCGGTGATCCGGCCGCATTACGTTCGACGCACCGACCACACCGTCGGCCACGGCCAAGTGGCTAGGGCATGACCCGGCGATCACGCTGCGGGTCTACGGCCATGTCTATGACGACGCGCTGGCATCTGCGGCGATGCGCTACTGGGCCGGTCACGTGCCAAGTTGAAAGCTGAATCCTCACCCTGCCGCGCTGAGAATGCCGCGCTGAGAATGCCGCGCTGAGAACCGTTGGCACATTCTTGGCAGAGCGCGGGTTACTTGCCAAGCCCGATTGGATCGCGATATGGCGCTGACCTCGACAAAAA
>NZ_DATMLH010000067.1:0-3160 GCF_035570115.1 Mycobacterium sp.
TAGCAGGGTGGGCAATGCTGCTGCGCTGGAGGACAACGCGGTGTCGAAGTAGAAACTGGCGAAGTCGTCGAGGACATCGGCCCAGCTGCGGCCGGTGTCGGCGGTGATGGCTATGGCCATCCGGTGACTGGCATAGGGCACGAACCCGCCGGCGTGGCTCAGAATGAACCGGATCTTGGGGTAGCGGGTCCGAATACTGTTGCGCACCAGCAAGTAAGCGGCTCGAGTGGTGTCGAGCAGGAAGTCGGCGGCGAACGGCGGCACACCGGGCACGATCGGCCCGGGCAGATCGGCGGGGTGGATGAAGACAACGGCCGAGCGATCGTTGAGGGCGGCGAACAACGCATCTTGCCCGTCTTCGCCGAGATACGTGCCGGCGTTGTTGGCCAGCAGCACGACGCCGTCGGCTTTCAGGTTGTCAAGTGCTCGGACCGTTTCCGCCACCGTGTTGTCGACGTTCGGCATCGGCACGGTGGCGAAAAACCCGAACCGGTCGGGCTGTGCTGCGGCGAGTTCGGCGGTGTAGTCGTTGAGGTCACGCGCGAGCGCCGCGGCGTCGGCCGGGGGCAAAAATGCCGTGCCTGGCGTTGATACCGACAGGATGGCGGTACCGACGTCGAGTTCCGCCATCGTCTGTAGCGAGCCTTCGGGACTCCAGTCGGGCAGCTCACGTCCGCCGGCTTCGGCAATCCCGGCTTTTTGCAGAGCTTTTCGGTAGTCTGGCGGGATCACGTGGTGATGAGTGTCGATTCGCAGCATGAGTGAGATCCTGACTAGATCTGAGGCCGGATTGGTCTCGTTTGTACTTGGGGAGTCATACGGATGACGGGCACAGTGCGGTCGACGGCGAACGCGTGAACAGCGGTGCAGGTCAGGTGCTGGTCGCCGATGGCTGCTGCCACTTCGGGCGAGGCGATGAGGTCGTCCACTTGGGCTCGTGTGTCAGTGCCGAAGATGACGGCGCCGTGATAGCGCCGGTGCGGCGGATTTCTGTGGGATACGCCAAAGGTGGTGTGCGCCATGGCCGCCAACGGCAGGAGGGCGTAGGTCCGCGAGTCGCGTGCTCCCGCGGCATGCAGCGCCGGCCCCAGCCGGGTGTGGACGAACACACGAAAGGCCAGGCCCGACACGCCTCTGCGTCGGCGCACCAGCAGCACCGTGCGATGACCGACCGAGTCGTCGTGACCAGTCGTCCACCAGCGCCCGCCGCGAGGTCCGGTCTGGTGACCCAACACGTGTTCGAAGACGTTTTGCTCGTCGAGGAACACCTCGCGCATGTGCAGCGGCACCCGCAACGCGGCGGCAATGCTGGGCAATCGCACCTCGGTGAGCCCGTCGAGCGGCCACGATGACGGAACCATGGTGCCGACTGTAGCGGTGGCGGGCCAGTATCCGTGGTCGGCCGCGGAGAAGTGATACTGGTTGTACTCCAACAGGTGCGGGAGACGTTTGACGATCTCGGCGTGCGTTCCCGCCCAGTAGGCGTACGCGACGTCGCGCGGCAGATCCGCCCTCAGGCGCACCGGATAGATCGCCGAGGTGGTCGGGACGGAATCGTTCATCGAACTC
This sequence comes from Mycobacterium sp., assembly GCF_035570115.1. Taxonomy (GTDB): domain Bacteria; phylum Actinomycetota; class Actinomycetes; order Mycobacteriales; family Mycobacteriaceae; genus Mycobacterium. The sequence goes on from NZ_DATMLH010000067.1 coordinate 1,570, forward strand.
CTTCGACTCGAAGCATGCGCTCCTTTTGGGCACGAATCTCGTCGTTGTAGCAGTCGATCGGTTTTCCGCCGAAGCGGGCGATGCAACCGTTGCAGTATCCGCACGCTGGTCTCCCGGGCGTCGGCGTCTGTACGTTCTTGAACAGGTAGGGATCGGCGATAAAGGCCCGCGCTGCCGACACCGCATCACATCGACCCGTCTCGATCGCCGATTCCATGCCCTTCGTCGTGTGAAATCCGCCGACGCAGATGACCGGAATGGCGAGTTGGGCGGTGAACTGTTCGGCCTGTGGGAGATTGAATCCTTCACCTCCAGGTGCCAGACGTTCGGCGGCGCGTTCGATGATGGGTGCGAGGGCGAGCATGGTCATACGTCGCCGCCGCGACATTTTGGTGCCCGAGCCCTCTTTGACTTGTCCGCTGATGAATCCCTTGTAGTGCCCCAGAACCATTCCGGGCCAGGATTCATAGTGACCGCGGGAGACTTCAACTGCGTCGACACCTTCGTCGGCCATGACCTTCGCCACGCGCACGAGTTCAGCTGTCGTCGCCCCTTTGCGCAGCGGGAGCATGTCGGTGCCGTTCATTTTCAACAGGGTTGGGAAGTCGTCTCCGACCCGAGCCCGTATCGCCTGGAATACCTCGCGGACTAGACGCATCCGATTATCGAGGCTGCCGCCGTATTCATCGGTGCGGCGGTTGGTGTGCGGGGTGAGGAACTCGCTGAGAAGGTATCCGTGCGCTGCGTGGATCTGCACACCGTCGAATCCGACATCTTGTGCGCGCGCAGCGGCGGCGGCGAAGGTGTCCACCAACGCTGGTATCTCGTCTGCCCGAAGGGGACGGGGCTTGGTCCCATAGAGAGGTTCGCGAACCGACGACGCCGACACGGTGGCCTTGCCTGGATCAGACGATCGGGGCATCTGGCGGCCACCATGGTTGAGTTGCGCGATAAGAAGGCTGCCACCGTTGTGTGCAAGCTGCACCCAATCACGCAGGCCGGGCTTCTTGTCGTCGGTATCGATCCCTGCCTGCCGACCCGCCGACTTCGCCTGCAGTGACACGAAAAGATTTCCAGTGACGATCAACGGAGTGCCCGCGCGCACCATTGGCTCGTAGAACTCCAGCAGCTCGTCGGTAACGTGTCCATCGTCGGTTGCTCGGGTCTCGCTCGTTGCTGATTTGTACAGCCGCCCAGCAACGTTCAGGCGCCCGATACGCAGTGGTTTCAGCAGGGGACTCGCTGAACTCGTCGTCATTCGGCTTCTCCTCTATTCCGCAGCATTGGCGTCGCGGTTCAGCTATCCCGGATGCCAGCGCCGGACAGCTCCGGGACGGTGCCTTCGCGGTGCAGCAGCGACTGCGCCGCGGTCTTGAACTGGCCGAGTTTCTCGACGATGGTCTGTCCCTCCCGGGTGTGGCCCCAGATGCTGATGCCCCGATGTGTGCTGGGTTCCCACGTCTTCTCGTCGACGACGATCGGGTTCCAGCCGACTTCCCATTCGAAGCCCGAGGGTGTCATCGCGTAGTAGGACAGTTCCTTGTCGTTGGTGTGCTGGCCGACGGCCAGCGCCATGTGGAAGCCGAGTTCT
>NZ_DATMLH010000068.1:0-32681 GCF_035570115.1 Mycobacterium sp.
CGCATCTCGCTGACCTCGTCACCCCAGAACTCCACCCGCACCGGGTGCTCGGCGGTCGGGGCGAAAATGTCCAGGATGCCGCCGCGAACGGCGAACTCCCCGCGCCGACCGACCATGTCCACCCGGGTGTAGGCCAGTTCGACCAGCCGGGCCACGACGCTTTCAAAACCCCCGTCGGCGGCGGTGGCGCCCATGTCTTCGCCGACAGTCAAAGTGAGTGGTTCCAGTAAGCCCAGCTGCGGGGCCATCGGCTGCAGCAGCGAGCGGACCGCGGTGACCACTACCCGCAATGGCGGGCCCAGTCGGGCGTCGTCAGGGTGGGCCAGCCGGCGCAGCAGCATCAGTCGAGCGCCGACGGTGTCGACACCCGGTGAGAGCCGCTCGTGGGGCAGCGTCTCCCAGGACGGAAATATCGAGACCGAGTCGCCGAAGACACCGCGCAGCTCCGCGGACAGGTCATCGGCTTCGCGGCCGGTAGCGGTGACCACCAGCAGCGGCCCCTGGCGGGCCAGCGCGCTGGTGACGAAAAGCCGCGAGCTGGCCGGGCCGACCAGCGCCAATTCGTCGGGTCGATCGGCAGCCAGCTCGATGAGTCGCTGCAGCGTCGGCGCGCGCAACGCCAACTCCACCAGCCCCGCGATCGGGGTAACTACGCATTCCGGCCCCGGTGCGGTCATGATGCCGCCATTGTAGGGCCCGACGGATGGGGCCCGAACGTCGTCAATTTCGGGCCGGGCAGCGTCAAGGATCTGTAAGGGCAGCAGCATCCGGCCACAGCATGCGGACGCTGAAATCATGACAACAACATTGCCGGACGTCCTGCCTTCCATAGGCTATGCGGCTCCGCCGCGATTCCATCCGGCGATCTGGCCGCTTACCACGCACTCGGACGACGAGGGCAGGCTCTGCATCGGTGAGGTCCCCCTTACCGACATCGCGGACGAGTTCCGCACCCCGACCTATGTGATTGACGAGGCCGACTTCCGGGGTCGGGCCCGCCGTTATCGCGCGGCGTTGCCCCACACCGAGGTCGTCTATGCCGGAAAGTCGCTGCTGAGCATGGCGGTGGCACGCTGGACCCGCGAAGAGGGGCTCGGCGTCGACGTGTGCTCGGCCGGTGAACTGGCCACTGTTCTGGCCGCCGGTGTGGAAAAAGCCCGCATCATCATGCACGGCAACGCGAAGTCGCAGGACGAGTTGCGGGCCGCGGTGCGCAACGGGGTCGGGCGCATCGTGCTGGATTCGTGCAGCGAGATCACCGACCTCGCGGGTTTGGCGGAAGGACGACAACGGGTGCTGATCCGGGTGACCCCCGACATCGACATCCACGGCCACCACGCCGTCACCACCGGGATCAGCGACCAGAAGTTCGGGTTCACCCTCGAAGGCGGGCACGCCGCGGAGGCGGTGGCGCGCGTGCTGGCGCACCCCAACCTCGACCTGATCGGGCTGCACTGTCATATCGGCTCGCAAGTCACCGATGCCGGGCTCTACGGCGAGGCGATTCGGCGGATGATCGCCGCCATGGCCGACGTCCGTACGCGGCACGGCGTCATCCTGACCCAGCTGAATATCGGTGGCGGCCACGGGATTCCGTACCTGGCCGGTGACCCGGAGCTCAGCGTCGACGAGCTGGCCCGGGTGATCGAGGACGCGCTGGACGCGGCCTGCGCCGCCGAGCACTTCCCCCGGCCGGCGATCGTGATCGAGCCTGGCCGGGCCATCAGCGCCCGGGCCGGTGTCACCCTGTACCAGGTGTGCGGCATCAAGACACAGCCCGGCGGGCGTACCTTCGTCGCTGTCGACGGTGGAATGAGCGACAACCCGCGGGTGTCGTTGTACGGGGCGAAATACACTGTCGCGCTTGCCAATCGGCATTCCCTCGCGCCGCGGCAGCGGGTCACGGTGGCGGGACGACACTGCGAGGCAGGCGACGAGATCGCCCGCGACGTCGAGCTTCCGATGGACCTGCACTCGGGCGACCTGTTGGCGGTCGCCTGCACCGGCGCTTACCACCACAGCATGGCATCGAACTACAACATGGTCGGTCGGCCGCCACTGGTCGCGGTCAAGGACGGCCGGGCCCGCGAACTGGTCCGCCGCGAAACGACCGCCGACCTGTTGTCACGCGACAACGGCTAAGCGGCGACCCGCTGCGCCCGGCTACGCCGCGCTTGCGATCGCCGCGCGGCTGAGGGCTTATTCGTCCTGCAGGTGCGGATCGGCTTCCAGATGGGTCAACCCGTTCCACATCAAGTTGACCAGATGGGCGGCCACGACTTCCTTCTTGGGTTCGCGGGTATCGAGCCACCATTGCGCGGTCATCGACACCGAGCCGACCAACGCCTGGGCGTACAGCGGCGCCAGGCCCGGGTCCAGGCCGCGACGGGCGAAGTCGCCGGCCAGGATCGAGGCGACCTGGCTGACGGCGTCGTTGAGCAGGCTGGAATAGGTGCCCGAACTGATGGCCGCCGGCGAGTCGCGGATCATGATGCGAAAGCCGTCGGTGCGTTCCTCGACGTAGGTCAGCAGTGCCAGCGCCACCCGTTCGACCCGCACCCGGGACCGGTTGTTGGTCAGCGAAGACGTGATGCCATCCAGCAGCGCCGACATCTCCCGGTCGACGACGACCGCGTACAGCCCTTCCTTGCCGCCGAAGTGCTCGTAGACGACCGGTTTGGACACATTGGCGCGCAGCGCGATCTCCTCGATCGAGGTGCCCTCGTAGCCGCGTTCGGCAAACAGCGACCGGGCGATATCGATGAGTTGATGCCGCCGCTCGCTGCCGGTCATCCTGGCGCGCGGGGCGCGCACCTCTTTCTCCGGCGCTGCCACGCCTACCAGGTTATCGGTTGCACTACAGTCTGACGAAGGCATCAGTGTGCGCGGGCGGCCCGATGGCCGGCCGACGGCGAGCGGAGCTACTCGCCGCTGGTGCGTGGTCCGTCGTGGTGTAATCGGCAGCACATCAGATTTTGGTTCTGAGAGTTCAGGTTCGAGTCCTGGCGACGGAGCTGGCTCTGTACGCGGGTCGCCGCATCCACGTTCCGATGACGGGGTTGTGACGTAATCGCGGCCACCTCCTTAAGTATTTCTGGGTATGCTCGTTTTTGACGCAGCCGTTAAGGGCCCGGCTTTTGAGGGGGACGACATGACGGCCCTAGATGGGAAAGATCACCAGCGAGGCCGTCAACCGACTCGCGCGGTAGCTTTCGGCGACGGTGGTCTGACGATCGCAGACCGTTTGGAGCACCAGGCCCGCACGCTGTCGGATCGCCGCGCCTTCTCGTTCGTCCAGGACGGGGGCGGCGCCGAGACCCGCACCTGGGCTCAGCTTGCCGCAGGCGCGCGCGGAGTGGCCGCTGTTCTGGCGGACCTCCCGCGCACGCGGGAGCAGCCGCGCGCGCTGCTGCTGCTGCCCGACAACGCCACGTTTCTCGACGCGTTGTTCGGCTGTTTTTACGCTGGCGTGTGCGCGGTCCCGGCGCACATCCCGATCCCGTCGCGGCTCGAGCAGACATTGCCGCGCCTGGTCGCGATCGTTGCCGACGCGCGACCCGACATCGTGCTCACCACCCGCCAGATACTCCCCGCGCGAGAACTAGTTCCCGCGCTCGCCGAAATCCCGTGCATCGCGGTCGACGACCTTCCCCTCCCTGACGCCCTCCTCGACGCACCCCCCGACGCGCCGGCGCTCGAGTCGACGGTAGGTCTGGAGGATCTCGCCATCCTGCAGTACTCATCGGGCTCCAGCGGCACGCCGCGCGGCGTGATGGTCAGCCATGCGAACCTGATGGCCAATGAAGCGATGATCGAGGACGCATTCGGGCACACGTCGTCGACGGTGGCGCTGGGTTGGCTACCTTTCCAGCACGACATGGGCCTCATCGGCTACGTGATCCAACCGGTCTACGTCGGATTCGAGTGCGTGATCATGTCGCCGCTGCAGTTCCTCAAGCACCCGCTGCACTGGCTGCACGAGATCACGCAGCACCGCGCCACCCGCAGTGGCGGCCCGAATTTCGCCTACGAGATGTGCGTCGCTGCTGTGGAACGCCACGGCGAAGAGAGCCTCGCCGGCCTCGACTTGTCGAGCTGGGAGCTCGCGTTCGTGGGCGCCGAACCGGTGCGCGCGGCAACCCTCGACCGCTTCGAGGCGACATTCGCCAAGGTCGGCTTTCGCCGCGAGGCGTTCTACCCTTGCTACGGGCTCGCCGAGGCGACGCTGATCGTCGCAGGCGGACGGCGCGATGAGCCGCCAACCGTGTGGCGCGACCCGAACGGCCTCGCACGCGTCAGCTGCGGTCACGCGTGCATCGGGACTGAGCTCGCGATCGTCGACCGCGCACTCGGTACTCGCTGCGAGGACGGCGCTGAGGGCGAGATCTGGATACGCAGTGAGAGCGTCGCGGGCGGTTACTTCGGCGACGAGCAGGCCTCGCGCGAAACGTTTGCCGCCCCGCTCGACGGTGGCACGTGGCTTCGCACCGGCGACCTCGGTTGCATCGTCGACGGCGAGCTGTACATCACCGGCCGGGCCAAAGACGTGGTCGTCAAGAACGGCGTGAACTATGCCGCCGAAGACCTCGAGCACGCCGTCGAACAGCTGCGCCTCACACCACTGCAACCGAACGGAAGCGCAGCATTCGGCCACGATGACGGCCTGCGCGAACGGCTCGTGATCGTCAGCGAGATCGCCCGCGGCGCGGAAGCGGAGTGGAGCGAGGTGGCCGACCAGATCGTCACTGCTGTTGCTACCGCACACGGGACGCCGGCCGACTCGGTCGTATTCGTCAACCGCGGCGGCATCCCGCGCACGACCAGCGGCAAGATCCGGCGCAGCGAATGTCGCGCTTTGTACTCGCGGGGCGAACTCGTCGAGGTTCATCGGCACGTGACCGGGCAACCCACATGATGCGCGGCTACGCGCTCGCCGCGTTCGCAGTTTTCGCTCCGCCGGCGGCCGTGATCGCGGCGGTGGCGTTGTGGTTCGCCGGAGTGGCACCCTCGCGAACCGACCTGATCGTGTTGGCGGTCGGCGCGACTGTGACGCTATTGGGCGTCGAGCTGGGCTTTCACCGTTATTTCACGCATCGCTCGTTCACCGCACGGCCGGCATTGATCTGGGTCCTCGGCGCGCTCGGATCCAGCGCATTCCTCGGCCCGGTCATGTGGTGGGTCGCGATGCATCGCCGCCACCACACGCTCACCGACCGCGAGGGTGATCCGCACTCGCCGCACTGGCCGTTCAGCGGCCTGCACGGGCTGGTGCACGCGCACGTCGGGTGGCTCTTTAGCCCCGAACACACCGCGATGACGATCTCCGCGGGCGAGGTGAGGGACCTGTGGCAAAGCCCGCGCACGGTCTCGCTGCACCGCAGCTACCTCTGGTGGGGTGTGCTGGGCCTGGTGATCCCGACGCTGATCGGCTTCGCCGCCGGGGGCGTGCGCGGCGCGCTCACGGGGTTTTTGTGGGGCGGGATGGTTCGCCTGTTCCTGGTGAGCCAAGTGACCTGGGCCGTCAACTCATTCGGCCATGCGTTCGGTGGCCGCGCGCAGCTGCCGCACTCGGGGCAGGCGCGCAACAGCACGTTGCTTGCGCTACCCGGCTTGGGTGGCGGATATCACGCCAACCACCACGACGCGCCGCGGGCGTACACCACCCGGGTGCGCTGGTGGCAGATCGATCTCGGCGCCGCGGTGCTACGCGTGTTCTCGGCGTGCGGGCTGGCCAGTGACCTCAAGCAGCCGGTGCTTAGCAAGACGGAATCCTGAATGAGCGATACCTACTTAGGCGCCGGACCGGCCTCGATTCGCCATCACTACGACGTCGGCAACGAGTTCTGGCGGATCTGGCTCGATCCGACGATGAGCTACTCGTGCGCGATGTGGGAAGAACCCGATGACGATCTCGAGCGCGCGCAACGGCGCAAGCTCGACTTCCATGTCGATCAGGCGCGCGCAGCGGGCGCGCCGCGCGTGCTTGACGTGGGCTGCGGTTGGGGCGCCATGCTGATGCACCTGGTGGGCTCGTATGGCGTGAAACATGCTGTGGGGCTCACGCTCTCGGACGCGCAGGCCGAGTACCTGCAGGGGATCGTACCGAACAACGTCGAGGTCTGGGTGCGCAACTGGAGTGACTACCATCCGCCTGAGCCGTTCGATGCCATCATCTCGGTGGGTGCGTTCGAGCATTTTGCGCGCCAGGGTTTGTCGGCGGACGAGCAGATCGAGGCCTACCGCAGATTCTTCCGTTCGTGCCGCAATTGGCTCAAGCCCGGCGGCCGCCTCTCGCTGCAGACGATCGCGTATGGCGACATCCCGCGTGATCGCCCGCTGCGTGATCGCTTCATCGTCGACCAGGTCTTCCCCGACTCGGAGCTGCCACGGCTCGCGGACATCGCGCGTGCCGCGGAAATGGAGCTCGAGATCGAAAAGGTGAGAAACGATCGGGACGACTACGTCAAGACGCTGCGGGCATGGTTGGACCGCTTGCGTGCGCAGCGAGTGGACGCCGTCGCGGTATCCAGCGAGGAGGTCGTCGCCTGGTGCGAGCGTTACCTGCGCACGTTCGCCCACTCGTTTGAGCTCGGCGCATTCACACTGTTGCGCTTGACTATGCGCCGGATCGATCTGCCCGGGCGGTGGTAGCGATGGATACGCAGGAGGACGGGATTAAGAGCTACGACGAGATCGAAGCGATGCTGGCCGCATACGTCGCGCACCGGACGAAGACGCCGGCCGACGAGATCGATCGCACCCGTCGCTTCGATCACCTCGGCCTCGATTCGGCGGACGCGGTCGTGCTGATCGGCGAGCTGGAGGATTTCGTCGGCCGCCCACTATCGGCCTTTTTGCCATACACCTATCCGACGATCGAGCAGCTCGCGCGTCAGGTGGCCGACGGCGCTGCCTGACTTTGCCAGCCGGGCAAACTGACCCTGAGAGTGGCGGCACGGTTTGCTGGATACGCTGGCCTGTCGTCAGACGAATGTGCGCAGCACTACGACGTTGTTTAATGCACCGCGCCTGCACACCTGAGCTAATTCTTAGCCGGCGCTGAGCAAAAGCTGGGGGCTGCTCAGCCTACTTTCGCCCACGAACGGCGTTGCCGTGGCCCGGAGAGGCATTTCTTGCCTTGATATTGGCCCCTATCACTTAAGTGAATCGCCGTTTAACCATGCGGTGTCGCAGAGCTTGTTTTACCCTTGCTGCCAGCATGTTCACTGTCCGGGCATCGCCAACCTCTTGGGTAGTTCGTTGTTCAAAAGAAACCCAAAAAGGGTTTATAATTAGATTTGCGCCGCAGGAATTAAGTTTGTGAATTTGAAGAAACAGATTCGATTCGTATTCAAATCGGCGCAAACGAAAACTGGAGTTTGCAGCCATGCAGAAATGGATACCAGCCAGTGTAGTTCCGATGGATCCCATGACTGCCGGTCGGTTCGATCTGGGCCAGCGACTTAGCTGGCGGGACCCGGACATCGGGGCAACGTGTGTCTTGTCGCAGCCCGCCGTGGACCCCGATTTGTGGGCTGAGTTTTCACTCGGCGCGCAGCGCAGCTATCGCAAGCATGGTGTCGAGTGTGCCCTCGACGCCGATGCGCTGCGCAGCGGAGCCGACACCATCATGTTTTTCGCGATGATCGACGATGCCGGCCGGATGGTGGGCGGGTTGCGAGCCAAGGGGCCGCTGCGGTCGGCCGATGACTCGCATGCAGTCGTCGAATGGGCGGGTCAGCCCGGCCAGCAGACGGTCCGCGACATGATCTCAGACCGGATTCCGTTCGGCGTCCTGGAGATGAAGGCGGGCTGGGTAATCGACGATGCGGAGCGGGATCGTTCCCTCATCTTCGCTTTGGCCCGCAGCGGTTGCCACATTACGTCTCTCCTCGACTGTCAGTTCATGATGGCCACCGCCGCGACACACGTGCTGAACCGCTGGCGGTCGTCTGGCGGCGTGGTGGCGCCGATTCCCGCGGCGCCCTATCCCGACGATCGCTACCAAACCAAGATGATTTGGTGGGACCGGCGCGACTTCATCCGCCACGCCGAGCCGGGCCAGGTTGCCAAGATTCTCACCGACGGCGAACTACTGACCAGGGAATTCCACCGCCGTGGCGACCTCGCAGTCACCTGGCGGGATGTGGTTTAGGAAGCGTCGTTCCGCCACCGACGATTTGTCGCTAGTCCAGAAAATCCATCGGTATGAAGCGTTGCGCGAGCAGCTTCTCCATCGCGAGCCTATCGACCGGGCGGGACAGCAAAAAGCCCTGTGCCCGATAGCAACCCAACTCAAGCAGTGCCCTGGCCGCTGCGGCAGTCTCGACGCCTTCGGCGATGACGTCTAGCCCAAAGGCGTCGGCCAACGCTACAACCTGCCGCAAGATCGCCAGATCAGCCGAGTCTGTCCTGAGGTCACGGACGAATTCTTTGTCGATCTTGAGCGTGTCGACAGGCAGTGACTTCAAATATGTCAAAGCGCTGTAGCCAGTGCCAAAGTCGTCAATTGCCACCTGCACGCCGACCTCCTTCAACCCGGCCAGCGTTTTGTGGGTGGTGTCGATATCCTTGACGACGACGTTTTCGGTGATCTCCAGGCATACCGAGCGGGCGTCGAGAACGAACTCGTCCAGCGTTGCCGCGACCATGGCGACAAAGCCATCTGTGACAAGCTGCGCGGGCGACACGTTGATGCGCATCACGATGTCGCGCCCCAGACCGCGAGCACGCCAATAGCTGAATTGCGCACAGGCTGAGCGCATTACCAGACGCCCGAGTTTTCCTGCCAAGTTGATGGATTCGACCACGCCCATGAACGAATCGGGCATCAGCAGCCCTCGAGTGGGGTGTCGCCACCGGATCAGCGCCTCGGTTGCGAGGATCTGACCGGTGCGCATGTCAAATTCCGGCAGGTAATGCAGGACCAACGCGCCGCTATCGCTGTCGATGGTCCCTTCCAGGTGTAGCTCGATGTCGTTGCGGATCGCGTACTTTTCGGCCATTTCGGGGTTGAAGGCTGCAACGGCATTCCCACCGAGGGCCTTGGCCGACACCACCGCCTGATCGGCCTGGCGCAGTAAGTCCGACGCGTTGTCGCTGCCGGGTACCCCCGCGGCGACCCCGATGCTGACGGTGCGGGTGATCGTCTCGCCGTCGACGGCCACCTGCTGGTGAACTCGCGTCTGCAGTCGTTTGGCCAACACCTCGGCGGCTTCGGCATCCATGGGCACAGTCGGCACAATGACAAACTCGTCACCGCCGAAGCGCGCGATGGCCGAGGACTCAGCGGCTTCGCGTAACAGCTGGGCGAAGACCTCGATGAACCGGTCGCCGGCCGTGTGACCGAGGTGGTCATTGACTGCCTTCAGACGGTCCAGGTTGAGGAACACCAACGCGACCGGACCCGGCTGGCCGTCGGCAAGTCGCTCGTCGAGGTGAGCGATCACCGCCCTGCGATTCAGCAGCCCGGTCAGGTCATCGTGTTCGGCGAGATACTGCAGTCGCTCTTCGGCAACAACGCGGGCCTGCACCTGAGCGAACAAGCTCGCGATCGCCTGCAGTGCATTCAGCTCCTCCGGCAGCCATTCGCGGTCTCCGAACTTGACGAAACCCAAGGTGCCGGTGGTGACGTCCCCGGATAGCAGCGGCACGCAGGCGAGGGAGACAGCGGGAACGCCTCTCCCCTCCTCGATATTGCGTTGATAGTCCTCGTTACCTGGGTCGGGGCGTAACACGCCGGGCTCTTTGAGGTTCTCGGCCTGCGCGAAGGTCCAGTCGGCATCGGCGAAATAGATCACACCGATCGGATCGGGGTCGGGAATGTACTCGCGTCGCGGCCATTCGGCGACAAGCACTGTCGCGTGGATCTCGTGGTCGTTGTGGCGCAAAAAGCCGAAATCGACGCCGAAGCTGCTGACCAAGTCACCGAGCACCCCTTGACTGATCGCAGCAGAACTCCCGGCGGTAGCCGCCATCAACTTGGCGGCCGCCGAAGTCACCAAGTCGTCCAGAGATCCGGACATGCCTATACGGTAGCTGGTATTAACGCTCCAGCAAACGAACGCGGTCGAGACTGCGGCGGCTCCGCACCGAAGCCGGGTCGCTGACAGCGAATCGCAACACCAAGGCGGGCGACACGTCGACGGGTATTCCAACCAGTTTCCGGAATTCTTGCTGCAGGTCGTCGAGCTCGTCGGCGAAGGACGCTGACAACGCAGCGAAGTCTCCCCCGTCGCGGGCATAGAGGAAGACCGGCGAAATGGGCTGCACGGCTAGCCCGCACTGCTGCGCGGCAATCCACACCGCTTCGACGGCGGCGCCGCCGCGGGCGTAGTCCGCCAAGGCGCTTCCGGTCACCGAAATGACGGCTATGCCAGAGCTCGTCAACACGCGGCGGCGAGTGTCCTCACCTAACGCAGTCCCGGCATTCCACTCGGCCAAGTGAATCATCACGTCCGGGCGGCGCAGGATGTCAAGCACGGCCAGGTCGCCGGGTTCGAGCTCGAGGCTGCTCACGTCGATGCCGGTGTCGGGGTAATCATCATCGGGCCAGCGCAGCTCAGAAACCATATCGGCGTGCAGTTCCGGTGTCAGGTAACGGATTCGGTCAGCAGCGGCGAAAATCCCTGCGACCCTTTCCATGTCATCACGGCCTGTTACCAGATGTATCCGGGCACCTTCTCGCCCGGCCACGGATTCCAGCCGCTCGATCGTGTCGGCGGGGATCACCCGGGGCGTCCCGAGACGCCGGTTAGTTTCCCGCGCGAGCATCGGTCGGTACAGCCCGGCCAGCTCGGGATGAGCTCCGGCGCGCAGATCCAACGTCGCCTGCAGCGGCGTGCCGTTAACGCGCTCCAGCAGGCTCACCGCTCCGAGTAGCTGCTGGCTGGCGGCAGCGACTTTCGCGTTGAAGAGGGCCGCTCCGAGTGCGACTGCACTGCCGCGGAAGCCCACATCCATCGTCGAAGTATGTTGGGATGCAAGGCTAATCGTGATGGCATCGGTTGTGGCCTCGACATGCCAGGGCTGTGCATTGCCGCCAGATGGCGCGCGAATCGCGGCTGCGGTGATGACGCCCGACGGGCCCGGTAGCGAAGGCTCTGAATACTGTTCTGGGAGAGGGCGATCCACCGCCATCTCTGGCTTGTCGAGCTCGTTGAGCTGGCCGACGACGTCAATGCGGACCCGGCCCGATCGCAGGTTTTCACCCAATCCGATCCTGCGCACGGCCTCGGCGACTGCCGTCGCTCCCAACACCACATCGCCGGCCAACTGCGGCCACGTCGAAAGCTGCCGGTCGACTTCAACCGCCGACGCCGCCAGGCGCGGCGACAATTGTTCAGCCTCAAGAAAACGCAGCAAGTACGGAATCTTTTCCCGGCTACTCATTTGCGGAAGGCGCGCAAAATCCAAGTCGCCAAGCAGGCCGTGCAGAATCGGGCGCTGCGGCTCCAAGTCGAAACGTTCCACATCCAGCAGGCCGCGATCGCTGGACGCCATCAGCACCGGAATCCGACGCGCGCGGGCACCCTCCCGGACGAGGGCCTTCATATCCAGCGAATCGCATTCCTCAACCACGATGTCGAGCCCGTCGAGAAACTCGTCGACGGTATCGACGGTCAGCCCGGCGGCCAGCACCCCGACCTGCAAGTATGGGTCGAGTTCGGCGATCCTACGGGCCGCCACCTCGACCTTGTTGATCCCCAGGTCGAACACCGTCGCCGGGACCCGGTTGAGGTTGGACAGATCAAGGAGATCGAAGTCCGCCAACCGGAGCTCGCCGCACATGCCCTGCGCCACCAAGGTGTGGGCGATGACATGCCCGACACTCAAACCAGCCACACCGATGCGCAGCGCGCCGAGCCGGGCTTGTTCCTCGGCCGTGATCATGTTCCGGTTGCGGTCCAACCGCACCGCCCGAAACGCCCGCGGACCCAACACCGCCACCACGGTCCGCCGCCACGGGTAGTACGCCCACCGGCACGGTTCGGCGACGACCTCCGGCTCGGGTGGTGGCAGGAGCTTGCGCAACTCCTCGAGTTGTCGCTCGCTTTCGTCGATGAACTCGATGGCGGGATCGGCACGCAGCCGCTCCAAGACCGCGTGGTCAGCCGGGTCTGCGGCGTCGAGAACCGCTGCCGCGCCGGACCTTAAGGTCATCTCATTGGTTTGTCGGCCACGCATCTCAGCGATGAACCCCCTGACTTAGAACTTGCACCAAGCCTATGCCCAGCGTGGCAGTCGATCACGCTTCAGCTCGAGCGCACATTCCAGCCGTTAATCCACCGGTCACATCGATTCCCTCCGCCGACACTAGTCGCTCTATATACTGGCCGTTCCTTAGCCGAGATTCGAATGACGTGTTCGCTGGCGACGATGTCAACGCCGTTGTTCGAAAACGTGCTGATAGCGCGAACGCCATAACTGCATCACTAGACGCGACGGTCGGGGCCCCGCGCGCCGGGACCAGATCGGAGGAAAATCGTGTCGAGCAGCCTGGATCTCGTCACCTCGGTCGCCACCCAACTGATGGAAGCGACCGCATTGACCGCTGCCCAGGTAAGCGAGCAGGTGCTGGCCAAGCTCGTAGACCAGCTTGACGTGGACGTGTGCTTCTTACGCCACAACGACCATCACGCCAGGGTGTCAAAGGTGGTCGCGGAATGGCCGCCGCGACCGTATCGTCCAGACCCCGATCCGCTGGCGGTTGCCGATTTCACCAGCGACAACCCCGTCTTCGGACGGTGCGAATCCCTCAACGAACCGACGGTCATGGGAGCAAAACTTCCCTACTACGGCTACCTGACCAGGGCGGAGGAACCCCGCCTGATCACATCTCCTTCGGTGGCTGTGGCGCCTTTGATGGCGGGGGGCATGACCACCGGCCTGCTCGGCTTCGGGAAATTCCGCAGCAGGAAGTGGGAGCCAGACGAGATCAGCATGCTTGAGGCGATCGCCTCGCTGTTTGCGCAACTCCAAGCCCGCATCGCCGCCGAAGACAAGCTTCGCTATCTCGCTGAGCACGACGATCTGACCGGTCTGCGCAATCGTCGAGCGCTCGTCGGCCACCTTTCCGACAGGCTCACCGCAAGATCGCCCGGACCGGTCGCGATTTTGTACATCGACCTCGACCGCCTGAAGGCAATCAACGATTGTCTCGGCCATAGCGCCGGCGATTGGTTCATCAAGCTGTTTGCCGATCGGCTTCGTGAGTGCGCCGGAAGTCGAAGCATGGTCGCCCGGCTCGGCGGAGACGAGTTCGTCGTCGTTCCGGATCACGCTATGCGGCTCGACTCAGCAATGTCGCTCGCTAATCAGCTTCTGACGATGGTGTGCGATCGAGTGGCTATCAGCGGCCACACCATCACCCGGACGGTCAGCATCGGTGTAGCGGCCGGCGTGCCGGGGCGTGATGACAGCGCCGACTTACTGCGCCGCGCCGATGAAGCCGTCCTAGCGGCCAAGCGCGGGGGCGGCAACCAGGTCGTCGTGTCGGATGACCTTTCACTCAAAAGACTGTTCCGAAACGAGATTCAACTCCATCTGCAAGGCGACATCGATCGCGAAGCACTGTTGCTGCACTACCTTCCCGAGGTCGACCTGCGGACCGGCGCTATCGTGGCCGCTGAGGCGCTCGTCCGCTGGCGGCACCCGACACGAGGGCTGCTGCTACCGGAATCTTTTATCGGCGTAGCCGAATCGATCAACCTCGCCGATGAACTTGGCCGATGGGTGCTACGAAACGCCTGCGCCGACTTCAGCGGGTGGCGCTCGCGGGGGCTGGGGCGGGATGCAGCGTTGCGCGTCAATGTGTCGCCACTTCAGCTGGCAAGCCGGGGTTTCGTCCAGACTGTCGCCGAGACCATCGACGAGTTCGGCATCGATGCTGGATCGCTGTGCCTCGAAATCACCGAGCGCGCAGTCGTTCACGACATTGAAAGCACACGGCGAACCCTCGCGGAGTTGAAGGAGGTCGGGGTCCAGATCGCTATCGACGACTTCGGCACCGGTTACGCTGTCCTATCGCATCTGAAGTCACTTCCAGTCGATACGCTCAAGATCGATGCGGGATTTGTGCGTGACCTCGGGTCCAATGCCAACGATCTCGCGATTATCCGCGCGATCATCGGCCTGGCTGAAGCATTCAGTCTGCAACTGGTGGCGGAGGGTGTCGAAACTTCGTCTGCCGCAATGACTCTGGCGCAGCATGGATGCCAACGAGCGCAGGGGTTCTTGTTTTCGCGACCGATCCCGAGCGACGCCATGGAGTCGTTGCTGGCCTCGCGTTATCTGCCCATGCCTTTCCTCGCCGACAGGGATGCATTGGCGGAGGCGGTAATCTAACACCACAACGGTGCGTAGAACGGCGGCGCCATCGATTTTTTACACCGCGCCAGCAGCGAGCACGAGACACGGTGACATTTGAGAATTTGACCGAGCGGCTGTGGATGGACGAGCGATAGTGCGGTTTGTGGGCCCGGTCAGGTGAGCCTGTGGTCGGGTGCGTGGCGCAGGGACTCGCGGGCGAGAAACTCAGGAAGTAGGGCAGCGATCGGTCAGGATGGCCGGCAGGAAAGTTCCAGGGATCGGGTTGGTCGCTTGAATGTGATCGATGCCGTCTGCTGTCTTAGAGAGGAGTTGCGCGCCCAGCATGGTAGTGAGGGTTGCTTCGGTGACCACGTTGGGATCGACGCCTTCCCAGAGGTCGCCTTCGGCGCCTGCGCGTCTGGCCTGGATTGTCATCGAGTCCAACAGGCTGCTCCAGGAACGGGAGGCTGCGCTGTTGCGCCTTTGGTCATGCCCGCACGCTCGATGATCTCACCTAGTCCTGCGGCCGCGTAGCCGACCTCGCTGAACAGATCTATCGCGGCATCAAGGAACTTTTGGCGGGTGGTTTCAGACCGGGCTTTGGGCACCATCGTCCCTAGACCTCCGCAGTGCGGGAGACGTGTCCCGCCGCCGAGGCGGCAGCGGTGGTGTGAGGGCATTGTCACAGCGACTGTAGCGAAAACCTGTTTCACGCGAATGTGTGACGTCGTTTGATGAATTGGGTGAAGTAGTCGATTCGGTCGGGATTGGCGAAGCTGGGTAGTACCAGCACCGATGCTTTCTGGAGGTTATCGAGGTAGAGCTCGGGTTGGTCGAGATCGCTGACTCGGCGGATACCCACCCACAGCGCCACCAACATTTTGGCGATGTCTCCAGGATCGTGGCGGTCGACGACGTCGCCCTCGGTGACTGCTTTTTGGATGAGCGTGGCGACGAACTCGATCCATGATTGCCACAGTGCGGAGGGCAGGAGGGTCGTGTTGTCCAGGGTATCGAGCAGTCGGACGCCGGCTCGGGCCACCTCGTTTTGGGTGTCCTGCACGGCACGGAAGTAGACCAGATCGATTAGTGTTTCGAGTCCCGACATCTTGCGGGCAAGCAACTCGGTGACCGCTGCACGGCTCATCTCGGAGAGGTCGTCGACGATCGCCAAGGCCAGTGCTTGCTTAGACGGGAAGTGAAAATACATTGCCCCTTTGGTGAGTTCAGCCTCTGCCAGGATGTCATCGAGGCTGACCATGCTGTACGAGCGGCGGGCGAACTGGCGCGATGCGGCGGCGATGAGTCGTTGGCGTGTGGTGTCGGCTCGCCGTTCGCTGGCCTCAGTCATCGCCTCACCCGTCTAGTCGCAGTCGCCGCGCAGCGGGGCGATCTCTGCACGCCCAGGCAATTCCGACACCGTCCCTTCGATAAAGAGGGTGGTCCCACCGGCTGTGCGCACCCGCCGGGGAACGGCGCTGTGCGTCGAGGTCGTTCCACCGGTCCGCGGCCTGCTCTGGGCCGAGCATCCCACGTTTACTCAATGCTTTGTATCTGACTAGAAGACTATCAGTCTGCCACAGGGCTTAACTTATGCCTAATAGTATGCATTCTGCGATCGGCTCTACCCCTATTCTCCCGCGTTCGGCCTCGATTCGGTACCGGAGGTCGGCGGCTTTGGTGCGCCCGCGTTTGCGGCGTCGTCGCCCGACGATGGGGGTGCCTGGCGCCGTACGGGCGGCGGCGGTTCCGCGGTGAGCAGGGGGAGGCGGGGTGGGAATGAGAAGCGCGCTGGCGGGTTTCGTGGTGTGGGTGCGCCCGCTTCAGAACCTTTGCGGTGATGTTCGCCGATCAAAGTCACCGCGTCGATCGCATGGAGCGGGACGACGAACGATACCCGACGACACTGGAGGGATCAGTGCGGTTAATCGATTCGTATTGATGGTGTGAATCCGCAGGTGAGGGGCCGTGGGGGTGCCGGCAGCTAGCAACAGCGGGGCAACCTCGCCGATCGCCGCTCACTCCCGACTCGTGCTGGATCGCTGCTCGCGGCAACCATTCGCACCGCGCGCTCACGCAGGTCGGGTGGATATCTCCTCGAGGAACTGCCTGACAAAACCGCGCGGTCTGTTTGCTACCCAGTCTTCCGGGGGTGCTGATGATTTCTGAACCCAAGCATACTGAATGTTGGCTATCTACTTCTTTTTCGTCGAATCGTATGTAAGCTCGGCCTCAAGTGCACTACCGGTATACACGTGCTTCGCACTCAAGCGTCGGCGTAGCAACCGCGGGTTGGGCTGCTTCCGTTGGGAGGAGGTCGTTGGTGACCACACAGGCAGAACTGCTGGCGTTGACGGTTGGAGACCTGCGGGGCGTTGGGTCTGCAGTGGTCGCCGGGAATACGGGAAGGAGCCATTCAGGTGCCTGAAAACGTGTGCCCTCAACGGTGGGAGGGTTGCTGCAGGAGCGTCAGGCTGCGTTTGACGCTCGGAGATGGTGACGGCACATGAGCGCTGTCCCGATGGAGGTAGTCGCGCGTGTGGCAAGTCGCTCCTTCACCAGCGACAACACCGCCGGTGGTGCACCCGAGATCATCGCAGCTGTTGCAGCGGCAGCCTCCGGGCAGGCACCGCCCTATGGCACCGACAGTTGGACTTTGAGCGCACGACGCCGCTTCAGCGAGATCTTTGATTGCGACGTCGATCTGCTCCCCGTTTCCACCGGCACGGCGGCGAACGCATTGAGCTTGGCCGCGCTGACCCCACCATGGGGCAGCGTGTTATGCCACCGCGACAGCCATATCAACAACGACGAGTGCGGCGCACCGGAGTTCTTCACAGGGGGTGCCAAACTCGTTGCCCTGGGTGGGGAAAACGCCAAGATCGACGCCGACGAGCTGCAGGCCGCGGTGCACCGCAAGGTCGGAGACGTGCACAGCGTGCAACCCTCCGTATTGAGCCTCACCCAGGCAACCGAGACCGGCGCGGTATACACCCCCGCCGAGATCGGACACCTGGCCTGCATTGCGAAGCACGCGGGCCTGAGCGTTCACATGGATGGCGCCCGGCTCGCCAACGCCGTCGCCGCATTGGGCTGCAACCCCGCCGAGCTAACCTGGCGCGCCGGCGTGGACATGCTGTCGTTTGGCGCCATCAAGAACGGGAGCATAACCGCCGATGCGATCGTCGTCTTCGAGCGCTCCGTGACCACCGAGCTCAGCTTCCGGGCTAAGCGAGCCGGACAACTCGCCGCCCAGATGCGTTTCGCCGCCGCCCAACTCGACGCCTACCTCGCCGACGATCTTTGGCTGCGCAATGCCTGGCACGCCAATGCCATGACCGCGCGGCTCGAAGAGGGGCTGAAGTCCATTCCCGGCACTCGCCTTGCGGGCACGCCAGGGGCGAACATCCTGTTCTGCCACCTGCCCCAGCAGGTCATCGACGCACTTCTGGAGGAGGGTTACAGCTTTTACCACGGCCGTTGGGAGCCAGGTGTCGTCCGTTTCGTCACCTCCTTTGCCACCACGACCCACGATGTCGACGAGCTGGTACACGCGGTCCGCCGACTCACCGCGGCCGCGATCGAGGAAAGCCGGTCTGAACGGGCTCGAACGCAGAGCTCAGCCAGCGGCCGCCGATCTGAGGTGGCGTGCATGGGGCGCGTCCGATGATCGAGATGGCCATCGTGGGGCTCGGCTCGTGGGGTCTGTGCGTCATGGAGCGGACGGTGAGCCGCGCCCGGCGGGTAAGGACGCCGATGCGGCTGCACGTGGTCGATCCCGCTCAGCTCGGAGGCGGGGTTTACGCCGCCGAGCAGCCCGACTTCCTTGTGCTCAACAACGCCTGCGGTCAGCTCTCCCTCTACGCCGCCCCCGACGGGGACGCCCTCCCCCCCTACGCCGTGGGCCTGCACCCGTGGGCGGTGGTCCGCGGCTACCGCTGGGTGGGTTACGAATGCCGCATCGGCGCCGGGGGTGACCCCATCCTGCCCACCGACTACTTACCCCGGCGGTTGATGGGCGAGTACCTGGTCTGGTTCTACGACACGCTGGTGGCCTACGCCCCGCCCAACCTCGAGATCGTCCGGCACTACGCGGCGGCCGTCGACATCTCGCCGGCCCTCCAGCGATCCCGCTACGGCGGGCGCGAGGCGGTGCTGCTCGACAATGGCACCACCCTCACCGTCGACCACGTGGTGCTGACCTCGGGGCACACGTGGAACGACGAGCCCGGGGCCGGCGGGGGCGCGCACTACCTGCGGCCCTACCCCGTCGAGTACCTCGACCAGAGCGCTCCGGCCGGATCCTCGGTGGCCGTGGCCGGCATGGGCCTGGTCGCCTACGACGTCCTCACCGCCCTCACCATCGGACGAGGCGGGACCTTCGAGGACCGGTGCGACCGGGCCGACCGCAAGC
Organism: Mycobacterium sp.; assembly: GCF_035570115.1. GTDB lineage: Bacteria > Actinomycetota > Actinomycetes > Mycobacteriales > Mycobacteriaceae > Mycobacterium. The sequence continues at coordinate 18,725 of NZ_DATMLH010000068.1, forward strand.
GGTACGTGCCCTCGGGCCGGGAGCCGACCATCACCCTCTACTCGCGCTCGGGCGTGCCCCACTGCGCCAAGTCGGCCCACGGCGTCGACCCCTACGGCCAGTACCAGCCGGTGGTGTGCACCCCCGAGGAGTTCGCGGCGCTGACCAATCCGGGCGGGTCGCCGATGCGGCGGCACGTGGACTTCCGGGCCGAGCTCCTCCCCCTCATCTTCGCCGAGATGCGGGCGCGCTACTACATACACGCCGCCTTGCTGGCCGGCGGCGACGTCGAGTCGACCGAGGTCCGCGCCGTCCTCCGCCGCGGCTGGGTCGACGGGCACTACGAGAAGGCCGTCGACGGTCTCGAGCCGCGCTACGGGCGCTTCGACCCGGTCACCCACGCCTTCGCCGGGTCAGACCACCACTACACGTCGGCCGCCGACTACCAGGGCCAGGTCTACGACATGATCGAGGCCGACCTCACCGAGGCCCTGCGACCCGGGGGGAGCCCGGTCAAGGCGGCCGAGGAGGTGCTGCGCATCCTCCGGGACCAGCTGCGTTCGGTCATCGAGTTCGGTGGTCTCTCCCTCGACTCCTACGTCGACTTCCAGTCCAACGTCCGGGGCCGCATCAACCGCCTAGAGGCGGGCCCGCCACCCCTGCGCTCCCAGCAGCTGCTGGGGCTGCTCGACGCCGGGGTGGTGCGCATCCCGCTCGGACCGAACCCGGAGCTGGCCGCCTGCCCCGACGGCGTTCGGCTGAGCTCCACGGCCCTCGACGAGCCGACGGCCGTGACGGTAGACGGGGTGGTGCGGGGCCATCTCGACCTGCCCTCGCTGGCCCGGTCGAGCTCGCCCCTGCTCAACCGTCTCTACGCCAACGGAAGGCTGACCCAGCTCAGCTACGGTGACACGCGCGTGGGCAGCGTGGCCATCAATGAGGACTTCCACCCCTACGACACCGAGGGCCGGCTCCAGCGCAACCTCTCTTTGCTGGGCGTGCTCACCGAGGGGGTGCGCTACTTCACCCACTACCTGCCCTCGCCCCGCAGCCGCCTCCGGGCCGTCTACGACGCCCAGGACTGCGTCGAGGCCGTCATCGGCTGAGCAGATGATGGATTCCACGACAGGACGGGCGCGGCCGTTGGTGGCGGTGGGCTACGGGCCGCGTTGCGTTCCCGTGATGCAGCTGGACGAAGCGGCCGCCGCCCTCTGCGACCTGCTGTGGATGATCGACACGGCCGTGCCGGGCACGGGCGAGATGGCCGATCTCCTCAACCGGTTCGGCGCCGTTGTCGACACGGTGAGCGTCCACCAGGGCCCAGGGGCCGCCCTCGACTGGCGGGATGGCTCCGGCAACCACATCGTGGCCGTGGTCGGCTCGACCGACGACGAGGAGCAGTTGCAGGCGGCATACCGGCTCCTGCACCAGGAAGTCACGGTCACCTACACCGACGTGAGGCATTGAGATGACGGCGGGCGTTGAACTCGCCAGGGCCCTCGACCCGGGGGCGGCGACACACGCGGCCGAGGGACCGGCGCGGTGGAGGTGCGCCCTGGTCAACAACATGCCCGACGCGGCCTTCGGTGCCACCGAGCGACAGTTCGTGGGCCTGCTGGATGCCGGGTCGGGGTGTGAGACGGTCGTCGTGACCCGCCACACCATGGCCGGGGTGCCCCGCGGCGAGCGGATCCGGGCCCGCATCGCCGCCGAGTACCGTCCCCTCGAAGACATCATCTCCGATCCCCCCGATCTGCTGGTGGTGACCGGCTCCAACCCGATCGAGTCTCGCATCGAGGACGAGCCCTACTGGTCCGATCTGTGCGGCCTGCTGCGGTGGGGTAGCGAGAACGTGCCGGCCATGGTGCTGTCCTGTCTGTCGGCCCACGCCGCCCTGGCCGTCTTCGACGGCGTCGAACGGACCACCTTGCCGGTCAAGTGCACGGGCGTCTTCGCCCAGCAGGCCGACCCCACCCACCCGCTGGCCGGCGGGATGCCTGAAATGGGGACCGTCGTCCTGCCCCACTCGCGGCTCAACTCCGTGCCCCTAGAGGCGGTGGCCGCCGCCGGCTACGCGGTGGCCCTGCAGTCGGAGGAGGTGGGGTGGAGCGTGGTCACGAAGACAGTGGGCCGGTCCGAGGTCGTGCTGGTCCAGGCGCATCCCGAGTACGATCCGTCCAGCCTCGTGCGTGAGTACGTCCGGGACGTGCGGCGCTACGCGGGCTACGAGCGCGACGAATTGCCCTGCCTTCCAATGGATTGCGTGGCCGGCCCGGACTGGGACGGGCTCCGCCGGCTGCACGAGCGGGTAGTGGGCGGCGAGCGGGACCCGGCCCTGGTGGCCGCCTTCCCCTTCGGCGAGGTCGGCGCCCGCGCCCCCTGGCCGTGGCGCGCCGCGGCCCTGCGTCTGTACGCCAACCTGTTGGACACCATTCCGAAGAGGAGCGCTTGAGGCCATGCACGACGAGACCATTGCCATCCACGGTGGCTACACATCCGACGGGACGCGGGCGGTGGCCGTGCCCATCTATCAGACGGTGGCCCACGACTTCATCAACGCCGAACACGCCGGCGCCGTGCTCGACCTGGAGACGCCCGGCTTCCACTACAACCGGCTCAACAACCCGACCTTAGACGTCCTCGAGCAGCGCATCTGCGCCCTCGAAGGGGGGACGGCGGCCCTGGTGGTGGCTTCGGGCATGGCCGCCGTCAGCTACGCCATCCTCACGGTGGCCAGTGCCGGCTCGAACTTCGTGGTGGCCCCGCAGCTCTACGGGGCCACCTTCACCTACTTCGCCCACGTGCTGCCCACCCTGGGCATCGAGGCCCGCTTCGCCGCCGACGACCGGGCCGACTCGATCGCGCCCTTGATCGACGAGAACACCCGCGCCGTCTTTTGCGAGACCATCGGCAACCCGGCCGGCAACATCGTGGACCTCGAGGCGGTGTCCGCCGTGGCCCATGCGGCCGGCGTACCGCTCATCGTGGACAACACGGTCGCCACGCCGCTCATGCTCAAGCCCTTCGAGCACGGGGCCGACGTGGTCGTCCACTCGCTGACCAAGTTCGTGGGCGGCCACGGCACGACCCTGGGTGGGGCCATCGTCGACGGCGGCCGGTTCCCGTGGGCCGACCATCCCGACCGCTTCCCCATGTTCAACCAGCCCGAGCCCGCCTTCCACGGCGTCGTCTTCGCCCGTGATTTCCCCGAGCGGCCCTTCACCGTGCGGGCCCGCTCCACCCAACTGCGCAACAGCGGCGCCACCCTCTCGCCCTTCAACGCCTTCCTACTCATGCAGGGCCTGGAGACGATGGCCGTGCGGCTCGAGCGCCACGAAGCCAACGCCCGGGCCGTGGCCGACTACCTGGCCGCCGACCCCCGGGTGGCCTGGGTGAGCTTCGCCGGCTTCCCCGACCATCCCTACCACCACCTCGTCGAGCGCTACCTGCACGGGCGCGTGCCCTCGATCGTCACCTTCGGGGCCGAGGGGGGCTACGAGGCGGGACTGGCCTTCTTCGATGCGCTCCAGCTCGTCAAGCGGCTGCTCAATCTGGGGGACGCCAAGACCCTGGCCATCCATCCGGCCTCCACCACCCACCGCCAGCTGTCCGACGAGGAGCTGGTGAAGGCCGGTATCCGGCCGGAGACGATCCGCCTGTCTATCGGGATCGAGCACATCGACGACATCATCGACGACATCGACCAGGCCCTGGCCAAGGCCACGGCCGGGTTAACCGGCTGAGCCGCCCGCGGGGTCTGCGGCCAGATCACCTGGCGTCGAACTGCTTCGACTTTCCCGACCACAGTCGGTCTATCGAACCGACCTCTTGCACACCGACTTCCGACTCCGGCCCGCCGTGCCGGCGGAGCACGTCGATCAGTTCCGTTCGCAGATGCTGGAGGTCGCATGAACCGTCGGTCACCACGGACAGGTCGACACCACCTTGCGTCTTGCCCACAAAGAAGTTGGCGACGCCGGGGGTGGCAAGGACAGTCTGCTCGAAGGCCACCCGGGGCACCAGAGCACCGCTTTCGTACTGGAAGGCGCCGTCGATCCGACCGTTGACCGACGTGATGCGGCGATGAGCACAACCGCACGGACACGGCGCGTCGGACATCGTCACCGCGTCCACCAGGTCATAGCGGATCAGCGGCTGCGCAAGGTTGAACAAGTTGGTCAACAGCAGCCGGTCCGCAGGTTGCCCATAGGGGACGACGTTGCCATCGGCATCCGCCGGCTCGAGAATGACCAGATCGTCGGCGACGTGCATGCCTTCGCCAACGCCGCACGGAAAGGCATAGGTCCCCTCTGAGCAGCCCCAGAACTCCGAAGTCTCGATCCCCCACGCGGACCGAACCGCCTCCCGCACGGGCGGGGTGCAGACCTCGCCCGCGACGCTGACCCAGGTCGGTTTGATGGTGAGTCGTCCTGCGATCGACTCCAACGCCAGCTCCCGCATGAGACTCGGCCACGCTTGGAGAGCCTGCACCGCGGGACGCGCGTTGTTGAGGCTATCGACAATCTCGTCCAGGGGTTGCGTGCCGCCGGAGCAGTGCGATGCCGGCCCCCCGCTTTCGAAGGTGCTGAAGTCGTGAAATATCCCCGATTCATGCCGAGTGCTGGTAGCGAAGGCCTGCGCCAGCACCGCGTCCGGGTCTTCGCCGCGTCGCCCGGTCCAGCGCGAGCCCTGCATCACGAACGTGACGAACGCGTCCCAGCCGTAGACGTGGACTGCTCTGGTTCCTATATACCCAGACGTGATAATTGCCTGGTACTCGTCGTCCAGGTACCCGCGGTCGCCGTCCGACTGATCGAGGTGTTGTTGCACCCGAGCCAGTGTCAACCTGGGGTCCGTGACCACCCGGTCGAATTCCGCCATCATCTCGGCTCTGGTCAGGACCGGCAGAGAGGGGAGGTCGGCCTCGGTGAAGTTCGCTAGATCGCGGCCTGCCAGTCGTTCCCGCCAGAACGGCGAACGATCGGCGGCCCACACCAGCAGCTCTCGAAGACGCCGTTCGCGTTCTGCGGCGAGACGCTCTGTGTCCCATCGCAGCCGGCGCACGCCCCGCAAGTACGCATCTTGCAATTCGGCACGCTGCTGCTGGACCAGCTGCTCGTAATGTCCCCCCGACGTCTCGCCAGCTGCCCTCGCGTGCACCCGAGCGATCGTAGCCTAGGACAGCGCTCCGATACCATTCCTGGCCAAATGGCCAAAGGACTCGCCACAGCGAGTCGATCTCCATATAACTGGCCATTCTGACTTAGCAAGCGTTCCGCGCTGACCTGCCGAAATGCTTGGGTTCGGGAGCGCTGTACGGCTAGTTATCTTGGGGATTAGCTAACGCGTAGAAAACAAGGTAGCCAGCCATAAGAGCTCTGCTCGTGGTCTTGCTGGTCGTTGGGTTCGTGGCGACCTACTGGTGGTGGATCGCTGCGGCCATCGGTATCGCCGTGCTGCTGTGGTGGCTCGCATGCTTGCGCGGCGCGCCCGAGTCGATGCCCGGGAGGAGGAGCACGACGCGCTGGTGGCCCGCTGATCAGCAACACGCTGGGTAATCGCTGGCGACGACCGGGGTGTGTACGGGAATAGCCACCCAAGTGCCCGTGAACTGTGCACGGCGCTGCACAGTTCACGTCGAGAAATGTTGGAACCAAGACACCTTTCTCACGGCGGGGAGCCTTCCAGACTAGAGGTCCGGTGTAACTTCAGATCCAAGCTTTTAGTATGTGAAACACGACTTCCAGCGTATCGTCGGTATGATTGCACCAGCCACCGCCGGCTACGCGGGAGTAATCATCAGACTAGGACTCCCGCGCGGCCCTCAAAGGGAGGAGGGCATATGACCGCATTCCAAGGCTTACAGCGGGGACGTTACATCAGCGCGACGACGCGCAGACGTGATCCGGCATCGGTTTGGATGATCGGCGCGTTGGGCGGCGGGATCGCGATTGCCGTGGCCGTTCTGGCCGGTTACGGCACCGGTCCCGATGGCCTCAGGCTGGGGGTGCGCGTCTTGGCGCGCTGGTCGTTCCTTTTTTTCTGGCTTTCCTATGCCGGTGGCGCGATGGCCATCCTGTTCGGCCCAGCCTTTGCCGGGCTGGCGCGCCGGGCGCGAGTCTTCGGCCTGGCCTTCGCCACCGCGATTCAGGTCCATATCGGACTGGTCATCTGGCTGGGCGTCGTCATCGGCCAGATTCCGCTGCGGGGCGGCGTGTTGTGGCTCTTCCTGGTCGCACTGTTCTTCGCCGATCTGCTGGCGCTGCTGTCCTTCGGAACCGCAATGCGCAATCTGGGACGTCTGAGGTGGCCACTGCTCCTCCTGGGCACGACTTACATTCTGTACGCCTTCGGCACGGATTTTGTGCCGGGCGCACTCGACCAGAAGACACAGCATTGGCTCTACGCCGCCGAATATGTGCCGTTCGCCCTGTTGAGCCTTATTGCAATCCCGCTGCGCCTTGGCGCGTTTCTTCGCCAGCGCTTCGGCGTGCGTTTGTCCACGGCGAGACGCAAGGCCGGCCACCCGTAGGGGCATTGCCCGCTCACCGGGGCGTGCCAGCCGTGCCGCTGGCGCTGGCGCCGCCGCGACCACCCTGAGCAGTGGCTGGCTACGATCGGCGACATTGCTGTCTCGGAGCATTTGGGGCCAGACGATTAGCGCGTAGGAGCTGTCGGTGGGCGGCGACTTGTTCGCTGCGATCAGGGCGATTTCCCACGACTCCACCAACTCGGTGAGGTCGGGCGGCAGCAACATCTCGTCACACCGGTTGTCTTAGGGTAGCGCGTTGTACAAACGCGTACCTTGGTCAGCCTGTCGAACCCGCAGGTCAACCTATGATCGGGCGTAAGCCCGTTCCCTAGATAACTGAGTTGGAACGACACTGACGGCTCAGGCCCCTTCGTTCGGCGAAGACAAGCCAGCCTCCTTCAGCAGCCGTCGCTCGTCGACCTTGCTGGAAGACGTCAAGGGCAATTCGGCCACTAAGACGAATTGATCGGGCAGCATCGTTTCCGGTAGCCACTCGCTGGCGGCTTGGCGGACGGCGAGAGGGGTGAGCTCGCGGTCCGGCACCACGAATGCAACGACCCCCAGATCGCCCTCCAGGTCGAAGGTCGTGCACGCCGCGGATGTCACTCCGTCGAGACGGCCGAGCGCCTCGGTGACCTCGACCAGCGACATCCTCACACCATGTCTCTTGACGACGCGGTCCGAACGCCCCACGTATATGTAGTTGCCCCGGTCGTCGCGGAGGACGAGGTCACCGGTGCGGTAGACGGTATTTCCTTCGACGACGTCCGTTCGCAGCACAGCCGCGCTTAGCGCCGGGTCGGTCAGATATCCAGCCATGAGCTGCGGCCCGCCGATGTACAGCTCGCCGACCACGCCAGGACGATCCACCGGCTTTGCGTGCTCATCAACGAGGTGGAACGAGCTCCCGTGGTGAGGACGACCGATCGGTACCAGCCCCACGTCGAGCAACTCGGGCGTCAATTCCAGGTGGGCGACGGCGATGGTCGTCTCGGTCGGGCCGTACCGGTTTACCACCCGCAGTCCTGGGCTGGCGGCCCACACCGCCCTGATATCGGCCGTGGAAGGCGCTTCACCACCCAGCGCCATCACTCGCAGCGGGGTGTCAGCCAACCGCGCCAGACCGCCGCCAGCCCGGAGCAACCGGAGGTAGCTGGGAGAGAAGCTGGTCGCGGTGATCCGCTCGCTGACGACAATCGAGAAGAACCTTCGTGGGAATAGGAGGGCTTCCCGGTCGGGGATGACGAGGGGGACGCCGCGCACCAGCGGAGGAAAGATGGCAGAGAAGGACCCGTCAAAGTGCACGGGCGAAACGCATAGGGCCCGGTCGTCCGCGGTGAGTCCGACGGCGTCGGCGCAGGCTTCGACTGCGGTGAAAAAGGCCTCCGGGGAAATCTGCACCCCCTTGGGGATACCGGTCGTCCCCGACGTGTAAATGATGTAGGAGATGGGGCCCGTTACGGGTGGTGGCGTGCGCCGATCTGCGGCGCTCAACGCCGAAAGGGAGGTCCACGCCGTGCCGACGGGAAGTCCCGATGGCGCCGTTTGGTCCGAGCCTGCGGTAATCACCTGTGCGGGCCGGCAGTCAGCCACGACCTGCGCACGGCGGAGATCTGGATCGGTGATCGCCAGCGGAACGAACGTGACCCCCGCCCACAGACAGCCCAGTGCCGCCACCACGAAGTCCACAGAATTGCCGATCAGCAGGGCAACCCGATCCCCGGGCTCGACGCCTTTCTGAAGCAAGCCAGCGGCCACTCTCCCAGCTGCGGCGCGCAACTCGCCCCGGGTCAACGCGCGATCCAGGTCCTTGACAGCGGGCCGATCCGGGGCTCGATCGGCGTGGTCCAGCACCGCACCGAGCACGCCGTGGTCCGTCACGCCTTCTCGCAGGGGTGCTGCACGCTCGCTATTCTCGCTCACCGGGGTGGGTCCCTTCACCCCCTCCCCCCTGGCCGGGTGTCGACAAAAAGGCGGGGCCGGGTCCTGCCCTGGGTGCCCATCGCACGGTAACGCCCGAGCCTGAACGCCGTTGCGATATCGCGCAGTCCCCCCTTTCGCCCCCTCGATACGCCGGAAACCGTCCGGGCGGCGCCCCACCATCCGCGCTGAGGTCGAGCCGAACCGAATGGCGGTTCGGTCGTAGGGATGTTCCGGGGCGGACTGGCGTACACGCCGAATCGATACGGGAGCATCTGTCGTCGCACCTCCACTGCTCGGTCACGAGAGCCAGCTGTTAACCGACCGGTGTTCAGCGGATCGCCCTCATATCAGTCTTGAGTACTGCGTAAATCCGATTTACTGTACAATATGCGGTATGTCAGCAGATTTACAGACCTTGGGTTCGATTTCCGTGCCAGCAGCAGTACAGACAGTCGGTCCAGGTTCCTCGCCGGCAGACATTGCGAAGATGCTCAACGAAGACGGGTGTGTGGTCATTTCAGACCTCGCACCTCCCCAAACGATGGATCAGATACGGGCCGAGCTCGAGCCGTACCTCGCTGCCACCGGCGGAGGGAACACTGACTTCCTGGGCGAAACCACCCGCCGTACCGGCGCCCTGATCGCCCGTTCGCCGACCTCTCGCTCACTCATCACCCACCCGACGATCATCGACACGCTCGGGCTCGTGTTGGGCAACCACGCCAGCACCTTCCAGATCGACCTGACCCAGCTGGTGACCATCGGACCCGGGACGCCGGCGCAGATGATTCATCGGGACCAGTGGTCGTTCGATCGCTACCAGTTCCCGAGGGGTTTCGAAGTCGAAGTCGCCACCATGTGGGCCGTGACCGACTTCACCGAAGAGTTGGGTGCAACACGGATGGTGGTGGGCAGCCACCAGTGGGAGGACGATCCCGACGACGTGGACGCCGCCCTGTCCTCCCCAGCGGTCATGACCAAGGGTTCAGTCCTTTTGTACACCGGCTCGGTTTTCCACGGTGCGGGGGCCAACACCACCAAGACCAGCCGGATCGGGATGAACGTGGGCTATTCGCTCGGGTGGCTGCGCCAGGAGGAAAACCAATATCTGGCCTGCCCGCCCGAGATCGCCCGGACCCTCCCCGAGGGGCTGCTCAGGCTGATGGGCTACCAGCGCGGCTCCTACGCCATCGGCTACGTAGACGACATGCGAGAACCCCTGGACTGGCTGTACGGCAGCTCAGCGTTTATCTCAGACTTCCACAGTTACCACCGCGCCGCTCGCAAGCGGCTCAAGGCGACCGGGAGCTACGTTCCGCCCACGGAGTCTTAGCCCGGAAGCGGCCGAGACTCGGATCCTCCGGACCGCGCCCGCCAGTACGATTTGCACAACCCAATATTGGTTAAGTTGCTGGACCCGACACTGGCTAACAGGTTGGGTTACGGCAGAGATGTGAGGAGAACCGTGATGCAGGACCGGATTCGTGACGCCTTAGCTGCTCATGGCCATATGGCGGTCGATCCACGCGAGGTGGACGATCAGGCCGACCTCTACAAGCTCGGCCTGACGTCTACGGCGTCGGTTAATGTCATCCTTGCGCTTGAGGATGCATTCGGCGTCGAGTTCCCCGATGAAGCGCTCAAGAAGTCCACCTTCGCTTCCGTACGCAACATCGAGCAGGTAGTCGAAGGCCTAGTCAAGTCATCCGCGTGATGCCACGTGCGGTAGCCGTCGGCCTGCCGGCCCCGCAGGTCGCTGCCAGCCCCAGGGGATGCCAATCACATTCCAGTCATGCGGGCGAGCGGATCTGGCCGGAGACCAATTGCTGCCTTGATCTTTGGATCGAAACACCCCACGCTCTTGGGCTGGATCCGGTGCCCGCACTCGCCAAGTCGCATCGGTGGATCCCTTGTACCGCAACGATTACGGCGAGTGCATGATCACCTTGCCGGGCGAGGTTGACGGGCACCGCGTCCGCGTCGGATGCGATGTCGTGGCCATTGAGGATGTCCAGGACTCGCTGGCGGCATTCGGGGACCGGTACCTGCACAAGGTTTTTACGCCGAGCGAAATCAACGACTGCGAGGGCCACAACCTGGTGCACAGACTGGCGGCCCGGTTCGCGGCCAAGGAAGCGGTGATCAAGGCATTCGCAGAACCCGACATGCCGTTTCCCCTGCGGGAGATCGAGGTAACACGGGACGGTCCGCTGCCTCTGCTTCGGCTGAGCGGAGCGGTCGCCGAGCGGGCACAACACCAAGGCTGGCTCAGCTCGTCTTTGTCGCTTTCGCACGCCGATTGCCACGCAATGGCCGTCGTTCTTGTGGTCTGTAGCCCGGGCCGGGTCCGAGTAGGAAAGTTCATGCGCTAGCGGGCGATCTCTGCACGCCCAGGCAACTCCGCCGCCGACACGTCCCTTCGATAGAAGGGTGGTCCCACCGGCTGGGCGCACCCGCCCCGGAACGGCGCTGTTCGTCGAGGTCATTCCACCGGGCCGAGGTCTGTCGACAGCTAATATCCTGAGTTTGTTCGCGTTTTATGTTTTTGACAGACTGCAAGTGCTACGTTGACGGCGTATCATCCGTTCAGTACGTGTACTAGCCTTCCAGGTGCATCGCCGGTATATATATCGCGCAGGCGCCGCGGACCCTTGCCCGCCTGCGGGTCGGGTGGCTCTTGATGAGGAGGAGCACATGTCGGTCGCGACCCCACAGCTGGAGATGCTGACGTCTGCGCCATCGATGCCGAACGCGCGGTTACTTAGCGAGGACTCGCACGGCCATCCCCACGACGGCGCTGGTAGGGACGGCGGTCGGTGGGTGGAACGGCGGCGTAATGGGAGGTCCGGCGATTCACCGATGGACGTCCTGACGCGGTTGCCTGCTGTGGTGGTGTTGGAGCGGGTCCCGGTTCCTTTGCTCGCTATGGCGCGGGACGGCATCATCTTGTTCGCTAATACGGCGTTTGCCGAGATGGTGGGGTACCGGCAGGACAGCTTAGCGGGTTTGGCGTTCCCTGAGATCTTCCATACCGTTCCGGCCGCGTTATGCGCGCTTTCTGGCGTGGATGCACTGGCGAATCTGGTTGTGGAGCTGCAGCATTGCGAGGGTTGGACGGTGGGGGCCAGGATGAGTAAGTCGGCGTTGATGCGTTGCGATGATCCGGTTGTGGTGACGTTTGAGAATTTGACGGAGCGGCTGTGGATGGGCGAACGATAGCGTCGGCAGGGGCTTGACCCCGTTTGGCGGACACAGAATCAGGCGGCATTTGTGAGTAAGTTCGATTCTTGTATTCGGCTGGGTTGAGCACGCCGACGGCCGAACACCGGCCATGGGTGCCCAGTGACACCCGCGGTCGTGGTTGGCGGCGCGCTCACTTCCGCGTTCCGATTACCCCGCCCTGCCGGCCTACCCGGGGTGGGCGGGAGCAGGCGCCGCATGATGCAAATGAAAATTGCGACTCACATCAGCTTGGAACGGTTTTCGATCATGCCCTTGCCGTGAGGCGCCCAGGCTGGTGTCTTGCTTGTCGTTCGTCTCGGCCACTGCACACGGTTGCCAGAATGCACTGATGACCGATTCACGCCGTGTGGTGCTGATCGTGTCGCTGGTGGCCACCATCGGGCTGGCGCTGGTGCTGGGTGTCACCGATCCGGCCCCGCCCCTGTTCTACCCGACCCGATTTTTCGTGTGGAATCTGGTGTTGGCATGTATCCCGGTGTTCTTTGCGGCCGGTTTCGCCGTGGTACGCCGACGGATCTGGTTGATTCCATTGGGGCTGGGGTGGCTGGCGTTCCTGCCCAATGCCCCGTATCTGGTAACCGATCTGGTGCACCTGGGCAGCGTCATCGAATTGTGGCGGCACGTCATGCAATACGGGGTCGCGGCGTGGACCGGCGTCATACTCGGTGTGGTGTCGATGCATCTGGTGCATCAACGGATCGAGCGCGAGTTCGGTGCGGTGACCGGATGGATCGCGGTAGTCGTCTCGGCCGGCCTGTGCGCGATAGGTGTGGTGATCGGGCGGTTCCAGCGGTGGAACTCCTGGGATTTGGTGACGCGGCCGGGCGCGGTGGCGGCGACGACGCTCAATTGGGTGCGTTCGCCGCTCGCCTACGTCCAGTCGACCGGTGTGGCGCTCGCGGTTGGGGCCCTCTTCGGGCTGGCATACCTCACGTTGTGGTCCCTTTGGCCCTCCCCTGGGCCAGCACGCGAGTAGTGCCGGAGGATCGAGTCCGCGCCGGACAACAGGTGCTCACCTCCGCCGACCCGCAACCCGACGACCTCCGCCGAGCCCTCGACAAGATCAATCCACCCGCCGGTGTGCACTAAATTGACCCAAGTCGGGTTGCATGTCCGCGCATGCGCGGGACGCTGACCCGCCGGGTGTGCGCGCTGCGTGGTCACCGGGTGCGGTGACCGGTCAGCGCGGCAGTGCCGGCTCGGAGGGCCGCGGCGGTGCGACCCGGTGTCGGGGGTCGTGCTGGGCTGGCTGGGCGCGGGGCGCGCGCTGGCCCGCCTGGCGGCGCTGTGTCCGTTGGCGTCTTCCGTTGCTTCGCGGTCCGTTCAGACCTGCTATCCCGGGTGTATGCATGCTTTATCGCCTCTGCAAAGACTCAACGTTTGGTAATTCCTTTACGTGATGCCAAATAGTATGTACTCTGCCCAGTTAGGTGCATTACCGGTATATACATACGGTTGCACCCGGCGCCGCCGTAACCGCGGCCCGCCTCTGAGTCGACCTGCTTTCCACTAGGAGCGACATGGGACCTAGGCAGACGGCGGTTAACACCCTGAGCTATTCAACTGGATCGCGCCCCAAAGCTGAGGCGGGCAGAGCGTCGGCAAAAACCATCGGAACCGGCGTCTGCGAACGTCCGCCCCGCGGCGGGCTCCGGTGCGGGCCGCGGCTGGACCAACGGTCGTCAGGGCCGGTCGGCGGCGGTTGGCGAAGCGCCAAAACAGGTTTCCTCGACGCCGAACCAACCCCATCGAGGTTTCCGGCCGAGCGACGGGGCGACCAAGACGTGGTCGGGTCGCATCTCGTAAACAACGTACTTCTCACTCAGGCTGCGAGTCGCGCAGCACTCCACGTAAAGATTGGCAGCCGAACATGACCACCGTTTCATCCTCAAACTCAACCGACTCGACCGACTTGGGATACGGCGTGTCGGCGCTGCAGCCGGCACATCCCACGGGAACCACCGAACATTCGCTCACCCTGCGCTCCGGCTCTCGCCCGAGACCATCGACCATCGACCACCTGACCGTCAGCTTGGTGATCCCGGTCAGGAATGAGGCGCGCAACATCGCCTCGGTGCTCGAACAGGTCGCGGACGATGTGGACGAGATCATTCTCGTCGACGGCAACTCGACCGATGGCACGGTGACCACCGCGCTGGCATACCGGCCGGACGTGCGGGTCGTGCCGCAGCAAGGCACGGGAAAGGGCAGCGCATTGCGCACCGGGTTCCAGGCCGCCACCGGCGACATCATCGTCATGATGGACGCGGACGGCAGCAT
>NZ_DATMLH010000069.1:0-28646 GCF_035570115.1 Mycobacterium sp.
GAGCCCCTGCCCAATGCGATGTTCCGCATTGAGCTGGAGAACGGCCACAAGGTGCTTGCCCACATCAGCGGCAAGATGCGGCAGCACTACATCCGCATCCTGCCCGAGGACCGGGTGGTGGTGGAGTTGTCTCCCTACGACCTGTCCCGGGGCCGCATCGTGTACCGCTACAAGTAAAGCCCCGAACGAATCAACCGACGAGTAGATAGAACAGGATCGAAACAGCCGTGAAGGTGAACCCGAGCGTCAAGCCGATCTGCGACAAATGCAGGGTGATCCGTCGGCATGGGCGGGTCATGGTGATCTGCTCTGATCCGCGCCACAAGCAGCGCCAGGGCTAGCCGGGCAATTAGGCCGAGCCGCAAGCTCGGCACACACAACTTAATGCAGACCTCCCAGCACCAGTGAGCGGCTGGAATCTTTAGAGATGGGCCAGCTCATCCACGTCCGGAACGGAGGCCGGACCTCGGAGCAGTAAGCCGGGAACGGACTGGGATCAGACCTCCGCGAACAGAAGGAATGCCACCCATGGCTCGAGTTGTGGGCGTTGACCTCCCGCGCGACAAGCGCATGGAGGTCGCGTTGACCTACATCTACGGTGTCGGCCGTACCCGGTCGAACGAAATTTTGGCCGCCACCGGTATCGACAAAGACCTGCGGACCAAGGACCTCACCGACGATCAGGTGACCCATCTGCGCGACTACATCGAAGCCAATCTCAAGGTCGAGGGTGACCTGCGCCGTGAGGTGCAGGCGGACATCCGTCGCAAAATCGAGATCGGCTGCTACCAGGGGCTACGGCACCGCCGCGGCCTGCCGGTGCGTGGTCAGCGCACCAAGACCAATGCGCGCACCCGCAAGGGTCCCAAGCGCACCATCGCAGGCAAGAAGAAGGCCAGGTAAGTCATGCCCCCAGCCAAGAAGGCAGCCGCCGCCGCGCCCAAGAAGGGTCAGAAGACCCGGCGGCGTGAGAAGAAGAACGTCCCGCACGGCGCTGCCCACATCAAGAGCACGTTCAACAACACGATCGTGACGATCACCGACCTGCAGGGCAACGTCATCGCGTGGGCGTCGTCCGGCCACGTCGGCTTCAAGGGGTCCCGTAAGTCGACGCCGTTCGCCGCGCAGCTGGCCGCCGAGAACGCCGCCCGCAAGGCGCAGGAGCACGGCGTGAAGAAGGTCGACGTGTTCGTCAAGGGCCCGGGCTCGGGCCGGGAGACCGCGATCCGGTCGCTGCAGGCCGCCGGCCTGGAGGTCGGCGCGATCTCTGATGTCACCCCCCAGCCGCACAACGGCTGCCGCCCGCCCAAGCGTCGCCGGGTCTAGTCGGCCCAGGAGGAAGAGACAGACAATGGCTCGTTACACCGGACCCATCACCCGGAAATCACGCCGGCTGCGCACCGACCTCATCGGCGGTGACCAGGCGTTCGAGAAGCGCCCCTACCCGCCCGGCCAGCACGGCCGGGCGCGGATCAAGGAGAGCGAATACCTGGGGCAGCTGCAGGAGAAGCAGAAGGCCCGCTTCACCTACGGCGTCATGGAGAAGCAGTTCCGCCGCTACTACGCAGAAGCTGCGGGCCGTCCCGGCAAGACCGGTGACGAGCTGCTGCAGATCCTGGAAAGCCGGCTGGACAACGTGGTTTACCGCGCCGGGATAGCTCGCACCCGCCGGATGGCCCGCCAGCTGGTCAGCCACGGCCACTTCACGGTCAACGGCATGCACGTCAACGTCCCCAGCTACCGGGTGTCGCAGTACGACATCATCGATGTGCGGGACTCGTCGCTCAACACGGTGCCCTTCCAGATCGCACGCGAGACCGCCGGTGATCGTCCGATCCCCAGCTGGTTGCAGGTGGTCGGCGAGCGTCAGCGCATCCTGGTCCACCAACTGCCCGAGCGTGCCCAGATCGACGTGCCGCTCACCGAGCAGCTGATCGTCGAGTACTACTCGAAGTAAGACCCCCTGCACTGAACCCAGTGCAGGTCTTAGCGGCATCAAATAGCGGGTGCCGAGAAGGAGAAGAAGAAACACCATGCTGATCTCACAGCGACCCACCCTGTCCGAAGAGGTCATCAACGACAACCGTTCGCAGTTCGTCATCGAGCCGCTGGAGCCGGGATTTGGCTACACGCTTGGTAACTCGCTGCGCCGCACGTTGTTGTCGTCGATTCCCGGCGCGGCGGTCACCAGTATCCGTATCGATGGTGTGCTGCACGAGTTCACCACCGTGCCAGGTGTGAAGGAAGACGTCACCGACATCATCTTGAACCTCAAGAGCCTGGTGGTGTCCTCGGAGGAAGACGAGCCGGTGACGATGTATCTGCGCAAGCAGGGTCCGGGCGAGGTCACCGCCGGCGACATCGTGCCGCCTGCCGGTGTCACCGTGCACAACCCCGAGATGCACATTGCGACGCTGAACGACAAGGGCAAGCTCGAGATCGAGCTCGTCGTCGAGCGTGGCCGCGGCTATGTCCCGGCCGTGCAGAACAAGGCCTCGGGCGCCGAAATCGGCCGTATCCCCGTCGATTCCATCTACTCGCCGGTACTCAAGGTGACGTACAAGGTCGACGCCACCCGTGTCGAGCAGCGCACCGACTTCGACAAGCTGATCCTCGACGTCGAGACCAAGAGCTCGATCGGCCCACGTGACGCGTTGGCGTCGGCCGGTAAGACGCTGGTCGAATTGTTCGGTCTGGCACGTGAACTCAACGTCGAGGCCGAGGGCATCGAGATCGGGCCGTCGCCGGCCGAGGCGGATCACATCGCGTCGTTCGCGCTGCCGATCGACGACCTGGATCTGACCGTGCGCTCGTACAACTGCCTCAAGCGCGAGGGCGTGCACACCGTCGGCGAGCTGGTCTCGCGCACCGAGTCCGACCTGCTGGACATCCGCAACTTCGGGCAGAAGTCCATCGATGAGGTGAAGGTCAAGCTGCACCAGCTGGGTCTGTCGCTGAAGGACAGCCCGGCCAGCTTCGACCCCTCCGAGGTCGCCGGCTACGACGTGGCCACCGGCACCTGGTCCGCCGAAGGCAGCTACGACGACGCGGACTACGCCGAAACCGAACAGCTCTAAGGAATTCCGTCCCGGTCCTACCTGATACGGGGACCGGCCCCATTTAGGAGAAGTCGCAATGCCCAAGCCCACCAAGGGTCCTCGCCTCGGCGGGTCGTCTTCGCACCAGAAGGCGATTCTGGCCAACCTGGCGACGGCGCTGTTCGAGCACGGCCGGATCAAGACCACCGAGACCAAGGCTCGGGCATTGCGGCCCTACGCGGAGAAGCTGATCACCCACGCCAAGAAGGGCACGCTGCACAACCGGCGTGAGGTGCTCAAGAAGATCCGCGACAAGGACGTGGTGCACAACCTGTTCGCCGAGATCGGGCCGTTCTTCGCCGACCGCAACGGCGGCTACACCCGCATCATCAAGGTCGAGGCACGCAAGGGCGATAACGCCCCGATGGCGGTGATCGAGCTGGTGCAAGAGAAGACGGTTACCTCCGAAGCCGACCGCGCGCGTCGGGTCGGCGGCTCGAAGGCTGCTCCGACAGCAGTGCCCGAGGCGACCGACGCGCAGCCGGAGGCCGCAGTAGAGGCGGAGGAGTCGGCGGCCGAGGTCGAGACCACCGAAGTTGCCGCCGACGCCGACGCCGAGGCCGAGGCCACGACGCCTGAGCCGGAAGCGGAGGCGGAGGCCGTTGAGGGGGAGGCCGCTGAGCCGGAAGCCGCTGAGCCGGAAGCCGAGGACGCTGAGTAGTTCTGGCAACTTGCCGTTGAACGACGCACCCGCCATCGACGCCGATGGCGGGTGCGTTCGTCTTCGGCTCGATATCGCCTATGACGGCACGGATTTCGCCGGATGGGCAACGCAGTCAGGTCAGCGCACGGTTGCGGGCATTCTCGAGGAAGCGCTTTCGACGGTGTTTCGGACCCCGGTGCGGTTGCGGGCGGCCGGGCGCACCGACACCGGCGTGCATGCCATCGGTCAGGTCGCCCATGCCGACGTTCCGCTCGATGCGCTGCCCAACGCCTATCCCCGTTCGCCCCGACAAAATGAACCGGAATTCCTGCCGCTGGTCCGGCGTCTGGGCCGGCTGTTGCCTGCTGACGTGCGGATCCGCCGGATCATCCGTGCGGCTGCGGGTTTCGACGCACGATTCTCGGCGCTGCGGCGCCACTACATCTATCGGCTCTCGACCGCTCCCTATGGGGTCGAGCCCCACGAGGCCCGCTATGTCACCGCCTGGCCGCGCCCGCTTGACGTGGATGCGATGATGGCGGCGTCGCGAAACCTGTTGGGATTGCACGACTTCGCCGCGTTTTGCCGTCACCGCGAGGCCGCTACCACGATTCGAGATCTGCAGCGGCTGGACTGGTCCCGCGAGGGTGATCTGATCACCGCACACGTCAGCGCCGACGCCTTCTGCTGGTCGATGGTGCGGTCGCTGGTCGGCGCGCTGCTGGCCGTCGGCGAACAGCGGCGCACCGCCGACTGGTGTGCGAAGCTGCTCACCGACACCCGCCGCTCCAGCGACTTCGCCGCCGCACCGGCGCGGGGCTTGACGCTGGTGAGGGTCGACTACCCGCCCGACAGCGAACTGCAGGCGCGCACGCTGATCACCCGCGACCTGCGTACCCGGGACTGATCTACAGCTTGCCGGCGACGAAGCCCGCCGCCTGATCCACCAAGCCCGAGTCGATGTAGGACGGCTGCAGGTGTGAGTGCCAGTGCAGATCCTGGACGCCCCCGGTGCAGATCGGGTCGCCCGGAGCACACAGGTCGATGATCTTGCCGGCGAAGGCCGGGCTCGGACCGGGGATGTCGCCGACCACTCGTTGGGTGGCGTTGCCGAACAGCGCGACCGCGGCGACGTGCTGATCCATCGGCGGCGGTAGGGGATCGGTGTAGCCGAAACCCGGCTGGTTCATGGCGATGACGACGTCGGCCGCGGCAGCACCCAGCGAGTAACCGCCGAGCACCAGTTTGGTGTTCGGGCAGCTTGCCGCCATCGACTGCACGTGGGCGCTCATGTCGTTGGAGCCTTTGGTGACGCTGACGTCGGCGGGGTAGTTCACCCCGTAGGAGCCGATCGTCATTCGCGGCACCTTCCTCTGCAGCGAGTTGACGAAGGCCTGGCCGACCTCGCCGACCCCGGGGGCTTCTTCACGGCCCCGGGCGAAATCCACTTCGGCGTCCGGGCATGCCGCCGACGCCGTCGGGATCGGCCCGGCTACCTGGTACGGCGCCAGCGCCGGGGCGATCAGCAGGCCAGCGGCGAGCAACGCTGAACTCGCGAAGCCGGCTACCCGCTTCTGGGCAAATTTCATGAGCGGATGTTATCGAGCAAAGCTATTGAATTGCTGATACGGCTTGCAGGGTTCGCTTAGCGGTTCCAGCAGCGAAACCGATTACTGGAGCTTGCCCGCAACAAAATCGGCGGCCTGATTGACCATGCCGTCTTTGATATACAGGTTGCCGGAGTGTTGCGGCCAGTTCTCGTTCCAGGTGTGCGGGTCGGCCGGATTACAGATCGGATCGGCGCCGTGGCACATGTCGATGGTCCGGTCGGTGTAGGTCGGGTTGAAATTGGTGATCGGCCCAACCCACTGGCTGCCGTTGCCGAATAGCGCGACCGCCGCGATGTGCTGATCGGCGCCCGGCGGCAGCGGATTGGTGAAACCGAACATCGGGCCGGGAGCCGCTATCACCACGTCGGTGACCGCCGCACCCAGCGAGTAGCCGCCCAGTACCTCGCGGGTGTTCGGGCAACCGTTGATCGTGGACTGGACGTGCGCGCTCATGTCGTTGGCGCCGACGTCGACCTCGGTGTCGGCGGGGTAGCGCACCGCGTAGAGATTGACGTTCCGATTGACCCGGGATCGCAGCGCGCTGACGAACGCGTTGCCGACGACGCCCGCGCCGGGTGACTCGAGTCGTCCCCTGGCGAACACCACCTCGACGTCGGGGCAGGAGGCGGCTGCCTTCGAGATCAAGGCCGGGGTGGTCGCGGGCGCGAGCACCATTGCCGCGGCGAGTAATGCGGCGGCGGCGAACTTGGCCAAAACCGACAGTGACGGTTGGGCTATCGGGCTCAGCTTCATGGCCCGATATTAGTTGGACGACTGTAGATCAGCGCGGCGGGTGACCCGTCAGTGGAACACCGCGGGCTGATCGACCACGACGTTCGCCGGTGGTTGGCCGTCGGGACCGGGCGCAGGCCCAGGCCCAGGCAGTGGCCCAAGCCCTTGCCCGGCGCCAGGCGGCACGCCCATGGGCCCTTGGGGTGCGGTGGGGGCTAGCACCCCCAACAGCCTCGTCTGAACGAAGCTGGCCGCCTGGCTGGTGTAGACGGGCACGTAGCCCTCGGTGTGCCCGCTCCACTGGTTGCCGGGGCCCGCGTGGCAGATCGGGTCTTCGGGGTTGCAGTAATCGATGGCCTTGGCGGCGAACAGCTGGCTCTGGGCCGAGATCGGGCCGCCGCTGCGGTCGGCCGGGTTGCCGAAGGTGGTCACCGCGACGACGTTGTTGGCGTACTGGGGCGGCAGCGAACTGCCCCAGCCGATGCCGCCGATGGGAACCCCGGTGACGATGTCGATCACCGACGCGCCCTGTGAGTATCCGCCGAGCACCTGCGGGGTGTTCGGGCACTTGTCGGCCACGTCTTTGATGTGCTTGATGGCGTCGTTGGCGCCGTCACCGCCGTGCAACTGCAGCAGGCTGGCCTTGTAGTTGACCGGGTAGGCGTCGATGTGCTTGCCGGTGTTCTGCCGCAGGTTGTCGGCGAGGGACTGCCCAACGCGGCCCAGACCGGGCGGCTCGTCGGTGCCGCGGGCGAAGGTCAGCGCGACGTCCGGGCAGTTGTCGGCGCCGGCCGACGGGACGGTGCGCGAAACGGCGCTGGGGGCGATCAGCAGGACACCGGCGGCCAGCACCGCGGAGGCGGCCAGGCCAGCCCAGCGCAAGCTGTCTGACCAGCGAAGACGGGGCACCGAACGGCTCACGTGGTGAATGCTCACCAGGCGATTTTACCGAGAATCGGGCCCAAGGTCACATCGGCGGTTGTCAGGCCCGACCTGTGGATCGACGGCGAGACGCCGCATGACCACGGAATATCGTGAAGTCGACTGGCCCCGGTGACTTGAGGGATTAATGGCACGGCAACCGACCACACGGCTGCAGCTGAGCGGGTATCGATTCCTGCGACGTCGTATCGAGTGCGCGCTGCTGGGCAGGGACATCAGCGGGGTGAACGAACCGATCCGCGCCTCGATGCAGTCGCTGATGGCCGGCTCGGTGCTGGCGATCGTCGGGCTGGTTGGATGTGCACTCCTGGCGGTGGTACGTCCGCAACCGGCGGCGGCGAACGCGCCGATCGTGATGGGCAAAGAGTCGGGGGCGCTCTACGTCCGAATGGGTGAAGCCCTGCATCCGGTGCTGAACCTGGCCTCGGCCAGGCTGATCGTGAAAACGAACGCTGACCCTCAGCCGATACCTGAGTCGGAATTGAGCCGTAGCAGACGAGGGCTCCTGCTCGGCATCCCCGGTGCTCCGCAATTCCTGGGAATGCCGCTGGCCGAGGATGAATCGCGGTGGGCGGTTTGTGACAGCGGCGATCGCGCCGCACCGAGTACGACGGTCGTCATCGGCCGGGCCGAGGGACCACTGTCGCACCCCTTGGCAAGCGAACAATCCGTGCTGGTCAGGCCGGTTTTCGGTGGGTCGACCTACCTGCTCTACGGCGGTCGCCGAGCCGTCGTGAATCTCGACGAACCTGCGGTTGTGCGTGCCCTGAGGCTGGACGGTCAGATCCCATTGACGGTGTCGCCGATGCTGTTGAATGCCGTCCCAGAGGCGCCGCCCATCACGGCGCCGCGAATTTCCGACGCCGGCGGTCGCGGACCGGCCGCGATACCGGGATTTCCGGTCGGCAGCGTGCTCCGCATGACCCGCCTCGACGGCGACGAGTACTACGTCGTGCTCAGTCACGGGATTCAGCGCATTGGCCAGGTCACCGCAGATCTGCTGCGATTCACCGATTCGGGAGGCACCCGCACCGCCATCTCGGTTGCGCCCGACGTCATCCGCGCGACTCCGACGGTGGCGGACCTGCCAGTGACCACCTTTCCCGACCGGGCACCGTCGCCGCCGGATGCCGCCGGTGCGGCGCTGTGCGCCAGCTGGAGGCACGCTGCGTCGGGCGGGGTCGAGATCTCGTTTTTGGCCGGCGCTCTGCCTGTACCGGCGGGCCAAGAGCCGGTGAAGCTATCGCAGGCCGACGGAAAGGGCCCAGCGGTCGACGCCGTTTATCTTGCGCCCGGGCGTAGTGCGTATGTGCGCGCCACTGGCTTGTCGGGAGACAACCCCCGCGCCGGCACCCGATACCTGATAACCGATACCGGTGTGCGATTTGCCATACACGATGACGATGCGGCACACGACCTGGGTCTGCCCGATACGGCGATCCCGGCGCCGTGGCCGCTATTAGCCAATCTGCCCGCAGGTCCGGAATTGAGTCGGGCGAACGCCTCAGTCGCCCAGGACACTGTCGCCGTCGGGATTAAGTCGATCCGGTCAATCTCCGGCTCGCCGTAGCCGGGCCGTCAGTGCGCCGATGGTCAGCATTAGCGCCAACACGCCACCGCAGATCGCCGCGCCCATGAACGCTGTGTTT
This sequence comes from Mycobacterium sp., assembly GCF_035570115.1. Lineage (GTDB taxonomy): Bacteria > Actinomycetota > Actinomycetes > Mycobacteriales > Mycobacteriaceae > Mycobacterium. The sequence goes on from NZ_DATMLH010000069.1 coordinate 8,675, forward strand.
CGGGAACCGTGGTCCGCCGGCGCAGGAAGCGGAGGCCGCGCAATCGGCACCGGTGTGCGTGGTGCCAGAGGAGCCGGGATTGCCGGTGGGTCGGTGCTAACCGCAGCAAGGAGGTCGACAACGCCCGCGCCCACCAGAGGATCCCACCCGCCTGGCGGATGGTGCGCGGTGGCCTCGATGCGTTGCATGACCTGGCGAGCCGTCAGCTTCGGGAACCGGGATCGGATCAGTGCCGCCAACGCGCTGACCACTGGAGCCGCGTAGCTGGTGCCCGAAAGCGGACGCGAATTATTCTGCCCATCAAGGGTATTCACTAATCCGTCGCCCGAGGTACTCAGCGATATCACCGCCTCGCCGGGGGCGGCGACATCCACCCAGGGTCCGGCAAGGGTGAACGACGACGGTTCGCCGCGTGCGTTCACTGAGCCCACCGTGAGCACGTAGTCGTCATACCAGGCCGGACTGACGACCACCGTGACCGTATCCCAAGATGCTTGGGGCGATTGCGCGGGACATTGCCCAGTGCCGGTGTTGCCCGCAGCAACCACCACGACGACGTTCTTGACGTCAACCGCGTAGGAGAGGGCGGCGCCGAGTGCGCGGTCGTCGATCGTCGACCCGGTGCGAATGCAGGCGACCGAGGAGATATTGATCACCGAAGCGCCAAGATCCGCCGCGGTACGAACGGCTTGCGCCATGGTGCCGACATCGCCGAATCCGGAGTCGGACGGATCCGCCACCGCGCCGAACTTGGTGCTCGACTGGCGGATGCTGATCAAACTGACACCTGGGGCAACCCCGCTGAATCCATCTCTATGGTGCGGATCCATTGCGGCGGCGATGATCCCGGCAACCGCGGTCCCGTGTCCATCGCAATCTTGGGTGCCGTCGCCGGTGAATACATAATCACCGCCGGCCGCGGTACGAGGTAGCCGTGAGTGCGGCGAAACCCCGGTGTCGATGACGGCGACCCGCTGACCCGAACCACGTGTCAGTTTCCAAACCTGTTGCAAATCGAGTCCGGAGAGTTGGCCGGAGGCGTTGGTCCGGTCTGCATCGGGAGTTATCGATGGCACGGCGCACATCTCGCGCTGCACGGTGGGCTGCGGCGGGGTCGGTGGCGCCGGTTCGGGTAGCCGGCTGTTGTCGATCGGTGGTGGCGAGACCGCACGCGCGGCCGGGGCCGCACATTGCGGCAGCAAGGCAATCAGCATCGCCGTCGCGCATCCGAGCATTCTGGACTTCGCTGTGGTCATGGCAAGTTCATGCCGCGCGCAGCGCCGTAAATCCCGCAGATCCAGCACGCCAGCGGCACGACGACGGCCAAGGCGAGATACTCCAGCAGTTCTACACTCCGTCGCCCAAAGGGAGAGAACGCCGTCATTTGGGTGATGAAACCGAGGCATAGCGCGCCGGCGGCCAGCATCGTCGACGCGGCAACGATGTACGGGGTGCTCAGCGGATAGGCAATAGCCGTGATGACAAGTGTTGCGCTGAGCGTGGTTGTTCCAGCCGCCACCAGCGGCACGGATCTCGCCAGGTCTTGGTGTGAGCGCGCCCGCAACAGCAGCACACCTCCGGTGATAGTGGCGAACGAAATGCCGAGCAACCGTTGGCCAGCGAAGTACGATCCGGCCGCCGCGCCGACTGCTCCCGTCGCCGCCGCAGCCGAGAATGCGACGACCAGGCTGGTCAGCCAGCTGTTAGCGCGGATCGCTCTGGCGCTCAGGCGATGTCGAGCGGACGCAGGTTCGCCCGTTGCCGGGTCGGGCTCGGACCTCACTTGTGAGGACAACCCCGCCAGCATCATCGACATCGGTGCAGAAGCTTCTACCAAGACCAGCGATACCGCCGCGGACGCCGCCCCGAGTGCCTGTAGCGGAGCGGCGGTGACCGCGCCCACCAACGCAGCAGCCGCTTCGATTGCCGCGAAACATGTCAAGGCCGTGAACACTGTTGTGCAGCAACCCGTCACGCGCATGGCCGTCGCCGATGTCGCGGCAGCGGCCGTCGCTAGCAGCGCATTGGGCGCTCCTAAGCCGCCGGGAACTGCCAGCAACCCGGCGAGTGCTGCGAATCCGCTAGCCGCCAGACCGAGCGTGAGTCCGGCAGTCCTATCGCGAAACACGCGGTAGGCGACTGCCGCCACTGGCAGAGCGACGACGCCGGCCATCGCCGCAACGCCGGCACAGCTGCTGCGGCGGGCATCGTTGATGCCAAAAGCCGTTCGAATCAAGACCGCTGAGCCCGTGCAGGTCAGCCAACTGGCCGCCAATACGCTGATGAGCCGGGCGGCTTGCCGGGTCCAAGGTCGCACTGCGCCAGCGAGCGTCGCCGATACCGACTCTGCTACGTCATCGAAACGCGGCGGCGCTAAGACGGTCGAAGAGCTGGTTAAGATCAATGTCGTTCCATCCCGGATTCCTAACTGGGACAGCGTCTTCAATGGGTCGAGTGCGATATCTCCCGGAAGGGAAAGCTGATGCCGAATAGCCACCTGCTGAGCGCGGTGACCGTGCTCAGCGGCCAAGGTGTCCACAATGGGCGGTACCAGCGATCCGAGAGGCACCGCGGCGGATAACACCAAGTCGACGTGGAAGGAGTCGGCATGAACCGACACCCGCCGCAACCCTTCGTGGGGCAGAGGGTGTTCGCCGCTTTGGCGTTCTCCCATTGCTTGGTGCACCGTGAACTCCATTCGCCAATGCGGATGCTGACCCGGAGGCTAACCGCCGGCGCAAGACCGCGCATGCGTTGATCCACAGCTGACTTGCGGCTGATTGCGGTCGCACTTACGGTGCCAATCGCATTTGGCGCAGTGACGATGCCGGAGGGCTGGATGGGGCAGCGCGATAGCTCTGCGACGGTGGAGTTCATATCGCCGCCGCGGCTGAACCCTCCGCTTTTCGAGACGGCCGACACCGTTATCGCGGCTCCGCCGGAAGTGAGCCGACCCATACGGGCGAACGTGATGACCCGTTTTCTGCCGGTCGTCATGGCCATCGCGACTGTGGGGATGATGGCGGTGGTCTTTGTTTCACGGTCGGGCGTGGCGCGCAATCCGGTGTTCATGACGTTTCCGCTGATGATGCTGTTGTCAGCAGTGGCGACGGTGGTGTCCGGCGCGGATCGACAGCGCGGTGAGATCAACGCTGACCGCGCCGAGTATCTGGGCTACCTCTCCGACTTACGCGGCACCGTCGTCAAGACTGCCGCGGCACAGTGCTATTCGCTGGTGTGGTGCCATCCCGATCCTGACGCGCTGTGGACGCTGGTGGGCAGCTGCCGGATGTGGGAACGGCGACCGGCGGACTCAGACTTCTGCAACGTTCGGATCGGCGTCGGAACACAGCGTCTTGCCACCCGTTTGGTGCCTCCGCAGACCGGGCCGGCTCAGCCGCCGGATCCAGTAACCAGTACAGCGCTGCGCCGATTCCTCCGAACGCACTCGACAGTCTCGGGTGCGCCGATCGCGATCGCCCTACGCGGATTAAAGGCCGTGGCGGTCGGCGGGGAAGCGATGCACGCGCGTGCGCTGTTGCGCGCGATGATTTGTCAGCTCGCCGTGATGCACAGTCCGAGCCTGGTCTTGATTGTCGCCGTAATCAGTGACCGCAAGCGAGGCGACTGGGACTGGTTGAAATGGCTACCGCACCATCAGCATCCGCACGCCGACGACCGTCTCGGCTCTGCCCGGATGGCGTACTCGTCGCTGGCTGCGGCCGAGAAGGCGCTCGCCGGTTTGATGCCAGACCGCGTGCCGGCCCACGTGATAGTCGTTGTCGACCACGACCTCGATGCCGGAAGCGTGCTCGAAAGTGCCACCGGTGGCGTGACTTTGCTGTCGGTCGACACCTGCGATGACGGCGCGGCAACAGCTGGGGTGCTGCGGCTGCTGGTGAGCGAGAACCGGGTGGCAACCGCGCCGCCGGGCGCCGACGAAGCGTACGCACATCCCGATCAGATGAGTTACCCCGATGCGCTGGTGTGTGCGCAAAGACTGGCCGGGTACCGGGCCGGGCCGGATGCGTCCGCGGCCGCACCCGGGGTCGGCTTGGGCTGGCTCGATCTCCTCGGGATTGGTGATCTCGAGTCGTATAACCCGACTGATCGTTGGAACAGCAGAAGTCGCCGCGATCGGCTTCGTGTTCCCATCGGCACGACACCAACCGGCGCGCCAGTCGACCTCGATATCAAGGAAGCCGCCGAAAAAGGCATGGGGCCACACGGCCTTTGCATCGGGGCGACCGGGTCGGGTAAGTCGGAGTTCTTGCGCACGGTCGCACTCGGGATGATGGCCCGTCATTCACCCGAAGAGCTCAACCTGGCCCTGATTGACTTCAAGGGGGGTGCGACGTTCGCCGGCTTGGAACCGGCGCCGCACGTCGCGGCTGTCATCACCAACTTGTCCGACAAGGCGGCACTGGTCGCTCGAATGCGGGATGCCCTAACCGGTGAAATGAATCGCCGACAGGAAGCGCTTCGCTTGGCGGGCAACCTCGACGGGATGGTCGCTTACGATCGGGCGCGGCGTGCAGGTAGCCGATTAGCACCCCTGCCGGTGCTGTTCATCATCGTGGACGAATTCTCCGAACTGCTCAGTCATCATCCGGATTTCGCTGACGTCTTCGTAGCAATCGGCCGACTAGGGCGATCGCTGGGTATGCATCTGCTGCTGGCCAGTCAACGTCTGGACGAGGGCAGACTTCGTGGGCTGGAATCGCATCTGTCGTATCGCGTGTGCCTGAAAACATGGTCGGCCAACGAATCGCGACTTGTGTTGGGAACATCCGATGCTTATGAACTGCCCAGCACGCCGGGCTCGGCGTATCTACGGGTGGGCACCGATGACTTGATTCGGTTCCAAACCGCGTATGTTTCCGGCCCTTGGAATGCGAAAACCCCAGAGGTTGCAAAGGATTTCGGTTTGCCCGACGACGTGAAAGTACCGGCGGTTGTCCGATTGTTCACCGGCGGGCCGGCAGGGCCGGTCACGCTTACCGGTAGGACCGGCGCGGGTCTCGTTGATCGGCGCACGCTCCTTCAGACGGTCGTGGATCGGCTGACCGGGTATGGGCCTCGTGCGCATGAGGTGTGGCTACCGCCGCTCGCAGCGACGCCGGCACTGGACACGGTGCTGCGCGAGGCCGAATCCACTGGCGAACCCACGCAGGCGTTGACCGTTTCCATCGGTATCGTTGATCGCCCGTTCGAGCAACGGCGGACGCCGCTCGTTGTCGACTTATCAAGCGCTGCCGGCAATGTCGCCGTAGTCGGAGCACCTCAGTCCGGCAAGTCGACAACTTTGCGCACGCTGATCGCTGCGCTGGCGGTCACCCACGAGCCGGGCTCGGTGCAGTTCTACTGTCTCGACTTCGGCGGTGGGATGTTGGCATCGCTGCGTGACTGGCCGCATGTCGGTTCGGTCGCTGGGAGAACAGAATCGCAGTTGGCTCAACGCATGATCGCCCAGCTTGAAGCAATCATCCGGTCTCGCGAGACCGTCTTCCGCGACCACGGGATCGAATCGATGGCGCATTATCGCGTACTGAAGACGCGGCAAGATCCAATATGCGACAGATTCGGTGATGTATTCCTGATCGTCGATGGGTGGGCAACCCTACGCCGTGAATTCGAAACTATCGAGGCATCGATCACAAGCCTCGCTGTACAGGGACTCTCATTCGGTGTGCATATCGTGATATCTGCATCGCGATGGGCTGAGATTCGTCCCGCGCTCAAGGATCAGATTGGGACCCGAATCGAGTTGCGGCTGGGCGATCCCACGGATTCCGAGCTGGACCGTCGGCGGGCTCAGCAAGTCCCCGATGGAAAGCCGGGTCGAGGGCTTTCCCACGATGGGCTGCACATGGTGATCGCCCTGCCCAGGCTGGACGGCGCCGGCTCGAGTTCTGGCCTGGTCGAGGCCGGTGCGCGAATCGGAGAGATGTTGCGGCGCCGTCACAGCGGGTCGACCGCACCACCGATACGCCTCCTGCCCACACTCGTCGACTACCGCAGCATAGTTGAACGAGCGGTCGAAGGGCGAGACGCCGACGTCTTCATCGGTCTCGAGGACGGTGAACTACGGCCACTGGCAATCGATTTTGCTCAGCAGCTGCACCTTCTGATTCTCGGGGACAGCGAATGCGGCAAGACAGCCGCATTGCGCACCATTTGCCGTGAGCTCTTGCGGACCACGACAGCGGCCCAGTCCCAATTGTTCATCGTCGATTTCCGACGCTCGCTTTTCGGCGTCGTCGAGCCCGAGTCCGAACATCTTGGCGGATACCTCGTCTCGGCGGATGCGGTCGACGCGGCCGTACCGCGTCTTGTCGAACGGCTGCGCGGAAGGGTGCCGCCTTCGAACGTTACGTCCGCGCAACTGCGCACCCGGTCCTGGTGGTCGGGGCCCGAGATATACGTCGTGATCGACGATTACGACCTGGTTGCCTCCGATCGGAGCAATCCGCTGACACCGCTGTTGGAATTTCTGCCGCAAGCTAAAGACCTGGGGCTGCACTTGGTGGTGGCCCGGCGCAGCGGTAGCGCCGCTCGCGCCCTGTTCGAGCCCCTTCTCGCTGGGTTGCGAGATGCCGGCTGTATGGCATTGATCATGAGCGGAAGCCCGGACGAGGGCCCATTGATTGGGTCGGTGCGCCAGTCGCCCATGCCGCCTGGCCGTGGCACGCTGATCACTCGTCAAGGCAACTCGCAGTTGGTGCAGGTCGCCTGGAGCCCGCCGCCGTGATCGCGCAGGTAGTCGAGGTCGGTCCAAACGTGATCCGCCAATTATGTTGCGATGGCGGCGCAGTCGCTGACAACGAGATGGTAAGGATTGCGTTCGACAGCATCGACGATCCGGTAACCCTGGTCGACCTTCGTCCCGTCCCAATCGACTTGCTGTGGCGGACGGTGCTGGGGTCGCTGGACTGCGGGAGCCCTGAACGTGCGATCGTCGTCCACCCGTCGTGGTGGGCGCCGAGGCGCGTTGATTTGGTCAGCACGGCGGCGCGGGTCCTCGCCGGCGAGGTTGTGATGCGACCGCGATCATGGTTGCTGACCCAGGCATCCCCGGTCGAATCCCAGCACCTGACCGTGGTTGTAGAGATCGCTGACTGCTTCGTGGTGATCACCGGTGCGGCGGTGATCACCGAAACCCGCCGCGGAGAACCGCAGTGTGTCGCTGAGGCGGTCGTGCGTTCCATCCGCGAGATGACGTCGGACCCGACCGCCGTCGTCGTGATTGACGCCCCCAGCACGGTAACCGGGGCTGGCGCGTTGGGGGCGATGATCGCTGAAGGCATGCGCGCGAGCGGCGGGATAACCGCGGTGCAAGTCGATGACGCCCTGTTCAAAAGTTGTGCCGCAGAGATCTTTCAGCGTGAAGGCAGTCCTTCTGAGTCGCGCTACACCGAAGTTGCGGGTCGGGGTTATCCCCGTCACTGGGGGCTGGTGTTGGTTGTAATGCTGATCATCGGAGCGCTCGGGGCGCTCGTCTCGGCCCGTCGCAGCGCACCCGCGGGCAGTGACGTTCCGACAACGTTTCTGGTGGAAGGTCGCGTCGCGCTTGAGGTTCCGGCGGAATGGCCGACGCAGCGGATCGTAGCCGGGCCCGGTTCGGCGCGCGTGCAGGTCACGTCGCCGTCGGATCCCGAGGTGGCGCTGCACGTGACGCAATCGCGGGTTGCCATTGCAACTCTGAGCGCCACCGCCGAGTCGCTGAAGCATGCGATTGACGCCGAGCCAACCGGCGTATTCGTTGACTTCAACCCGGCCGGCAATAGCGCCGGCCGCGCTGCGGTGACCTATCGGGAGGTCCGGTCTGGCCACGACATCCGATGGACCGTGCTGGTCGACAAGGCCGTCCGGATCAGCATCGGATGTCAAAGCCGCCACGGACACGACGATGCGATGCGGCAGGTATGCGATCTGGCGGTGCGGTCGGCTCGGACATTGAGCTGAGTTATACGCCTGCCGAACGGCGGGAACCGGAACACGTGCGCAGGCGTCCTACATGTCGTTGGCGCGGTTAGGTCTGCGACCGTTGGGCAAAGGGGAAAAGGTGAATACATCCGCAGGTGGCAACACGCTCAGCACCGATTTTGATCTGATGCGCTCGGTTGCAGCGGCGATCGACACCCGTAATGAGGAGATCCGAACGACGCTGCAGGCATTCATCGGTCATATGAGCAGTGTGCCGTCGTCGGTATGGGGTGGCGCCGCGGCAGCGCGCTTCAAGGACGTGGTGCATCGGTGGAATGCGGAGTCGATGAAACTTCACCATGCGCTCCACAGCATCGCGGAGACGATTCGTTACAACGAAGCCGCACTGCGGGAGGCGGCCGACAACCATGCGCACCACATCGGCAGCGCCGGCGGGAATTTGTGAGGCCGCCAGCAGTGGACCCACGGCTGTTCTACAACTTCGAAGAGATCGAATGCTCGGTCCGCCAGGAGATCCACACCACTTCGGCCCGCTTCAACGCAGCGTTGCAGGAGTTGAAGTCTCAGGTTGCGCCGCTGCAGGAACTGTGGACCCGCGAAGCCGCCACCGCTTATGGGGTCGAGCAGCTGAAGTGGCATCAGGCGGCCATTGCCCTCAACGAAATCTTGGTCGACCTCGGAAACGCGGTGCGTGACGGCGCCGACGACGTTGCTGCGGCCGATCGCCGGGCGGCCGGTGTGTGGAAGCGTTAGCCACCGGGCCGCACAGAAGCTCTGCGCGGTCCCGACGGAGGGGAGAGCCCGCGGGACCGCGCAGTCATATCCACATTTCCGGCAACAAGGGGGGTCCGTAGACGTTTACCGGTCACTCCACCAGGAGGTTTGTGATTGCTTCATGGCACGGTGCCGGCGTGATGCGGATATGAGGCCGATCGGCACATCTAGGTAATCACCTCCGATCGGGCCGAAAGGCTCGACGTCCTCGTCCAGCGTGAAATTGGCCGAGCAGTAGGACAGCGTGGTCTCCGGCTGCGCTGGGCTGCCGTTTAACCCCCTTCTGGCTAGTTATGTTGATATTGATGCGTTTGCTGGTCCTCCCACGCACCGATGGTGATGGGTGAACAATCCGGAGCGCTTTAGTTACGTTTGTTTTAATTCGCCGAAATCTGCGATGCTGCCGCGATCTTTCAGATACTTTATGCGCTCTAAGCCCCGGGTCGGGCTATCCATAAAGGGGAGGATCATGCAGCAAATACTTCGTTCTTATGCCACCGTCGGGGTCGCGCTGCTGGGCGCCGGAATGATCGCCGTCACTCCGCTGGAGTTGCGCCCACCCGACGTGCAGTTGCGCTCGATCCAGCTGGCCGGGGTGTCAGACCTGCTGGGGGACGTCGAGAATGCGTTGGGCGGACTTGCCGGGAACTTGGATCTCGGTGACGCCAACCCGTTGGATAGCCTGCCGTTGGTGGGCGGTCTGTTTTCTGATCCGAGTGCCCCGGTCGGTTTGCCCGATATCGGTAACCTCGACGTCTATCTCAACCTGATCACGCAGTTCATCCAGGACGCGACGACGATCGACGGCCATTGGGTCCTCGAGGAACCATTCCAAATTTTGAGCACCATTTTCACAGGTGGAATCCCCAGCCTGACCAACATCGGCGACTTACCCGGCTACCTGGCAGACCAGGTGCTGCCTGCCCTCGTTCAGTCTGGTTTCGGTCCGGTGGACAACACCTTGATCGATTTGGGGCAGATTGGTCACGCATTGGCTTCCGACGTGACCGCGGGGGACGCGTCGGGCGTGCTCAGCACGCTTGCCGCGGCTCCCGGAGACCTCCTGTACGCCTTCCTCTTCCAAAACGGCCTACCCACCGCCTTCGCCGATGCCATCGGATCCGCCGCCACCGAGCTCGGCGATTCCGACGCTTACAACGGATTCCTCGTACCATTCAACGGCCTGGGAGACACCGGCCTGGATGCGCTCGTGAAGCAATTGCCTGAGCTGATCGTCCATGAGTTGTACTACGGCCCCACCGGCGGCACCATACCTCCCCCGGACGCCCTCGACCCGGGATTGCTCGGGGACGTCACGCAGCTCCTCGACGGGTCGTCGATCTCCAGCCTCCTGCCGGATCTCGCTTCGGTCATCTCGCCGGATCTGGCTTCGACGCTGGTTCCTGATCTGGCATCCACGGTGGTGCCCGATCTCGGATCACTGCTGACGGTCTTCTGATCCCATAGCCGCAACAGTGCGGATGCCTCAACCTTGGGAAGGGCCACCGCGGGCCGCCAGTCGGCACGCGGAAGACGGCGTTTTGACCTGCGTGGATGACCGCCGGTAAGCTGCTCCGTTGGCGTGCGGTACGCCGGGACCTCGGGTCAATGTCGGTCGCCGAGATCATCCCTTGCCGTGGACGCCTGACCGGCACCCGGGTCACACCGGGATCCAACCCGAGAGAAAGAAAAGGTAAGCGCTGTGTCTACCTACGCGCCGAAGGCGGGTGACACCACGCGGTCGTGGTATGTCATCGACGCCACGGACGTGGTGCTCGGTCGCCTTGCCGTCGCGGCAGCCAACCTGCTGCGCGGCAAGCACAAGCCGACATTCACCCCCAATGTTGACGGTGGCGATTTCGTCATCGTGATCAATGCCGACAAGGTCGCCATCAGCGGCGACAAACTGCGCAACAAGCTGGCTTACCGCCACTCGGGTTATCCCGGCGGGCTGCATAGCCGCACGATCGGCGAGTTGATGGAAAAGCACCCCGACCGTGTGGTGGAAAAGGCGATCGTGGGCATGCTGCCGAAGAACAAGCTCAGCCGTCAGATCAAGCGCAAGCTGCACGTCTACGCCGGGCCGCAGCACCCGCACACCGCCCAGCAGCCGGCTCCGTTCGAGATCAAGCAGGTGGCCCAATGACAGAAATCGCAGGAACTGAGACCGAAGCCGTGACCGCCGAGACTTCCGAGGCCCCGGCAGCTGCCGCCACGCCGCGGGAAACCGGTGCCGCCGTCGTCATCGACCGGCCGATCCAAGCGGTCGGGCGCCGCAAGGAGGCCGTGGTCCGGGTGCGGCTGGTGCCCGGAACCGGCAAATTCGAGCTCGACGGCCGCAGCCTGGAGGCCTACTTCCCCAACAAGGTGCACCAGCAGCTCATCAAGGCGCCGCTGGTCATCGTCGACCGGCTGGAAGCCTTCGACATCTTTGCCCACCTCGATGGCGGTGGCCCGTCCGGCCAGGCCGGTGCGCTGCGGCTGGCGATCGCCCGGGCATTGATCCTGGTCACGCCCGAGGACCGGCCTGCCCTGAAGAAGGCCGGCTTCCTCACCCGTGACCCGCGCGCCGTCGAGCGCAAGAAGTACGGCCTGAAGAAGGCCCGCAAGGCGCCGCAGTACAGCAAGCGCTGATCCCGGCGGCGATCACGGCCGCGTACCAGTTGGGTGGCACTACGGGCAATCCTCTTGTCATGCGTGTGCGCGGCTACCAACTGTGAGAGGTTTGTCCGCATGGGTCGACTATTCGGCACCGACGGCGTCCGCGGAGTCGCCAATCAAGAGCTCACCGCCGAGCTCGCGCTCGCCTTGGGCGCTGCCGCTGCTCGACGGCTGACCAGCACGAACACCGCGCGCCGGCGTGTTGCGGTGATCGGCCGCGATCCACGTGCCAGCGGCGAGATGCTGGAAGCGGCGGTGATCGCCGGTCTGACCAGTGAAGGTGTGGACGCGCTGCGGGCCGGGGTGCTGCCGACGCCGGCGGTGGCCTACTTGACCAGCGCTTACGACGCCGATTTCGGGGTGATGATCTCGGCGTCGCACAACCCGATGCCCGACAATGGCATCAAGATCTTCGGGCCGGGCGGTCACAAGCTCGACGACGCGACCGAAGACCAGATCGAGGATCTGGTCGCGGCCGGGCCGGGGCTGCGGCCCGCGGGATCGGGAATCGGACGGGTGATCGACGCCGAGGACGCGCTGGACCGCTACCTGCGTCACGTCGGCAAGTCGGGAACCGTCGGGCTCGACGGGTTGACCGTCGTCGTCGACTGCGCGCACGGCGCGGCCTCGGTGGCGGCACCGCGCGCCTACCGGGCGGCCGGGGCTCGGGTCATCGCGATCAACGCCGAACCCAACGGGCTCAACATCAACGACCGCTGCGGGTCGACCCACCTCGATGCGGTGCGATCGGCTGTCCTCGCCCACCGCGCCGACCTCGGTCTGGCGCACGACGGCGACGCCGACCGCTGCCTGGCGATCGATGCCACCGGCCAGGTCGTCGACGGCGACGCGATCATGGTGATCCTGGCGCTGGCGATGAAAGAGGCCGGCGAACTGGTCGACAACACGCTGGTGGCGACCGTGATGAGCAACCTCGGGCTGCATCTGGCGATGCGCGCGGCCGGTGTGAGCGTTCGCACCACCAGCGTCGGCGACCGCTATGTCCTGGAAGAGCTGCGATCCGGTGACTACAGCCTTGGCGGCGAACAATCCGGCCACATCGTGCTGCCCGGGTTGGCGACCACCGGCGACGGCATCCTCATCGGTCTGCGGCTGATGTCGCGGATAGCGCAGACCGGCTCGTCGCTGACCGCCCTGGCCTCCGCGATGCACACTTTGCCGCAGGTGCTGATCAACGTCGGGGTCGCGGACAAGGCAGCCGCCGTCGCCGCGCCCTCGGTTCGCACGGCGGTTCAGCAGGCCGAGGATGAGCTCGGCGATACGGGGCGAATTTTGTTGCGGCCCTCGGGAACCGAACAGATGATTCGTGTCATGGTGGAAGCGGACGACGAGCGCACCGCCCATCGGCTCGCTACCCACGTCGCTGAAACGGTCCGCGCCCAGCACTGACAGCCCGCATCGTCGCCTTCGCGGAACCCCCGGACGGCCCGATGCGTCGAAGCCGGTATGGGACAACGAAATGCGTTCGTCGACGCCGCGGCGGTACGGACCGCCGCAAACCGGTTCGACGATGCCGCGCAACTCATTGACGGCGCGGTGCGCACTCACTTTGCGAGGTTGGCTTTCGACGGGGCAACCGCCGGGCGGGCTTATGTCGGTCACGGCGACGCGCTGCGGTTGGCGCTGAATCGGTTGGCCGATGGGCTTGCGCACTGGGCACGAGCGACCATGGAGATTGCTGCGGCGCTGCGCGCCAGCGCCGACCGCTACGCAGAGGCCGACCTGAGCGCCGCGGGGCGGATCGGCTGAACTATGGCGCAACGTTTTGACGTGGCGGGTCGACTGGCCGAGGGCCGGCCCGCTGTAGAGCACACGCAGACCTACGTGCAGGCATGTCATGTGCTTGGTTACCAGCATCCCGACCTGACCGCGCACGCTGCACAGGTCCAGGATTGGTATGACACCGAAACCGGGCTTGACCTCCGGGTTTTGGACGACGACAGCGCTGCGATTCGGGCGGCGGTCAACACGATCGACGAAGCGCTATGGCTGCAGCGTGGACAGCTCACCGAGATCGCGGCGGCCTGGACGGGCTCGGGAGCCGACTCCGCGACGCAATTTCTGCAGCGCCACTGCGACACCGCAGCGGAGGTGGCCGTGCATGTCCGCGTCGCGGCCGACAGCTACGCCGCGCTGCGCGACAGCTTGTGGCAGGTGGTCGACGGCAAGGCCGCGACCGCTGCCGCCATCGATGATCGCAGGCTAGGGGAGCGGCCCAGTTGGCTGGCGGCGGCACAGACGGTGACGGCTGGGGTGGGCGACTCGGCGGCCGAAGAGCTGGTTCGGCAACGCGTCAATCCCTACGTGGACAACGATATTCGGCTCGACTGGTTGACGGCCATGCGTGCGGCCGCGGCGTCGGCGGAGGCGTCGTACGACGCGGCCATCGACGCGCTGAGCTCGACGCGGGACGTTTGTTTCGAGATTCCCGGTGAACTGGGTCCACGTTGGCAACCGGTATTCGATGAGCCGCCCGGTCGAACCGCGGCCACGGCGACCGTTCCGGAGACGCCGACGCCGGCCGATGTGGTGCCCACTGTGCCGGCTGCGGCGTCGCCCCCCGCGCCACCGCCGACTCCCCAGCCGCCGACCCAACCGCCGGGCGCACTCGACGATTGGTCTTCGATGCCTTCCGACCTGGCCGGCCCGCTGGGCGACACCGCCGGCTTATCCAGCGGCGCAGGCAATCTGGGTAGCCTCGGCAGTCTCGGCGGCGGTCTCGGCGGCCTCGTCGGCAAGATCGTCGACGGCATCGGCGGTCTGGTGGGTTCGTTGGCTGACGGTTTCTCCGACCCGTCCGGGTCCGGAGATCCGCTGTTGGACGATCCCCTGGACGACGACGATCCACTCGGCGGTGGCCCCGACCTGGCGGACGACGATGACACCGACGACGACAGCGATGATCCGGGTGACGCCGATACTGCGGATGCCGAGCCAGTCAGCACCAACGAAGACGCCGCCGACGAAGTACCCGCCGAAAGCCCCCCAGCGGCAGCCGATTCCGTCGACGAGCCGGTAGCCCAGCAGGTCTCGCCGCAGCCGCCGGACGCGGCGCCGGAAGCAGCGCCCGCACCGCAAACCGACGGATCAACGCCGTGTGAGATCGCCGCCGACGAACTGCCCCAGGCGGGGCAGTGATGGATCAACCGGGCAGTAGTTCGCGCAACGCCTCGACATAGCGCACCGATTCATCCCGGTCGGTGCTCACCGGGGTGGCCAATAGTGTTGTCACGCCGGCTTCCGCGAACGCCGCCACCCGTTCGGCGACGAATCCGCGCGGACCGATCAGTGAGATCGAACGCACCAGTTCATCGGGCACAGCGGCGATCGCCTCGTTCTTGCGGCCGCTGAGGTACAGCTCCTGAATTCGGTCCGCGACCTCGACGAACCCGTAGCGGGTCGCCAGGTTGTGGTAGAAGTTGCGACCCTTGGCGCCCATACCGCCGATGTAGAGGGCCAGCTGCGGTTTGAGCCACTCCAGCCGGTTTTCGACATCGTCGCCAATGGCCAGCGATGTGCCCACCATCACGTCCAGGGGGCCCAACGTGGGATCACGTCTGGCTCGTCCGGCGTCCAGTGCCTCACCCCAAACCGATTGCGCCTTCTCCGGATAGAAGAAAATCGGTTGCCAGCCTTCGGCGATTTCGGCCGTCAGTTCCACGTTCTTGGGGCCCAGTGCCGCGATCGATACCGGAATCCGTTCGCGCACAGGATGGTTGATCAGCTGTAGTGCTTTGCCCAATCCGGTGCCGCGCTCGGCCGGCAGCGGAACCTGGTAATGCTTGCCGTTGTAGTTCACGCGCTCCCGGCGCCACACCTGCCGGCAGATCTCCACCACTTCGCGGGTGCGGCCCAGCGGGGCGTCAAATGCGAGACCGTGGAATCCTTCGACGACTTGGGGCCCGGAGGTGCCGATGCCCAGCTGGAATCGGCCGTCGGAGACATAGTCCAAGCCGGCGGCCGTCATGGCCAGCAGCGACGGAGTCCGGGTGTAGATCGGGAACACGCCCGACCCGAGCTCGATCGTGCTGGTCTTGGCCGCCAGATAGCCGAGCTGGCTGACCGCGTCGTAAGAATAGGCCTCGGCGACCAGGACGATATCGGCGCCGATCTTCTCCAGCTCCACGACGTGCTCCACGGCTTCCTTGAAGCCGCCGGAGTAGTTCAGCGTAAGTCCGATTCTCATTGCGACTTTATAACACCCAACCGGTTGGTTGGTTCGCTCAGCCCTTCAGTAACGCGACGAACTTTTCCTCCGGGCTCACCGGCGTCGCCGCCTGCTCTGCGGCGACGGTCCTGGGCAATTGGACGTCTGGATCGGCGAAGTCCCGATACGTCTTGTCACCGCCGAGTGCATACAGCAGATACCCGGTCAGCAACGCGCGAATCGCCTTCTGTGTCTTGCGATCGGGACCGCCTAGGCCGAACGCCGCCGTCAGCCGACGGCCCTCGGTGAGCCCGCCGGGCTGGGCTTTGTTGACCACCCGCAGCGTGGCCATGTCCCAGGCTCGCCACAGGTCAAGGGCGTTGGAGCGCAATTTCTTGGCATCGCCGGGTGCGCTGAACACCACGCCGGGCACGTTCAGCGTCGCGGCCGGTTGCTCGGCGGGCGGGCTGGTGACGGTCGGAAAGATCGCCGCCACCGCCTCGGGCTTGGCCTTCATCCCGGCCGCCGCAAACACCGCAGCCGAGCCGCCGAAGCCGTGGCCGATCACGCCGAGTCTGCTGGGATGCACGCTGATCTTGCCCGGGCCAAGGCGCACCCCCGCGGCGATGTCGAGCGCGGTGCCCAGATCGAAGGCCAGGTTCAGTACCGAGGGCGCCAGTCCTCGCTCGGTGTCGGGGGCCGCCGCAACGATGCCCCACGAGGCCAGGTGCTCCAGCAAGCGCGAATAGCGGTCGACGCCGGTGAGCCAGTCGTGGCCGAAGGCCACACCGGGCAGGTTCAGTCCCGCTTCGGGTGTGTAGACCACGCCTGGCAAGCCGGCAAAGGCCAGGTCACCGCGCAGGACGCGATGCGGCCCCGGCCGGGTGAGGGCGGCAACAAGCTTGCGAGCGCTGGCCACCCGTTGACGGTAGCGCACTGCGGCGCTGCCCCGGACACCCTGCAGCGGCGGGCGCTCTGACACTCGCAGCGGCACGGCTTACTGACAGCTGTAAACCAGCCAATGGCAAGGTGATTCACAGAAACTCGCAAGAAAACACGCGCGGCTGGATACGTTTAGTCGGCGGGCCGTGCGTGGTACTACGAGGTCGTGAAAAACATCAAACGAATCGCAGCCGCGACTGCCCTCACCACAGGTCTTGGACTTGCTGGTCTGGGTGCGGCGAGCGTTGCTGAGGCTTATCCGGCGCCGGTGCCCGACTATCACTGGTGTCCCGGCCAGTTCTGGGACCCGGGCTGGGGCCACAACTGGGACGGGGGCCGTTGTCACGACGACTTCTACTTCGACGGCGAACCGCACGATCAGGGCCACTGGCACGGCCCCGGCCCGTGGCACCCCTGAGCTAAGACACTTTCCACATCACCCGAGCGCAGCCGTCCCACCTGGGGCGGCTGCGCTGCTTTGGTCGGATATCGCGGGCCTACAGCGCGTAGAGCTCTGGCAGATTGACGACGACCGCCTCCTGGGTGCTCCGAGCGATCACGACCGTGGCCGGCTCGTCCGGGCTCGGGTTCTCTTCCCGATGAGGCAAATACGGCGGTATGAAGACGTAGTCGCCGGGATTGGTGGCGATGCGCACCTCGTGTTCGCCGTCAAAAAACACGAAGTCGGGGTGGCCGCTGCGGACAAAGATCGCCGTTTCGGATTCTCCGTGGTGATGGTTGGCCGACACCGTCCGCGGGTGGACGTGCGTCTCGCCCATCCAGAGCTTTTCCGAGCCGACCGTGCGTCCACTGATCGCGGCGAAGCGCTGCATGCCCTCGCTCTGCGCGGTGTCGGCGTCGATCTCAGCCGACTTGACATGGTGCACTCGATTCCGAGCCACTCGATCGCTTTGCTGCAAGTTGGGGTGAAACCCGTCATCGGCCACTGCTGTCTCCTCCTGTCGACGGCGCCGCGTCGCCATGTTTGTCACGCGTCCAGTGTCGACCAGGCCGATTCTCGGCCGCATATCGCCCGCCGGCCTGGGTTCCTGCGACAACGCGCTGATGGGCCGCTTACGTCGCCGTCAACTCCACTTCCTGCAGGTACTGAAACACAGTCAATACCAAGCTGATTCATAGGAATTCACAAGAAAAACCGTCAGCGAGATGTTTGGTCGCCCCGGTTTGCGTGGTAATAAGACAAGGTGAAGAACATCAAACGAATCGCAGCCGCGACTGCCCTCACCACGGGTCTGGGACTTGCTGGTCTGGGTGCGGCGAGCGTTGCTGAGGCTAATCCCGGGCCGATGCCCGACTATCACTGGTGCCCCGGCCAGTGGTGGGACCCGGGCTGGGGCCAAAACTGGGGTTGGGACCGCTGCCATGACGACTTCTACTTCGACGGCGAGCCCCGCGACCAGGGCCACTGGCACGGCTATGGCCCTTGGCACCCAGACGGCCCGGGTGGTTGGGGTCCGGGTGGTGGTCCCGGCTGGGGCCCGCCCCCACCAGGACCGGGCTGGTAATCCGGCCCCGACCCCTGCCGGGAGCCGACGCTGAGATAGCGGCGGCTCTTGAGCCATGGAACCGAGATCAGATAGCCCTGCGTACCCGGCCGCAAGCCGCAACCGCAGGTCAGACGAGTGCAGCCGTCCCAGCCGGGGCGGCTGCACTACCCTGATGGGCTATGTGCGGAATCGTCGGATATGTCGGGCATCAGTCAGCCCGCGACGTCGTCGTCGACGCACTGCGGCGGATGGAATACCGCGGTTACGACTCGGCGGGCATTGCACTGGTCGACGGGGTCGGCAAATTGACGGTGCGCCGGCGTGCCGGACGGTTGTCCAACCTGGAGAGCGCGCTCGCGGACACCGAGCCCGCCGCATTGGCCGGTACCACGGCCCTCGGTCACACCCGCTGGGCCACCCACGGACGTCCCACCGATCGCAACGCGCACCCGCATCGTGACGCGGCGGGCAAGATCGCCGTCGTCCACAACGGCATCATCGAGAACTTCACCATCCTGCGCCACGAGCTGGAGGCGGCCGGCGTGGAGTTCGCCAGCGACACGGACACCGAGGTCGCCGTACACCTGGTGGCGCGGGCGTATCAGCACGGTGAGACCGCGGGCGACTTCGTCGGTTCGGTGTTGGCCGTGCTGCGCCGCCTCGAAGGCCACTTCACCCTGGTATTTGCGAACGCCGACGAGCCGGGCACCATCGTCGCCGCGCGCCGCTCGACACCGCTGGTCGTTGGCATCGGCGACGGCGAGATGTTCGTCGGCTCCGACGTGGCCGCGTTCATCGAGCACACCCGCGACGCGGTCGAATTGGACCAGGACCAGGCCGTGGTGATCACCGCGGACGGCTACCGGATCACCGACTTCGACGGCAACGACGATGCCGCCAATGCACACAAGTTTCACATCGACTGGGACCTGGCCGCCGCCGAGAAGGGCGGCTACGAGTACTTCATGCTCAAGGAGATCGCCGAGCAGCCCACCGCGGTGGCCGACACGTTAGTCGGGCATTTCGTCGACGGCCGGATCGTGCTCGACGAGCAGCGGCTCTCCGATCAGGAGCTGCGCGAGATCGACAAGGTCTTCGTGGTCGCCTGCGGGACCGCGTATCACTCCGGGCTGCTGGCCAAGTACGCGATCGAGCACTGGACCCGGCTGCCCGTCGAAGTGGAGCTGGCCAGCGAGTTCCGCTACCGCGACCCGGTGCTGGACCGCAGCACGCTGGTGGTCGCCATCTCGCAGTCGGGTGAGACCGCCGACACCTTGGAGGCGGTCCGGCACGCCAAGGAGCAGAAGGCCAAGGTCCTGGCGATCTGCAACACCAACGGCTCCCAGATCCCGCGCGAATGCGACGCGGTGCTCTACACCCGCGCCGGACCGGAGATCGGGGTCGCGTCGACAAAGACCTTCTTGGCGCAGATCGCGGGCAACTATCTGGTCGGCCTGGCGTTGGCGCAGGCCCGCGGCACCAAATACCCCGACGAGGTCGAACGCGAATACCGCGAGCTGGAATCCATGCCGGACCTGGTGGCCCGGGTGATCTCCGAGATCGAGCCGGTCGCCGCGCTGGCTTATCGGTTCGCCCAGGCGTCGACCATCCTGTTCCTCGGTCGCCACGTCGGCTACCCGGTCGCGCTGGAAGGCGCGTTGAAACTCAAGGAATTGGCCTATATGCACGCCGAAGGTTTCGCCGCCGGTGAGCTTAAGCATGGCCCGATCGCGCTGATCGAAGACGGCCTGCCGGTATTCGTCGTGATGCCCTCACCCAAGAGCTCGGCCATGCTGCACGCCAAGCTGCTGTCCAACATCCGCGAGATCCAGACCCGCGGCGCGGTCACCATCGTCATCGCCGAGGAGGGCGACGACACCGTGCGCCCCTACGCCGACCACCTGATCGAAATCCCTTCGGTGTCAACGCTTTTCCAGCCGCTGCTGTCGACTATTCCGCTGCAGGTGTTCGC
>NZ_DATMLH010000070.1:0-15582 GCF_035570115.1 Mycobacterium sp.
GCAAGGCGGCGGAGGTGCTGCGGCCGCACGGGCTGCTGGCGTTGTACTGGCACGTCTTCGACCCACCTGGCGAAATCGCCAGTGCTTTCGACGATGTCATGCAGCGGGTGGCACCCGATGCGCCACTGTGGGATCGGCCGACCGCCGGCGGACAAGCGGGGAACCCCGCCGTCGAACTTCAACACCGAAATGTCATGAGGGCTGTTGAAGGTGTCCGGGCTGCGGGCGGTTTCGCCGAGCCCGAGCAATGGCAGTTCCACTGGCAGCGGCATTACACCCGCGAAGAATGGTTGGACCATCTGCCCACCACCGGCACGCTCACCCAGCTCGGGCCGGACCAGCTCGCAACTGTGCTGGAAGCGGTGGGGACCAGCATCGACTCGATCGGAGGTGGCTTCACCATGGAATACATCACGCTGGCCGCCGCCGCGGCCCGAGCCGGCGACGCTTAGCCTGCGCGTGTCTCGCGTGAGACACGCGCAGCCGTCGGCGTCACGCCTTAGCCAGCGAAACCCTTACTGCGTCACCGATTTCAGCGGCGCCAGGCCCCGGCTCGCCGAACTCGAAACTGGTGGCCAGGATTTCTCCGGCGATCAGATCCCGATGCGTGCTGGCCCACTCGGCCCGTTGCGGAGGCACCGACATCACCACGCTGATCCGGTCGGAGACGTCCAGCCCGGTCGATTTGCGCAGCTCCTGCAGTTCGCGGATGCGGTCCTTGGCCCAGCCTTCGGCTTCGAGCTCGGGCGTCACGGTGGCGTCCAGCACCACTAGTCCGGCCCCGCCAGGCAGCGGGGCGGTGTATTCGGGGTCGGCGGCCACCAGCCGGGAGCTGTACTCCTCGGGTTGCAGCAGCGCCGGGCCCGCGGTGAGCGTGCCGTCGCCGTTGACGACGCCCTCGCCGGCCTTGACGGCTTTGATCGCCGCTTGGACGTCCTTACCCAGTCGCGGCCCGGCGACCCGTGCGTTCACCGTCAGCTCGAAACGACCGTAGGTGTCGATGTCCGCAGTGAGTTCGACCTTCTTGACGTTGAGCTCGTCGGCGATCAGATCGGTGAACGGCTCCAGTCGCTGCGGATTGTCCACGGCCACGGTGAGTTTCTGCAACGGCAGCCGCACCCGCAGCTTCTTGGCCTTACGCAACGACGACGCCGCCGAGCACACCTCGCGCACCTGATCCATAGCCGCGACCAGCTCCGCGTCCGTCGGCAGCACCTCGGCCTCCGGCCAATCGCTCAGGTGCACCGAACGCTCGGCGGTGACACCGCGCCAGATGATCTCGGTGGTCAACGGCAGCAGCGGCGCGGCCAGTCTGGCGGTCACTTCGAGCACGGTGTGCAATGTGTCGATCGCCTCGGGGTCCTCTTCCCAGAACCGCGAGCGGGAGCGTCGCACATACCAATTCGTCAGCGCCTCGGTGAACTGCCGCAGCTGCTCGCATGCCCCGGAGATGTCGCAGACATCCAGCCCGGCTGTCAGGTCGTCGCGTAGCACCGCCAGCTTGGCCAGGATGTAACGGTCCAGCACGTGCGCTGAATTGGTGCGCCAGGTACCGACTTTCGGCGCGTAGAGGGCCAAGAAGCTGTAGGCGTTCCAGAACGGCAGCAGCACCTGTCGCACCCCCTCGCGGATGCCCTGTTCGGTGACGATCAAGTTCCCGCCGCGAAGGATTGGCGACGCCATCAAGAACCAGCGCATGGCATCGGAGCCGTCGCGGTCGAACACCTCGCTGACGTCGGGATAGTTGCGCAGCGATTTGCTCATTTTCTGCCCGTCGCTGCCCAGCACGATCCCGTGCGCCACGCAGGTTTTGAACGCCGCCCGGTCGAACAGCGCGGTGGCCAGCACGTGCAGCGTGTAGAACCAGCCGCGGGTCTGCCCGATGTACTCCACGATGAAGTCGCCCGGGTAATGGGTCTCGAACCAGTCCCGGTTCTCGAACGGGTAATGCACCTGCGCGTACGGCATGGACCCCGAGTCGAACCACACGTCGAAGACATCGGCGATGCGCCGCATCGTCGAGCGCCCGGTGGGGTCGTCGGGGTTGGACCGCGTGAGCTCGTCGATATACGGCCGGTGCAAGTTGTCGGGGCGCACACCGAAGTCGCGCTCCAACTCATCGAGGCTGCCGTAGACGTCGATTCGCGGATAGCTCGGGTCATCGGAGAGCCAGACCGGAATCGGGGTGCCCCAGTAGCGGTTTCGCGAGATCGACCAGTCGCGGGCACCCTGCAGCCACTTGCCGAACTGACCGTCTTTGACGTGGTCCGGATACCAGGTGATCTGCTGGTTGAGGTCGACCATGCGGTCCCGGAATTCGCTGACTTTGACGAACCAGGATGACACCGCGCGATAGATCAGCGGATTTCGGCATCGCCAGCAGTGCGGGTAGGGGTGCTCATAGGTTTCATGGCGGATCAGCACCGAACCGTTGGCCGCGGCCGGGCCGCTGTGGTTTTTCAGGTCACGGATGATCTGCGAGTTCGCCTCGAAGACATGCTGACCCTGGTAATCGGGGACCGTGACGTCGAAACGGCCCTTGGCGTCGACGGGCGTGACCGGCACGATACCGGCCTTGTCGCCGGTCTCCTTGTCGTCCTCGCCGTAGGCCGGTGCCATATGCACGATGCCGGTGCCGTCGTCAGTGGTCACGAAATCGGCGCCGAGCACCTGAAAAGCGTTGGGCGAGTCCATAAAGTAAGGGAACGGCGGCAGGTATCGGATGCCCACGAGATCGCTGCCGCGGTAGCTGGCCAGCACCTCCGGTTCATCGCCCAATTCTCGTGAATAGGCGGCCAGCCGTGCCTGCGCCAACACCACGCGCAGCTCCCCCGCTCGCACCTGTACGTAGGTGACGTTGGGGTTGACGGCGACGGCCTGGTTCGACGGCAGCGTCCACGGTGTCGTCGTCCACACCAGCAGGTAGGCCCCATCCAGATCCCCGCCCGTCACCTTGAAACCCACCGTCAGTGCCGGGTCTTGCCGACTCTGGTAGACGTCGTCATCCATCCGCAGCTCGTGGTTGGACAGCGGCGTTTCGTCACGCCAGCAGTACGGCAGCACCCGATAGCCCTCGTACGCTAAGCCCTTGTCCCACAGCTGTTTGAACGCCCAGATCACCGATTCCATGTAGGACAGGTCCAACGTCTTGTAGTCGTTGTCGAAGTCCACCCATCGGGCCTGGCGGGTGACGTAGGCCTGCCATTCGTCCGTGTAGCGCAAGACCGATTCGCGGCAAGCCTCGTTGAACGCGGCGATGCCCATCGCGTCGATCTGGGATTTGTCGGTGATCCCGAGCTGTCGCTCGACCTCAAGCTCTGCGGGCAGCCCGTGGGTGTCCCAGCCGAAGCGGCGTTCCACCTTGTAACCGCGCATGGTGCGATACCGCGGCACAATGTCTTTGACGTAGCCGGTGAGCAGATGCCCGTAGTGCGGTAGGCCGTTGGCGAACGGCGGTCCGTCGTAGAACACGTACTCCGGAGCGTCGGCGCGCCGCGCGATGCTGGCCCGGAACGTGTCGTCACTCGTCCAGTGGTCGAGGACCTCGAGTTCCAGCGCCGGCAAGTCGGGTGCGCCGCCGGCCAGCTTGGGGTAGGCGTTATCGGTCACTGCGCGCGTCGTCTCCATGTGCGGCTCTTCGGCCGGGGACGACGTTGCGCGGGTACGCAAGCGCCGCGGTACCACCCCGCTTGCCACGCCGGGGCGTGGCCGCTCGTTAAAGGCTGTGACGGGCCCTACCCGTTCGGTTCTACTGGGCCGGTGTTAATACCGAAGCCGGCTGTTCTTCCGAAGGCTCCCCGGTGATCACCGGATCGACGCCACCCCTCAATTCTACGGGGCGCCGCAAATCAACATCAGTCCAGCGCGGCCCTGGCCTCAGCGAGATTGTCCGCGCCAAGCACCAAACGGGTGTTAGTGGCGAGATAGGCGGTTTCCAGGTTGATTTTCGCGGCGCCGAGTTTGTGGACGACTTCGCCAAGCGCACCGGGACGGTCCTTGATGTCAAGGACGATGACCTCTTGCTCCTCGGCGATTTTGATTCCGGCACCTTCCAGCGCTTCGAATGCCGAGGTGGCATCCTGCACCAGAATGTGCACCTCGGCCTGCCCCCCTCCGCTGGTCAGGGCGCACAGACCGGCGATGTTGACGCCTGCCTTGCCCAGCACGTCGCCGATTAGGGCCAGCTCCCCGGGTTCGTCGTCGAGATAAAGCGTCAGATCGGTCGCCATGACGGGCCCCCTTTGCACCGGGTCGGGGCGGATCGTATGTCAACGCTACTGCCTAACCCGATGTCGGAACACCGGCTTTCCGGCGCCACGCTGGGTGCAGATCCACGAAACCGACTTCGCCGATGCGTTCAACGCCGCCATCGAAAGCTGCTTTCGGGTGGTGAACTTTCTCGACGTCGTGCCCTACGTACCCCCGGCGCCCTATGGACACGTTGGCGCCCAAATCACCGTCGATGGCGGCGGACCTGCAGATCGGATGGCGACACAGCCTGATCGCCTACGAGAAGGGACTCTCGGCTCTCATCGCCGCCCAGAAATGACGGCGCTCCCAGCACCGAGGGACACATCACCTCAGGTGCTGGGAGCGCCTACCTTCTCGTCTTTGTCCGGCTTTGCCGGGCCTTTACCGGCCGGTATCGTCACCGGACCCTTTAGCTGCCAACCTCCAAGACGCCCGCGCGCCACAGCGCGGCGTAGAGCTGGCGCAACGGAATGCAGAGCAACCGAGCGGCTCCGGCGACCAACGGGTCGCCGCCGACCAATTGTTCGAGCCGCATGGAGGTCCGCTTCGGCGCCGGCACGGCCATCGGCGTCGGGGCAGGCACTGCCCTGAGCCGGCGTGCGGGCATCGCTGTTACCACTTCGTCGTACAGTACAGCGGTCATGGTCGCCTCCTAAACGGAAAGTCAAACGGGCATAACGGGATTCGATGTCCGTCCGAAACGGCGTCCGCTGGGGCGACGTGCTGTGTAGAAGGCTCAGCTGAAAACGACGCGCCCGGGGCCGGATCGGGACGACACAGAGCCCGGATCTCGATCCGGACTATCACTGGAACTCATTCGTCCCTCACCTCCTCGCGGTCGCGCCACGTGCGGATTAACCGCACAATTCACACGCAAGCAGGAGCACAGGAAACCCGAAGACTTCGGGAACCGCACCCCACTCGTCACAGCTTTGGCAATACACGGCGTGTCCGGAGATTCCGGAAGCCACTTGGGCTCAACCCTTAAGCCGGGAGGAGCTGTCCTGACCCTGGGCGTCTCTCGACGTTCGGGGTCAGTGGCCTATATCCGTGTAGACGCCTCACCTAACGAGGTGCTTACCCCGTCGATGATGCACGAACATTCCGCCCGGGTCAATTCGACACACCTAAAAACTTACTGAGTGACGCTAGGGGCCTGACCAGCCGTTATGAGTTCGTGACCGTTCCGGAGCGCAGCTCATTATCCGACGGTCGCAATCCCTTGATGACCAGCGAGACGACAAAATCGGCGGCTTCGGCTGCGGAGAAGCCGTCGTCGGTGGTCAGCCGCCGGTGGGCCATGTGACCGATCAGCGCCGTCAGCGTGTAGGCCACCAAGCGCGGCGGGGCGGCGACCACCTCGCCGCGCTGCTGGGCCGCGACGACCAGAGTTGCGATGTCGTCGATAAACCGGTCGTAGATGCCGCCCAGGTGCTTGTCGAACCGGTTGTCCAGCGCATAGGCGTCGCGGAACAGCAGTTTGCCGGTGGCCGGATTGGCTTCGAAAAACTCGAATGTCGCGCACAACGTGGCGCGAAATGGTGCCTCGGCGTAGCCGAATCCTGCGCCGCTCTTGGCCAGCGCGATGGCAACTTGGGTGCGCAGGGCATATTCCTCGGCTGCTATCAACTCATGAAACAAGTCGTCCTTCGAGTCGAAATACCAGTAGACCGAGCCGTAGGCCAGCCCCGCTTCTTTCGCGATGTCGGCGATCGTGGTGGCGTGAAAGCCGTTGCGGGCAAAGACTTTCTTAGCCGCAGCCAAGATCTCGTCGCGCCGCAGCGACTTCTCCTGCTCGCTGATCGCGGGGCGCCGACGGGCGCGGGTTCCGTCAGTCATCGTCAGCTCTCCCGCGGCGGTAATCCATTGAGGACCAGCCAGACAACGAAATCGGCAAGTCGGGCCGCGCTGACGCGGTCACCGCTCGACCAACTCTTCGAGACGCCCGACGACATCGATGAACTCCGAAACCATCTCGAGCACCACCGCCGCTGTCGGCTGGACCTTGTCCAGCGAACCGACGACCTGGCCGACGAAGTAGGTGGCCAAGTCGCGAGCCTTGGCGTCGGGTTGGGCGGCGGCCCGGTTGATGCGGATTTGCGGATCGCCGATCAGCGCGCTTTGCAGCGGCATGCCGAGCGGGGCGGGACTGCCGGGCCGCTCCCATTCGTCGGTCCAGGCGGTGCGCAGCATGCGCGCG
The DNA here is from genome assembly GCF_035570115.1 of Mycobacterium sp. Lineage (GTDB taxonomy): Bacteria > Actinomycetota > Actinomycetes > Mycobacteriales > Mycobacteriaceae > Mycobacterium. Next base: position 6,452 of record NZ_DATMLH010000070.1, read on the forward strand.
GGCTTTCCGGTCAACGATCGCGAGCGCACGGTGTCCGACGAGGTAGCGGCCAGGAACTTGTCCTTGACGACGGGCAGCGTCTCGGCCTCCTCGGTGGTCAGCCATACCGAGCCGCACCACACGCCTTCGGCGCCCAAGGCCAACGCCGCGGCAATCTGACGGCCGCGGGCGATCCCGCCCGCGGCCAGCACCGGCACCGGAGCCACCGCATCGACGACCTCGGGGACCAGCACCATCGTCGCCACTTCGCCGGTGTGCCCGCCGGCCTCGGTGCCCTGGGCGACGATCAGGTCGACCCCGGCCGCGGCGTGCCGCCGCGCATGTTGCGTGGTTCCGGCCAGCGAGGCCACCACCACGTCGTTGTCATGCGCGCGGGTGACCAAGTCGGGCGGCGGCGGGCCCAGCGCACTGGCGATCAGCCGAATGTCGTGGGCGAAGGCGACGTCAAGCAGCGGTTCGTAGCCCTTGGGCGAGATGTTGAGCTCACCGGACGGCAGACGCTCCTCGTCGGCAGGCACCGAGATGCCGTAGCGGACCAGCAGGTCGTCGACGAATGCCCGGTGCTCCTCGGGCAGCAACTCGCGCGCCTGTCGGGTGTCGATCCCGCCCTGCTCGACTCCGACGTACTTGTGCGGCAGCAGCAGATCAACGCCATACGGCTTGCCGCCGGTTTGCTCCTCGATCCAGGTCAGCTCGGTTTCCAGCCGCTCCGGGCTGTGCGCGACGGCGCCGAGGATGCCGAACCCGCCGGCATTGGAGACTGCGGCCACCACATCCCGGCAGTGGCTGAATGCGCAGATCGGGAACTCCACGCCGAGCATGTCGGCGACTCTGGTTCGCATTGCCCGAACGCTATGAGCTACTGATTGACGTGTCAATCGTGTGCAGCAGACACCGTTCGGGCTTACCGGGCCGTCAATATTGGCGCCGAATGTGGGCTTGTGTCACGCCTTTTCAATCGAAGCGTGCCTAGAGCCCACATTCGGCGCGCCTAGGGCGCAAGCCCGTCCGGCGGCCAGCTCGCTACGCCGTCCTCCAATGGAACCTGCAGGCTTTCCAGGATCGAGGCGACCATTCGCCACGCGCCGATCGTGGTGACAAGTTCGATGAGGACTGCCTTGTCGGCGCCGAATTCGCGCTGACACGCCGCCCAGCTTTCGGCGCTCACCGCGCCGTCGCGCACCACGTCGTCGGTGGCCGCCAGCACTGCCCGCTCCGCGGGCCCGAACGCCTGGTACGCCTGCCAATCGCGCACACCGAGCAGGTCGTCGGCGCTTACCCCGAGACCCTGCGCGACCCGCCAATGCTGCGTCCATTCGTAATCGGAGGCGGTGAGCCAGCCGATGCGCATGATCACCAGCTCGCGTAGCCGCGGGTCCAGCGTTCCGCGCCACAGCATCGTGGCAAGCAGGTCGTTGAGGGCACAGGCCAGCCTCGGATGGTTCAACAGCACCTGGAAGATGGCGAGCTCGGCCATGTAATCGGGCACGCTCGCTTCGTCGGCGGCGGCCTTGGCCTCGTCGACCGGCAGACGCGGAACACGGGCTTCGGTCATGATGTGAGCACCAACGCCTGCGCCACCGCGCCGTCCGCCATATCGGCACACTAAAGAGCTCTTGACTGACGAGTCAATCGAGAGACTCGGCCTGCCGGCACAGACGCTTCCGGTCTCACCGTTCAACCTTCGCTCTTACGCGAGGTCGGGTGCGGCGCGCAAGGTGCCTGTGCTGAGGAATCGACCGGAGACCGCTTCTTCTCGATCGCCGACGCGGCGCTCATGGGCCGGGTCCCGGCGACGGTGGAGGGCAGCATACTCACCGGCATCATCCATTGTTGTTCCTGCAGGGTGTGGCCCGGGCGCGTCACTAGCTTGCCGCCGCCGACGCGCGCGGGGCCAGCTCTGACTCACCGAAGCCGTTGAGCGTCTGTCATTTGGTCACTTTTGATGTGCGTCGGCGTCGCCTTGACCGGGCACGAGAATTACCGGAGGACCCATCACACCCGCCCCCTTATTGGGAATGATTGTCATTAGTCCCGGGTCCACAGTAAATTCCTAGGCGATGCTTGTCGAAAACGATTGTCATTAAGCTCTCGATCACGCCAAGCGCTTGTGGCGCCGGGGCCGGCCTGACGCAGGCCATATCACGCCTCACTATATGAGCCCGACGACGTGTATGCCCTGTTGGATGCGGTTTGCAGATGCGACCATTGGACCCTTACGAGCGCCATGAGCCCGTAGTTATGCCGCTGTCGCTCAACGTCTTTCGCTGAATCGCCCACGTCCGGCCGGGCACGGCGACGTCGACATCGCAGCGACGTCAGAACCGCGTTGCCTGGTAGCCCGCCGGCCATACACGACCGGAAGCACCATCAACGCAGAAAGAGCCGAAAATCCAATCCACCGAAATGTCACTCCGACCCAGAGGTGAATAAGGCACCAGCCGCGAAAGGACGACAATATAGAAATATACTAAGACGACTATAGAAATATCCTGAGACCACAATAGGTTGCGTAATCGCTAAGGCAATGTTGAAATCAGTGTGAATAACTGTGAAATCGGTGTAAATAATTGGGTGTTGACCACATGAGACACCCCGCTGTTGACCACATGAGACAACCCGCAGACAACCCGCTGTTGACCACACGAGACACTCCAGCAACATGACGATCAGGTAACGATCCCAACACAAGGGTTTGGAAATTTTGGAAATTTCCCGCGTGTCGAATACCGTCCTCCTGTCATGTAGCACGTTGACGTGCACGAAACCCTCGACTGCGAACACTTGACGGACCGCTAGCAAAATTTCGTTGACCTAGACAACCGCTGAGCCCTGCGGGGTCCGACACCTTGACCCACGCTCCGGGCACGCCCAAACGGTGCTGTTGCGATGGGGAAAACTGTGCAGTTGCTGTGAGGAGGGGAATTGTCTATCGTGCAGGCGAATGACGACCGCGCGCAGGACCCAGATTCGAGCCATTCTTTGGTCGTTATGAACGAAACTCCCGGGTCGTTATGAACAAAACTCCCGCTACGCCGATTGCCGTCATCGGGATGTCCTGCCGACTTCCCGGAGGCATCGACTCGCCTGACCTGTTGTGGGAGGCGTTGCTGCGCGGCGACGACCTGGTCACCGAGATTCCGCCGGATCGATGGGACGCCGACGAGTACTACGACCCCGAGCCCGGTGTGCCCGGTCGTTCGGTCTCGAAGTGGGGTGGGTTCCTGGATGACGTTGGCGGCTTCGATGCTGAGTTCTTCGGTATCAACGAGCGAGAGGCGATAGCGGTCGATCCGCAGCACCGCTTGCTTCTGGAGACCTCCTGGGAGGCTATGGAGCACGCCGGCCTCACCCGGGAGAAGGTGGCCGGCTCGCTGACCAGCGTATTCGTGGGATTGACTCACGGCGACTACCAATTGCTGGCCGCCGACACCCACAGCGTGGAGGGGCCGTACGGGTTCACCGGCACCAGTTTCAGCTTGGCGTCCGGGCGGATCGCTTATGCCCTGGGGGTCCACGGTCCGGCGCTCACGGTGGACTCGGCATGTTCCTCTGGCTTGCTTGCTGTGCACTTGGCCTGTCGTAGCTTGCATGATGGAGAAAGCGACCTTGCCTTCGCCGGTGGTGCCTGCCTGGTCTTGGATCCGCGAAAATTTGTCTCGGGGTCAGCGGAGGGCATGCTGTCGCCCACCGGACGCTGTCACGCGTTCGACGCCGCCGCCGACGGGTTCGTGACTTCCGAAGGTTGCGTAGTGGTGTTGCTCAAGCGGTTACCGGATGCGCTAGCCGATGGTGACCGCATCTTGGCTGTACTGCGCGGCACGGCCGCGAACCACGACGGCCGCACCGTGAATATCGCGACACCGTCCGTAAACGCGCAGACCGACGTGTATCGGGCGGCATTGGCAGCAGCGGGCGTCGACGCGCGCAGCGTTGGCATGGTCGAGGCGCACGGACCCGGTACCCCCGTGGGTGACCTTATCGAATACGCGAGCCTTGCTGAGCTGTACGGCATTGACGGCCCTTGCGCGCTTGCATCGGCGAAGACCAATTTCGGACATACCCAATCGGCCTCCGGCGCGCTGGGCGTGATGAAGGCGGTACTCGCGCTGCAGCATGGTGCGGTTCCGCCGAATCTGCACTTCAACCGTCTGCCTGATGACCTTGCCCATATTGATACGGAACTCTTTGTGCCACAGGCCATCACGCCGTGGCCGACGAATGGCCATCACCCACGACGGGCGGCCGTGTCGTCGTACGGGTTGTCGGGAACCAACGTGCACGCGGTGCTCGAACAGGCTCCCGAAACCACTGCGCACAATGGCATCTCGCCCGGATCGGCGATGGCGGCACCGCTGCTGTTTCCGCTGTCATCCACATCGCCAGACGGGCTACGTCAGACCGCGGGGCGGCTGGCCGCCTGGCTGGAAGCGCATGCGGACGATGTGACGCTCTCGGATCTGGGTTACACGCTGGCGCGCCGGCGTACGCACCGCCCAGTGCGGACGGCCGTGATGGCCAGCAGCCTGCAGGAGCTGACCGAGTCTCTGAGGGAGGTCGCCGGCGGTGAAACCCCGTATCAGGCCGCGGTCGGGCAGGACGACCGGGGACCGGTATGGGTGTTCTCAAGTCAGGGTTCGCAGTTAGCCGAGATGGGCGCTGACCTACTGGCGACTGAACCGGTGTTCGCCGCGACGGTAGCCGAGGCGGAGCCCCTGATCGCCCTGGAGTCCGGGTTTTCGGTGACCGAGACGATGTCGGCACCGGAGCTCGTCACCGGCATCGACAAGGTGCAGCCAACGCTGTTCACCATGCAGGTCGCGCTCGCCACCACCATGAAGTCATACGGGGTGCGCCCAGGGGCGGTCATCGGGCATTCTCTCGGCGAGGCCGCAGCGGCTGTCGTCGCGGGCGCACTATCGCTCGAAGACGGGGTCCGTGTGATCTGTCGCCGCTCACGGCTGATGTCGCGCATTGCCGGTGCCGGCGCAATGGCGTCGGTGGAACTGCCCGCCCAACAAGTTCTTTCGGAACTGATGACTCGTCGCGTTAACGACGTCGTCTTGGCTATGGTGGCCTCGCCGCAGTCCACAGTGATCGGCGGCGCAACCCAGAGCGTCCGCGATCTCGTCGCAGCATGGGGCCAGCGCGACGTGATGGCCCGCGAGCTGGCCGTCGATGTCGCATCACACTCCCCCCAAGTGGATCCGATCCTCGACGAGCTGACCGATGTACTGGCAGAGCTGCGCCCGATGACACCGGAGCTTCCGTTCTACTCGGCGACCCTGTTCGACCCGCGGGAGCGGCCGGTGTGCGATGCCGGTTACTGGGTTGACAATCTGCGTTACACGGTGCGGTTCGCCGCGGCGGTGCAGGCGGCGCTGGAGGACGGCTACCGGGTCTTTGCGGAGCTGACACCACACGCACAGCTCACCCACGCGGTCGAGCAGACCGCCGGTGGCCTCGACATGCGGGTCGCTACGCTGGCCAGCCTGCGCCGCGACCAGGCGATGCCGCACGGACTGCGCGGCTTCCTGGCCGACCTGCACAGCGCGGGCGCCGCGGTGGACTTCTCCATGCTGTACCCCAGCGGCCGTCTGGTCGATGCGCCGCTGCCGGCCTGGACCCACCGTCGGCTGCTTTTGGCCCGCGATGGGCAGGACTCTCAGCCGCGCAGCGCTTGCGCCGTTTCAGTGCATCCGCTGCTGGGGCCGCACGTGCGCTTGCAGGAGGAGCCGGAGCGCCACGCGTGGGGGGCTGAGCTGAGCAACGAGGCGCTGCCTTGGCTAGGCGACCGCCAGATACACGATGAGTCTGTCCTTCCGGAGGCGGCCTACTGCGAGATGGCGCTGGCCGCCGCTCGCGCGACGTTCGGCGAGGCGTCCGAGGTCCACGACATCCGCTTCGAGCAGGCCCTGCTGGTGGACGATCAGACCGCGGTGGGCGCCGTCGCGTCGATCGCCTCGCCGGGCGTCGCCAACTTCGCGGTGGAGACCAACCGAGAGGGCAATCACGTGCGGTGGGCCACCGCGGTCCTGCGTGCGATGGAGGATGAGCACCGCCCACCTGCGCGGGACATGTCCGCGCTGCTGGCAGCCCACCCGCACCGCGAGGAAGGCGCCGAGGTGCGCAAGCGGCTGGACCAGCGTGGCGTTCAGTATGGTCCGGCGTTCACCGGTCTAGCCACCGTGCGCACCGGCGAAGCGCCAGCCGGTACCGTGCTCGCCGAGGTGGCCGCGCCCGACGCGATTCGCTCACAGCAGGCTGCCTACGGCGTGCACCCAGCGCTGCTGGATGCCTGTTTCCAGTCCGTCGAGGCGCATCCGGACGTCCAGGCCCTCGGCAAAGACGTGCTGGTCTTGTCGGGTATCCGCTGGCTCCGCGCCTACGGTCCCCCCCGCAACGCCCGGTACTGCTACACGCGGGTGACCAGAGCCGACGCCATCGAGGTCGAGGCCGACCTCGATGTACTGGACGAGCACGGAACAGTTGTGCTCACCGCGCGTGGGCTGCAGATGGGCAAAAGGGTATCCGACGACGACCACGAAGCTCGTGTGCTCGGCAAACGGCTGCTGACCATCGAATGGCAAAAGCGAGAGCTGCCCGAGGCAACTCCTGTCGACGCTGGAAAGTGGCTTCTGGTCAGCACCTCCCCGACTGCCGATGTGGTGGCCACCACGTTGACCGATGCCTTGAAACTCCTTGGTGCGGAATGCACGACGACGGTTTGGCCACAGCCAGCCGACCACTCGTCGAATGGACATGGGCTTGAAAGCCAACTTCGTCTCGGTGGATTCGACGGAGTAGCCGTCCTCACCGGACCGACGAACGGCAACCCGGACGAGGAGTGTGCGCTTCGAGGCGCGGAGTATGTGCGTCATCTGGTGCGCATCGCCCGCGAGGTGCTGAAAATTTCGGGCGAACCACCTCGCCTGTACCTCGTGACCAGTAATGCGCAGCCGGTGGTGGTCGGCGACTGCGCCAACCTGGAGCAGGCCGGGCTGCGTGGGCTGATGCGGGTGATCGGCGCCGAACACCCGCATTTGCGCGCCACCCAGATCGACGTAGACGAGGACACCGACGCCGAGCAGGTGGCGCGGCAACTGCTGGAGGGGTCGGAGGAGGACGAGACCGCCTGGCGAAACGGCGAGTGGTATGTGGCGCGCTTGAGCCGCACCCCGCTGCAGCCCGAGGAGCGGCGAACCATCGTCGTGGACCACGAGCACGACGGTATGCGCCTGCAGACCCGCACACCCGGCGACCTCGAATCCCTAGAACTGATTGCCTTCGACCGGGTGCCGCCGGGGCCAGGACAGATCGAGGTCGCTGTCACCGCGGCCAGCGTCAACTTTGCAGATGTTCTCGTCGCCATGGGCCAATTCCCCAGCGCCGACGGGCGTCAACCAGAGCTTGGCACAGATTTCGCAGGCGTGGTCACCGCGGTCGCGCCGGATGTCACCGACCACCAGGTCGGTGACCGTGTCGGCGGCTTTTCCAGAGACGGCTGTTGGGCCACGTTCGTCACCTGTGACGCCCGCGTCGCCGTTACGCTGCCACCGGGCCTGACCGACCACCAGGCGGCCGCGGTGTCGACCGCGCACGCTACCGCCTGGTACGGCCTGCACGAGCAGGCCCGCATCACGCGCGGTGACAAGGTGTTGATCCATTCTGCGACCGGCGGCGTGGGGCAGGCCGCAGTAGCGATCGCCCTCGCCGCTGGAGCCGAGATCTTCGCCACCGCGGGCAGTGAGCAGCGTCGAAAACTATTGCGCGACATGGGAATTGAACATGTCTATGACTCGCGGGCCATCGAGTTCGCCGAGCAGATTCGCCGGGACACCGACGGGTATGGCGTGGATATCGTGCTTAACTCGCTGACTGGCGCAGCACAACGCGCCGGGATCGAACTGTTGTCCATCGGCGGACGGTTCGTCGAGGTCGGCAAACGCGACGTCTACGCCAACACCCGGCTGGAGCTGTTCCCGTTCCGCCGCAACCTCACATTCCACTATGTCGACCTGGCGCTGATGTCGGCCAGCCACCCCCACCGGGTCGGGGAGCTGCTGCGCAAGGTGTACCGGCTTATGGCAGATGGTGAGTTGCCAACTCCCGAGCACACCAGCCATCCATTGGCCGACGCGGCCGCGGCGATCAGGATGATGAGCGCGGCCCAGCACACCGGCAAACTCGTTCTTGACATCCCGCGGACCGGGCGCAGCCGCGTGGTGGTGCCGCCGGAGCAGGCCCCGGTCTTCCGTGGCGACGGCGCCTACATCATCACCGGTGGCCTGAGTGGGCTGGGGCTCTTCCTCACCGAGAAGATGGCCGCAGCGGGCGCTGGGCGGATCGTGCTGACCTCTCGCTCGCAGCCGACGCTCAAAGCGCTCGAGACCATCGAGTGCATCCGGACGATCGGTGCCGACGTCGTGGTGCAATGTGGCGACATCGCCGAAGCCAGCACCGCGCAGCGGTTGGTGGCCGCAGCAACCGCCACCGGGCTTCCACTGCGCGGCGTGCTGCACGCGGCGGCGGTAGTCGAGGACGCCACCCTGACCAACATCACCGACGAACTCATCGACCGCGACTGGGCGCCCAAGGTCTACGGCGCATGGAACTTGCACACCGCCACGGCCACCCAGCCCCTGGACTGGTTCTGCTCATTCTCCTCGGCAGCCGCGCTGCTGGGCTCGCCGGGTCAGGGCGCGTACGCCGCGGCTAACAGCTGGCTGGACTCCTTCACCCACTGGCGCCGCGCTCAGGGCCTGCCCGCCAGCGCGATCGCCTGGGGAGCATGGGCTGAGATCGGGCGCGGCGCGGTCCTGGCGGAACGTGGCGAAACCACCATGATCACCCCCGACGACGGCGCCTACGCCTTCCAGGCGTTGCTGCGCCACGACCGCGGGTACACCGGCTATGTGCCGATCACCACAACATCCTGGTTGAGTGCGCTCGCGCAACACAGCCGGTTCGCTGAAGTGTTCCAATCCAATGGGCAAACCCGAACGGGTACAAGCAAATTCCGCACCGAACTCAACGCGCTGCCTCTGGAGGAGTGGCCCACCCGGCTGCGCCGTCTGGTTTCCGAGCAGGTCAGCCTGATTCTGCGTCGCCCCATTGACCCGGACCGTCCC
>NZ_DATMLH010000071.1:0-2197 GCF_035570115.1 Mycobacterium sp.
CGTCTCTACGGTGGCCAGGTTGGGGCGCAGAGCCTGCTGGCCGCTGCGGCGACGGTCGATACCGACCGTGTCGCCCACTCGTTGCACACCTCGTTTTTGCACCCGGGCGACGACACCCATGCCGTCACCTACGACGTCAACTGGGTGCGTGATTCGCGTTCGATGTCAACCCGTGTCGTTACCGCGCAGCAAAACGGACGAATGCTGGCCACCAGCGTCGCGTCGTTTCACACTGCACCAACGGGAGACCACGCATCCTCGATCGAACATGAATGGCCACCGGCCGACGGTGAACCCGTCCAACCGCTACCCGACCCCGACACGCTGCCATCGCGCTTGGCATCGTTGTCGGATCGATACGGTGACGACATTCCGAGCGGAGCCGCCCTACGATGGCCGGTCGACTTGCGGTACGTCGACCAAGTGCCCTGGAGCGATTCGGTGGCCCCACCCCGAAACCGGCTCTGGCTGAAGGCTATTGGCTACCCGCGTCAGATCGCGGGCGCCGATGCCGCGGCCCTGGCCTTCGCGACGGATATGCCGATGTTCGAACCCGTGTACTTTCCCACCGGAATAGCGTGGCATGACATGGTCGGCCACACGGCCCTGCTGGGGGCTACGCTGAATCATTCGGTTTGGTTGCACCGTCCGGCACGCCTTGATGACTGGCTGCTGCTCGAGCAGTTCGCACCCATCGCACACGAATACCGGGCGTTCTGCCGCGGCGAATTACGCTCCCGTTCACGACAACTCGTGGCGAGCGTCGCCCAGGAGATGGTGTTTGTCGCGCCACGTACTCGCCTGCCCGATGCACCGGCGGAGCGGACGGTCAGACGCCCTGATGGTTCGACCTGAGTTGCTCGCGGGACAACTTGCCGGTGACATTACGAGGAAGTTCGTCAACCAAGGCCAGCCGTTTGGGCAGCTTGTAGCGCGCCAACCGTTGCGCCGCAAAGGTATTCAGTTCTTCGAGGGTGATGGTGACCCCGGGTTCCGCCACGACGACCGCCAAGCCGACCTCACCCCATTCCTCGTCGGCGATACCGACGACGCCGACGTCACGCACGTCCGGATGCAGCGAGAGCACCTGCTCGATTTCGGCTGGGTAGATATTTTCCCCGCCGGACTTGAACATCTCTTTGACACGGCCAACCGGATAATAGAAGCCGTTCTGGTCGCGGTAAGCCGAATCGCCGGTTCGAAACCAGCCGTCCCCCGTGAAGTAGTCGCCGTTGTCGCGATCCCAATACCCGACGGTGATGCTCGGGCCCCGCAACCAGATTTCACCCGTAACGCCATCCTCGACGTCGCGGCCAGTGGCGTCGACCAGCCTTATCTGGGTGTGCAGCGCGGCGCGACCCGTCGACCCCCTCTTGGCATGGTCGAGGCTCGCCGCCTCGTCGTCGAGAGCCGTTGCCATCGGGCCCATCTCGGTCCCGCCGTACTGCGGCTGCAGCGGGAATCCGCGGTCGGCCCACACCTGGAGGAGTTCCGGCGAGGCGATCGCTCCGGCGATGATCCCGTGGCGTAGGTGCGACAAATCCGCCGCGGCGAAACCGGGAGTCTCGGCCATGCGCTGATAGAGCAACGGAATGGCGGCGATGTGGGTGATTGGCGGGTCGTGGCTAACCAGATGCCGAAGGACGTTTTCAGGGTCGAAGCGGGTCATCGTCGTCACCGCGCCGCCGAAGTAGAGAATCGGATTGGCCATCACGGTCAGGCCGCCCGCGTGGAACAGCGGCATCGGATTGAGTTGGTGGCACCCGGGCTGGGAGTATCCGGTGGTGTGGGCGGTGTTGAGGGCCTGCCACACCAAGTTGGCATTGGTGGACAGGGCGCCTTTTGGCCGCCCGGTGGTCCCCGACGTGTACAGAATGTGAGTGGGCTGGTCCATTGAGATCGCGCCCGTTGCGCGGAACGGGGTGGCCGCCGCGATAGCGGACTCGTACTCGGTCTCGTCGTGCGGCCGGTTGAAGGAAAGGCGTTGGGCGATATCGGCTTTCTCGGCAACGGTGACGGCGACCTCTGCCCACTGATCATCGTGGACGATGACGTTGGGCCGGGCGTCCAGGCAGATCTCCTGGATCTCGCTGGCGTGCAACCTCCAATTGAGCGGCACGAACAGTGCGCCAAGTCGCATGCAGGCGAACTGCACCTCGAACACGCGCGGGTCGTTCTCGCTGATCAACGCCACCCG
>NZ_DATMLH010000072.1:0-2329 GCF_035570115.1 Mycobacterium sp.
GGGCCGGGCGTCCAGGCAGATCTCCTGGATCTCGCTGGCGTGCAACCTCCAATTGAGCGGCACGAACAGTGCGCCAAGTCGCATGCAGGCGAACTGCACCTCGAACACGCGCGGGTCGTTCTCGCTGATCAACGCCACCCGATCGCCGGGTCCGACCCCCAAATCGTGCAGGGTGGCGGCGGCACCGGCGACCCGGTCTTCCAGTTGTGTCCAGGTTGTTCGCCGCCCGTCCTCGGCGCATCCGAGGGCAAGGGAATCTCCGCGGTGCTGTGCGTGGTAGGCCACCCAGTCAGTTGCGTGAAACACGAATCGGCGCTCCGATCATCAGGTTCACCTAACGTTGTTCAAGAAATGCTAGTCGGTCGGGGTGCACATCTTCGACAAGTCAGCCACACACCTTCTTGACGTGGGTGCCCGTCACCTGGCACCGTATCAGCAGATAACCAAACACCGTTTGACCATTGGTGGACCGTAGTGATCACTTTTCCTGTCGAATCCTGTCGAACTCATGCATGAGGACCGGCTGCGGCACGAAGCCTCGCCATCCGCATCGGGGGTCGTCTTCCTATGACCACATTCGTCCTTGTCCACGGCGGATTCCACGGTGCATGGTGCTGGGAGCGCATCGTCGGTCCGCTGAGCAAGCGCCATGCGGTCGAGGCTGTCGACCTGCCCGGGCGCGGCCGAGGGGACCGGCCCGAACTCTCGGCCTACCTCGACACCGTGGCCGCGGCGGTGGACAATGCCGAGCCCCCGATTGTGCTGGTCGGTCACAGCCTCGGCGGCCTGATCGTCAGCCAGTTCGTCGAGCAAAAGCCCGACGCCGTCGCGGGTCTGGTGCTGGTCAATGCGCTGCTTGTCGAGGACGGCGAGGCGGCGCTGCCGAAGATGCAGAGCATCGGCGACGACTGGTTGTTCGCACGCCCGGGAGCGCTCACCTTCTCAGAAGACGGCAGCACGTTCGCCCCGGCGCCCGAGCTTGTCATTGAGGGGTTCTACAACCGTTGTGACCCGAAGGACGCGGAGTGGGCCGCCGCCCAACTGTGTCCCGAACCGCTGGACCTGGTAAGCGCGCCGCTGCGAATCACCAGCGAGGGCTTCGGATCAGTGCCGAAGGCATATTTGGGCGGGCGTCACGATCAGGTGATGCCGTGGTGGTTCCAGCAGAAGATGAGCGCGGCGGCCGAAGCCCGCCTCTTCGACCTGGGCGGGGATCACTCGCCGTTTCTCTCCGTGCCCGACGAGCTGGCCGCCCGCTTGCTTGATATCGGCGCCAACGGCCTGCCGTAACGGACCAAGAAATACCGTCATGCGGCATGGCACGCCTGACTCGTAGAGTCTTTCCGGTGAGCTCTCCCGTCACCCGCCGCCGGCCAGGCCGCCCGTTGGGAGCCGACGGCGCCGAGACGCGGCTCAAGATCCTGCACAGCGCCCGGCAGGTGTTTGCCTCAACCGGTTACGAGCGGGCGAGCCTTAAGCAGATCGCCGAGGACGCGGGAATCACCCGCAATGCGATCGCGAACTACTACGCAAGCAAAATTGAGCTCTACGGCGCCGCGCTCGCGTCGGTCCAGGCTGTCGTGGCCGGCCAAATCCTCGACGACGCCAAGACTGTGACCGGCTCTGTCCACCGTCGCGTCATGGCGGTGCTCGAAAGCGCCGTCGCATTCAGCCAGACCGACGAGACGTTCGTCCGGTTCTTCGTCATATCCACCGTCGATGCGATCACCCACCCGGAGCTTCGTGAGAAGGCCCTGCTGCCAATCGACTCGGTGCGCGAATACGTCGGCAACCTGCTCGCCACTGCTGTGCACGACGGCGAGATCGACGCCGAGATGGACACCGAGGCCACCACCCAGGTCTGCATCGACCTGCTGTGGGGCCTGGCAATGGATATCGGCTTTTATTCCGACGGGCAGCGGACCCAACGGACGATGCGGGCCATCGACCGAACCGTCTCCGCAACGCTTGCTCCCGCGCGACCTTGACGGATCGGCGGTGCTGCTGACAGAACGCGCCAAAGCAAGTGTGTTCGGTTCATGGCACTTTTTGATCGGCCAGCACGGCGAGCAGCATGCTCAGCTGCTGCTGTTCAGCGGGGGCCAGCGCCACCAGCCATTCACGCTCGCGGCCGGCCTGCTCGCGCATGGCCTCGTGGAGCGCCGAACGACCGTGTTCGGTCAGCTGGAGCCGGACCAGTCGGCGGTCGGCGCTGTCGCGGATCCGCGATACCAGACCGTCACGCTCGAGGGTGTTCAGCGCACTGGAGACGGCCGCGCGCGAGGCCCCCGATAGTCGTGCGACATCGCGTCCTTCGGCGGCGCCGACG
>NZ_DATMLH010000073.1:0-29489 GCF_035570115.1 Mycobacterium sp.
CTGCGCTTTGACGCTGTTCATGTCGTCGCGCCCGGAGTGCAGGATGCCACGCGAGTCGAGCACGGTGACATCGGAAATCCCGTTCGCTTGAAGGAGATTCGCGCACGCGACGCCCGCTGCCCCGGCGCCGGAGATGACCACATGCAGCGCCGTCATGTCCCGGTCGAGCGCCTTCGTGGCGCCGAGCAGCGCCGCCAGCACCACGATCGCGGTGCCGTGCTGGTCGTCGTGCATCACCGGGCAGTCCAGCGCGTCGATAAGGCGCTGCTCGATCTCGAAGCAGCGCGGTGCGGCGATGTCCTCGAGGTTGACCGCGCCGAACGTCGGCCGCAGCCGCACCAGGGTCTCGACGATTTCGTCGGGATCCTTGGTGTCCAGCACGATCGGGATGGCATCCAGCCCCGCGAACTCCTTGAAGAGGCCGCACTTGCCTTCCATCACCGGCAACGATGCCGCCGGCCCGATGTCACCGAGGCCGAGGACTGCGCTGCCGTCGCTGACCACCGCAACCAAACGGCCCGCCCACGTGTAGCGGGCGGCCAAGGTGTGGTCGCCGGCGATCGCTCGGCTGACCTGAGCGACCCCAGGCGTATAGGCGATCGACAGGGAGCGCTGAGTATCCAGCGGAGTCGTCGCGTCCACCGAAAGCTTGCCGCCGAGATGTGCCTCGAAAATCTCCGCGTCGGTGATGGCGCGGCTCTCGTTGCGAGTCTGAATCGATTCAAGTAATTCGGACACGGACTCAGGGTACTGACTACTCATTAGTAGCCCTAATCGACGAGGTTGGTCCGTCTCAGATCAGTCCCAAACCGGTGACGGCCTCGCGCTCGTCGGCGAGTTCGGCTGTCGACTTGTCGATGCGGCCGCGGGAGAACTCGTCGATCTCCAGGCCGGTGACGATGCTCCAATCGCCCCCTTTGGTGGTCACCGGGAAGGACGAGATCAGGCCCTCCGGCACACCGTAGGAGCCGTCGGACAACACGGCCATCGACACCCAGTCGTCCTTCGGGCTGCCCAGCAGCCAGTCCCGCGCGGCGTCGACGGTTGCCGACGCCGCCGAGGCGGCAGACGATGCGCCCCGCGCGTCGATGATCGCCGCGCCACGCTTGGCGACAGTGGGGATGAAGTCGTTCTCGATCCAGGACTGGTCGTTGACCACCTCGGCGGCGTTCTTGCCTTTAATCTCGGCGTGGAAGATGTCGGGGTATTGGGTGGCCGAGTGGTTGCCCCAAATGGTGATCTTCTTGATGTCGCTGACGTCGGCCCCGGTCTTGTGGGCCAGCTGCGAGATGGCCCGGTTGTGGTCCAGGCGGGTCAGTGCCGAGAACCGCTCCTTGGGGATGTCGGGCGCGTTGCTCATCGCGATCAGCGCGTTGGTGTTGGCCGGGTTGCCGGTGACACCGATGCGGATGTCGTCGGCGGCGACGGAGTTCAGCGCCTTGCCCTGCGCGGTGAAGATCGCGCCGTTGGCCTCCAACAGGTCGCCGCGCTCCATACCCGGGCCGCGCGGCCTCGCGCCGACCAGCAACGCCAGGTGCACGCCGTCGAAAATCTTGTTCGCGTCCGCACCGATCTGCACTCCCGACAACAATGGGAACGCGCAGTCGTCGAGCTCCATCACGACGCCCTCGAGCGCCTTGAGGGCGGGCTCGATCTCCAACAGCCGCAGCTCGATCGGGCGGTCGGGACCCAACAGCGAGCCGCTCGCCAGGCGGAACAGCAGGCTATAACCGATCTGGCCGGCGGCGCCGGTGACGGCAACCTTCAGGGGTGTTGTGCTCACGCGTCGAAACTAGCGCACCGACGCACGCGATAAACCCCGGCCCCGACCTCGGCGGCTATCGCGCCAGCTCAGCCGCGTCCGCCCGCAGGCAATAGACGTCTTAGGCGCGTAACATGACCGAGGCTTCATCGGATCCGGACTGCGACGGGAGGTGAGGGATGCCTTCGTTTCGCGATCTACCGGAAACACTGCGTCCTGGGGTACGGCCCGAGAGGGATGAGCCTCCGCATCCGCAGCCGGAGCACCTGCCTGCCGAGCAGGCGGTGGTCGATTGCGGCATTTATGTCGACGGGGAGCGACTGCCCGGGACTTTTACCCATGGCGAGGCACGGGCCAAGGTGGGCGAGCTAGCGCTGGCCGGCCAGGAAGCGTTCGCCTGGATCGGCCTGCACGAGCCCACCGAGCACCAGATGCAGGAGGTCGGCAGCGTTTTCGGCCTGCACCCACTGGCGGTCGAGGACGCCGTACAGGCCCACCAGCGGCCGAAGTTGGAGCGTTACGACGAGACACTGTTCCTGGTTCTCAAGACGGTCAACTACGTTCCGCACGATTCGCTGGTGCTGACCCGCGAGATCGTCGAGACCGGCGAAATCATGATTTTCGTCAACGGGGACTTCGTGGTGACAGTCCGACACGGCGAGCACGGTCGGTTGACCGACGTGCGCAAGCGGCTGGATGCCGACCCCGAGCAGATGCGGCTAGGCCCGTTTGCGGTGATGCACGCCATAGCCGACACGGTCGTCGACCACTACCTCGAGGTGACCGACCTGATGGCGGTCGACATCGACGCCATCGAGGAAGTGGCGTTCGCGCCCGGCCACCGGACAAATATCGAGCCGATCTATCTGCTCAAGCGGGAAGTCGTCGAGCTGCGCCGGTGCGTCAACCCGCTCTCCATGCCATTTGCACGATTTCAGACCGAACACAAGGACCTGATCTCCAAAGAGGTGCGACGCTATCTGCGCGACGTCGGCGACCACCACGCCCACGCCGCCGATCAGATCGCCAGCTACGACGAGAATCTCAGCTCCTTGGTGCAGGCGGCGCTGGCCCGGGTCGAGATGCAGCAGAACACCGACATGCGCAAAATATCGGCATACGCGGCCCTTCTGGCAGTACCCACGCTGTTCGCCGGCGTTTACGGAATGAACTTTGAGTGGATGCCCGGGCTGAAATGGCACTGGGGTTACCCCGTGTTTGTCACCCTTTTGGTGATCGTCTGTGTGCTGTTGTACCGGAACTTCCGCCGCAGAGACTGGCTGTAGAGTCAATTTGGCTGTGCGGCAGGGCGATTAGGATCCAGCACGTCCACGCCGTCGCTGCGCCACGCCTCGCGCATCGCGTCGGCGCCTCGCAGCCGCACCCACGCGGCCTCGGTCGCGGTGATCGGGGTCGCGGACAGAAAGCGCACCGGGTCTCGCGGCGGGTCCAGTGGTAGGTCAGGAATGTCGCTGCGACCCAACAGAATCGCAGTGAACGACGCCGGCCCCGATGGTTTCTCCCATAGCGGCGCACCGAGATCGATCAATGCGTCTTCGGCCAACACCACCCCGTCGACCGCAGGCGTTGCCGCCAAGATCGCCAGGCTGTGCGCCAGACGGCTGATCTGCCCTGGATTGCGCAGCCGCAAAACGACTTCTGCGCGCGGGCCACGCTGCGGATCGGCGACGATTGCCGCTGGATCGGCCATCGGATGCCGGGAGCAGCCCAGCGAGACATAATGCACCACCCCGTCTGCGCCGGGGAGAAACCGCAACACCTCGATTGGCTCGGCACCCAGAAATGTCACGCTTGCGACATCAGGCTCGGAGTGGAGGCCCGCTTCGGAGAAGTGAGCCCACAGGTGCGCGCGCACCCGGGCCAAAATCTGGGTCACTCAGTCTCGGACGGCGGTGGAACAGTCAAGTTCACGCCGGTGTCGGCGTCGAAAACGGCCAGTTTCAAGGTATCGAAGGCCAATTCGAGTGACTTTCCTTTCGCCGCTTTCGACGCGGCGGGAACCCTGGCCACGAATTCGTGCTCCTCTCCCGCGGATTCGGCGTCGAGCTCGGGCAGCTGGTCCGACTGAACAACGCAACCTTCGGTAGTGAAGTAGACGTATTTGTCGGCGCCGAGCGACTCGACCATGTCGACCTGCACCTCGAACGTCAGGGCGCTGATGCGCTGGTAGCCGTCGATCAAGGCGGCGTCTTGCAGATGCTCCGGGCGAACGCCGATGATGACCTTCTCCGGCGTCGGATGCTGCGCGAGCACCTCGTGGACGGGTTGGGTAAGCGTCACCTCGCCGAATGGCAAGTTCAACCCGGTCGCGGTCAACGTCCCGGGAAAGAAGTTCATCGCCGGTGAGCCGATGAAGCCGGCGACAAACAGATTGACGGGCCTCTCGTAAAGCTCGTCGGGCGTGCCGATCTGCTGCGCCACGCCGCCACGCATGACCACCACCCGGTCTCCGAGTGTCATGGCCTCGGTTTGGTCGTGGGTCACGTAGACGGTGGTGGTGGCCAACCGCCGCTGAAGCCGGGCGATCTCGCCACGCATCTGGACCCGCAATTTGGCGTCAAGGTTTGACAGCGGCTCGTCCATCAGGAATGCCTTGGGGTGCCGCACGATCGCCCTACCCATCGCGACCCGCTGGCGCTGGCCGCCAGACAGTTGCGAGGGCTTACGGTCGAGAACTTCGGTCAAGTCAAGTATTCGCGCGGTGTCCTCGACCTTGTCCGCGATCTCCCTTTTCTTCATCTTCGCCAGTGTGAGTGGGAAGGCGATGTTCTGGCGCACCGTCATATGTGGATAGAGTGCGTACGACTGGAACACCATTGCGATGTCGCGATCTTTGGGCGCTTTGTCGTTCACCCGCTCGCCGCCGATGCGCAGCTCCCCAGACGAGATATCCTCCAGTCCGGCAATCATATTCAGCGTTGTGGACTTCCCACAGCCGGAAGGCCCGACCAGAATGATGAACTCGCCTTCGGCGATCGTGATGCTGAGTTCCTTCACGGCCATCGCGCCGTCGGGGTAACTCTTGGTCACCCTGTCCAACACAATCTCGGCCATCGAGCTATCCCTTCACCGCGCCGGAGGTCAACCCAGCGACTATCCGTCGTTGGAAGACTAGAACAAATACGATAATCGGGACCGTGATCACCACCGCGCCGGCCGCGATCGATCCAGTTGGCTCCTCGAATTGCGAACTGCCCGTGAAGTTGGCGATTGCCACCGGCGCGGTGATCGCAGCCTTGGTGGCGGTCAACGACAATGCGAGTAGCAGGTCGTTCCAGGCAAAGATGAACACCAGGATCGCGGCAGTGACGATTCCCGGTGCTGCCAGCGGGGCGATCACCTTCCGGAATACCTGCCCTGGCGTGGCCCCGTCCATTTTGGCCGCCTTCTCCAGATCCCACGGAATCTCCCGGAAGAACGCCGACAGCGTGTAGATCGCCAGCGGCAGCGCGAACGCGATGTAAGGGGTGATCAGCCCGGGCCAGGTATCGAACAGCCCGATCCGTCGTTCAATGTTGAACAGCGGGGTAACAAGGGAGATCGCCGGGAACATCGAAATCAGGAGCACGGCACCGATCAACAGCCGCTTGCCGGGAAAGTCCAATCGGGCCACCGCATAGGCCGCCATCGCGCCGACTAACACCGCGATCACTGTAGTGAGCAAGCCGATTCCGACGGAGTTGATCAGAGCCGAGCTGAAGAAATTACCCCGGAAGATTCCACGGTAGTTGTCGAAGGTCACCGACGTCGGAATCAGCTTGCCGTCCTTGACTGTTGACGTCGGCTTGAGCGACAGGCTGAGGATCCACACCACCGGGAACAGCGCATACAGCAGAACCAGAGTGTCGACGATCACCCAGACCGAAGCGCGCCGTACGGTCACGGCTCAGCGTCCATCGCCGTGGACACCCGGTGCTGATGCGCCGAACACTTTGATGAAGATGAACGCGATGATCGCGACGCAGCCGAAGATCAGCACCGAAATCGCGGAGCCCAGGCCGACATTGAAGCCCTTGAACAGGTTGTCGTAGCCAAGGATCGACACCGAGCCGGTGTTGCCGGTACCGCCGGTGAGCACATAGATGCTGTCGAAAATTCGGAACGCGTCCAACGTGCGAAACAGCAGCGCCACCAGGATCGCGGGCTTCATCAGCGGCAATGTGACCTTTATCAACCGACGCCACGCGCCGGCGCCGTCGACTTGCGCCGCCTTCAGCAGATCCTCTGGCACCAGCGCCAACCCGGCGAGAAGCAGCAGTGACATGAACGGCGTCGTCTTCCAGACCTCGGCGATGACCACGGTGCCCAGCGCCGGAATCTGGTGCGTCAACGGCGCGCTGCCCGGCGGTAGCAGGTTGGCCAGGTAGCCAGTGCCCGGCGTCCAGGCGTAGTACCAGCTGTAGGACGCCACCACCGTGACGATGCCGTAAGGGATGAGCACAGCAGTGCGCACCAAGCCCTTGCCGATCAGTGTGCGGTGCATCACCAATGCAAGCGCCAGGCCCAGCACGAATTCGATCGACACCGAAACAACCGAGATTGCCAGCGTCACAGCAAGTGCCGTCCACCAATACCGGTCAGTCAAGATCGTCTGGTAGTTGCCCAGCCCGATGAACTTGGTCTCGTCGGGAGTGGCCAAATTACTGCGCTGCAAGCTCAGCCAAACCGCGTAGCCGATCGGATAAGCCGTGACAGCGAGCATCACCATCGCCGCGGGCGCGACCAGGATAAACGCGAGTGCCCGCTCCGACCTCCGGTTCTCCGAGTGCCGGCCATTAGCGCCGCTTTTCCTCATCGCTTCGTCCCGCCCGCCGCTGCGCGGCTGGGGGTGCCCCCACTGCATCGTCGCCGGCGCGGTCACGGCAGTAGCCCCCGGCCGTCGATGGCCTTTTGCAGCTGCGCAGTGAGCTCATCGGCCGTCTTCTCCGGGTCAATCCGGTTGATCGGGCTCAGCGTGGCCGACATCCGAGTGGACACTGCCTGGTAGGCCGGTGTCGCGATTCGCGCAGCAGCATTGGTGAGTTGTTGGCGAATGATGTCGTACATCGGGTATTTCGCCTGAAATTGCGGGTCGGAGTACAGCGAGGTCCGCGCCGCGGGCAACCCTCCGTCGAGCGAGATGTACTTTTCGTTTTCCACGTCGCGCAAGCATCTGATCGCTTCGTAGGCCTCGGCTTTATGACGGGTCGTCCTGGCCACCGCCAGGTTCAGCCCACCGATCGTCACCTTGGCGGGCTGGCCGGGCTGCACGCCGGGGTAGGGAGCAAAGCCGAACACCTTCTTGCTGGCGTCGTAGGCCTCGCGGAACTGCTGGTCGGTCGGCACGAATGCGCCGACGTTGTTGATGCTGCCTGCCAAGTCGGGACGGCGATTGAGCGGCAGGAAAGCCACACCGCCCTTCACCGCGTTCTCCAGCATGGACGCCAGCGCATACGGCCAGTTGACCTCGAGCGCGGAGTTTCCCTGCTCGAACGCCAACCGGGAAGTGCCCGCGTCGGTCCGGGTGATCGACGGATCGGCGCCGGGCGCGGTGGCCACCGACTTGATGATCCGCAGGGCGCTGATGGTGGCGGCACGGTGTGCGGGCGTATCGGTCAAGGTGACCTTCTGGCTGTCGTCGGAGAGCACTTGGCCACCCGCACTTTCCAGCAGAGTGTTGAACCACACCACCAAACCCTCGCCCTGGCTGGCCTGAACGCCGATCCAGCTGGGCTTGCCTGCGGCGTATAACCGGGTGGCCTCATCCACCATCGCAGTCCAGGTTGTCGGCGGCTTATCCATCAAATCCGTTCGGTACCAAAGTAATTGGGTATTAGTCGTGAGCGGTGCGCCATAGAGCCGGTGCTTCCAGGTGGCCGTGGCCAGCAGCCCGGGCAGCGTGTCGGTGGTGGCGTCGATGTCGGCACGGCCGGCCGGGTCGTCGGACAGTGGCAGCGCCCAGCCGGCCTCGGCGAACTCCGCCGTCCAGATCACGTCCATCGCCATCAGGTCGACGCTGCGATCGTTGGCGCTGAGCCGGCGGGCCAGCTGCAGCCGCTGGTCGTCAGAAGACCGGGGCAGGCTGAACTGCTGGATAGTGAACCGTCCGCCGAGCTGGTCGGTGCAGCGCTTGGCGACCGCGGTGAACGTCGCGGCGCCGCTGGCCGGCGTATAGAGGCTGATCACCCGCCCGCTGTCGCCGGGCCCGCAGGCCGATACCGCCGACGCGGCTGACAGCACCGCCAGCGCGACCGCGCTCAGCCGGCGTGCGCGCCCGCGACGACTCGCCACCACAACGTCCCTTCGTGCCGTTTCTTGTCCGCCGTCGATCGTCCCGCGGCCGACGGTAGAGCCAGCCCCGCCTGATGGCAACACGCCCGGTTACCGCATCACCGCTTTGAGCAGCAAAAATGGCGTCGAATCAGATTGCCAAGCGGGCAAGCAGATCCCGCGCTCTCTCCGCGTTCCGCGGGTCGCAGAGCACGTCGTATCGGCCGGCGACCAATTGCAGCGTCGAACTGAAATCCCGGGTGCCGCGCGCCATCGCGTAGGGGACCGCGGACGTGATCAAGCCGAAGAACACGCCGGCGACCAGGCCGGTCGTCAACGCTCCCCATGGGTTCGGACTGAAGAACCCCAGCACCAAGCCGATGAAAAGACCCAGCCAAGCGCCGCTGATCACCCCACCGCCCAACACCTTCGGCCACGTCAGCCGCCCGGTGACCCGTTCGACCTGCATCAGATCGACACCGACGATCGTTACCTGTTGCACCGGGAACTGTTGCTCAGACAGATAGTCGACGGCCCGCTGCGCCTCCGCGTAGGTGGGGTATGACCCCACTGGCCAGCCTTTCGGTGGCGTCGGCAATCCGGGTGCACGCCGGCTCGCGGCCGAGGTGCCGGGTGGGGCACCGGGAACCTGTCCGGGCTGGAAAGGGCTCGTCATGGCCCCATTCTCCTCCGCCGAGCCGACGGATTCCCGGCTTAGTGCCGCCAGCGCCTGAACAGGCCCACTACCAGCACAAACAGTGCGTCCCGGAGCGGGACTGCGCCCGGTCGGCGCGGCCCAAACTGGCATCACGCTAGTGTTGAACAGCATGACAGTCCAGGGCGGCGACTCCGGCGAACAGGCCGGAGACGAGTTCACCCCGCCCGCATACGCGGAACAACCCCCGGCCCACCCCGATCCGCACGCTCCCCACAATCCGCCGCCGTCGGGCCCGGTGCCGCCATGGAACCCGCCGTCCCCCGACTATCCGCCACCCCCGGGTTATGGACCGCCCGGACCTCGGGAGACCCCGGCTTACGGCGGTCCGTTATATCCGCCGCCGCCGCAATACAGCCAGCCTTATCCCCCACCGAGCTACGGGGGTGGCTACGGCCAACAGTCCGGCTCCGGCTATGGCGCGCCGATGGGATACGGCGGTCCACCCGGATACCCCGGCCCTTACGACCCCTATCAGCCCTACCAAGCTCGTACGCACGAGACCAACGGGCTCGCCATCGGTTCCTTGGTGACCTCGATCGCGGGTCTTCTGCTCGGCATTCCGCTGTCCTTTGTCTGCTATATCGGGATACTGATTCCCATCGTCGGTGCCGTGCTGGGGGTGGTCTCGCTCAATCAAATCAAGCGGACCCATCAACAGGGCCGCGGAATGGCCATCGCCGGGATTGTGGTCGGCGTGACTGCGGCGGTGCTGCTGGTGATATTCGTGATCGCAGTCGTGACGGCATTGCGCTCCCCGTCCATGACGCCGTCCATAACGTGATCCGCTACATCCTCACCTGACTGAGCTGACTATGCCGGCGGGACGAACGGACCCGACTCCCGCCGCATCCCGGCCGCCCGGCCTTTAGCGACGACCACCAACGCCATCTTGCGGCTGGCTTCGTCGATCATCTCGTCGCCGAGCATCACCGCTCCTCGGGCGCCACCCGCGGCGGAGGTATGCCATTCGTAGGCCTCCAGAATCAACTCGGCGTGGTCGTACTCCTCTTGGCGTGGACTGAAGATCTCGTTGCCGGCGGCGATCTGATCCGGATGCAACACCCACTTACCGTCATAACCCAATGCCGCCGAGCGGCCCGCCACCCGCCGAAACGCCGCCACATCACGCACTTTCAGGTAGGGGCCGTCGATAGCGGCGATGCCATGCGCACGGGCAGCCACCAGGATGGTCATCAGCGCGTGGTGGTAAGCGTCGCCGACGTCGTAGCCCTCGGGCTGCTCGCCGACGACCAGCGTGCGCATATTGAGGCTGGCCATCAGGTCGGCGGGGCCGAGGACCAGGGCCTGCACCCGCGGCACAGCTGCGATCGCACCAACGTTCGTCAGACCGCGCGCATCTTCGATCTGCGCGTCGATCCCGATCTCTCCCACCGGGAGCCCGTGAACGGTCTCCACCTGGGTCAGCAACAGGTCAAGCGCCTGAACGTGGGAGACGTCAGACACTTTGGGCAGCACAACGACGTCGAGCTTGGCGTCGGGCGCAGCGCCCACGGCGGATACCACCTCGATGACATCGGCGTGCGTCCACGGTGTGGTCCAGTCGTTGACCCGCACGCCCCGCAACTGTCCGGCCCATCCGGGCTCGGCGAGTGCGCCGGCAACCCGGGTGCGCGCCTCGGCCTTCGCGTCCGGCGCGACGGCATCCTCCAGGTCCAGGAAGACCTCATCGGCGGGAAGGCCTTTGGCCTTGTCGATCATCTTCTTGCTGCTACCCGGCACCGACAGGCAAGTGCGGCGGGGTCGGTAGGCGTTGGTCACCCTTCACTCCTACCCTTTCAACCATGGCCTCGATCAACAGGGTGTACGCAGCGCGGCTGGCGCGGATGATGGTGCTGGGCCCGATGGGCGAGTCCCTGGGCCGAGTGCGCGACGTCGTCGTTAACATCAGCATCGTCCGCCAGCAACCCCGCGTCCTCGGACTCGTCGTCGAAATGCTCTCGCGCCGACGAATTTTTGTGCCGATCCTGCGGGTCGCCGCGATCGAGCCCAACGCGGTGACGCTCAACACCGACAGCGTGTCGCTGGGCCGCTACGAGCAACGGCCCGGCGAAGTGCTGGTGCTGACACAAATTATCGACACCAAGGTGCGGGTCAATGACCCGGAATTGCCGGAGCTCGCGGGCACCGAGGTCGTCGTGACCGACTTGGCTTTGGAGCAGACTCGAACCCGCGACTGGATGGTGACACGCGTCGCGGTGCGCGTCCCCAGAAGGTTTGGCCGGCGCAGCAATACCCACATCGTGGGCTGGCGCAACGTGCAGGGACTGACTCCCTCTGCGCTGGCGATGCCCGGCCAGGGCGTGGCGCTCCTGCTGGAGCAGTTCGCAAAGTGGCGGCCGATCGATGTCGCCGATGCGGTGCGTGAGCTGCCGTCGAAGCGGCGCTACGAGGTGGTCAGCGCACTAGATAACGACCGGCTGGCTGACATCTTGCAAGAGCTTCCCGAGGAAGATCAGGCGGAGTTGTTGATGCAGCTTGGCGACGAACGGGCAGCCGACGTGCTCGAGGAGATGGACCCCGACGACGCCGCCGATCTGCTCGGCACGATGAATCCGACCCAGGCCGAGGGCCTGCTGCGCCAGATGGACCCGGAGGAATCCGACCCGGTCCGCCGCCTGCTCAAACACTCACCCGACACAGCGGGCGGTTTGATGACTTCCAGACCGGTGGTACTGACCCCGGACACCTCGGTCGCCGAAGCATTGGCCCGGGCCCGCGATCCCGACCTGACCCCGGCGCTGTCATCGCTGGTCTTGGTGGTCCGTCCACCGACCGCGACCCCGACTGGCCATTACCTGGGATGTGTGCACTTGCAGCGGCTGCTGCGCGAGCCACCGGCCATGCTGGTCGGTGGGATTGTCGACGCCGATCTGCCGTGCCTGGCACCAGAAACCCCGCTGCCGGTGCTGACCCGCTACTTCGCCGCCTACAACCTGGTTTGCGGCCCGGTGGTCGACGAACAGCACCACCTGCTGGGCGCGGTGACCGTGGATGACGTACTCGACCATCTGCTGCCGCACGACTGGCGCGCGAGCAACGACGAGCTCTCGCTGGATGCGGCCCGAGGAGCGTCGTGAGCAAGTCGACGCCCCGGCCGCGGCTCTATACCCCACGCACCTCGCGCGTCGCCGCGCCGCGGGTGGACCCCGATGCGGTCGGAAATTTCACCGAGGCGATCGCCCGGTTTTTCGGCACGGGTAGCTACCTGCTGATTCAGACCGTGATTGTCGTGGTGTGGATCATCCTGAATGTCTTCGCCGTCGCCCTGCGCTGGGACCCCTACCCGTTCATCCTGCTCAACTTGGCTTTTTCCACCCAGGCCGCGTACGCGGCGCCGCTGATCCTGCTGGCGCAAAACCGCCAAGAGAACCGAGACCGCGTCACGCTCGAGGAGGATCGGCGCCGAGCCGAGGAAACCAAGGCCGATACCGAATACCTGGCGCGTGAGCTGGCCGCGCTGCGGCTGGCGATCGGCGACGTCGCGAAGACCCGCGAGTACCTGCGCCGCGAACTGGAAGACCTGCGAGGCTTGCTGGAGGACCGGCACCCGGACAGGGCGGACCGAGCGCCGGCGCCCAGCAGTGACGGTTCGGACGCACGCGCCGCGAAGTCCACTTAAAAAATGCCTAAGAGCAGAATGCGATCTTGGACGACGAATCTCAAATTTCGCTGCCGCACTGTGCACGGACTCTGCGATTGTTGCCATTGTGATCAGAGGGTTATGTATGGTGACTTAGGTCACGAGGCCCAAAGCGGTTTCACAAGTGCCTAATAGGGCTGAATATTGAGGAAGGTCGAGTGCGCATCGGGGGAGGCTTGGTCCTTGCAAAGATGCGGCAGCGGGTGATTCGCGTGCCGCGCGCCCCAAAGATGCCTGCCGCCCTCGTCACCACCCTCACCACCGTGCGGCAGTCGGTAGTTCGCGCGGCCCAGGCCTCGAGAGTCCCCGCCGCCACGGTTGCCGCCGTTGCAGCCGTGCAGCGATCGCTGACTCGCACGGCCCGGACCCCGGCTTTCGGTGTTGCCATGATCGCCTGCCTGATCTTCGCCGGAGTCGTAGGCGCCGCTGCCCCACCATTCCCCGTGCCGATGTCGACGCTGCGCGACGCCGCCATCACCCCCGTTGCTGCGGTCGCACCCGCCTCCACCGACCCGACGGGCCCGATGGTGATCGCCGTCCAACATCCCAAGGTCGGCTTCCATATCGGCGCGGCTACGGTGTCGGCTCCCCCACCGACCGTTGTGGTGAATTCACCGGGCGCGCTGGGCATTCCGAAGATGGCGCTGTCCGCGTACCGCAACGCCGAGCGGATGATGGCCGGAAGCGACCCCGCCTGCGGCATCAGCTGGAACCTGCTGGCCGGTATCGGGCGCATCGAATCGATGCACGCCAACGGCGGCGCTACCGACGCGCGAGGGACCGCGATACGACCGATCTACGGCCCAACCCTGGATGGCACATTGCCCGGTAACGAGGTCATCGTCCAAAGCAACGGCGGCGGACGCGTCAGCTACGCCCGCGCGATGGGTCCAATGCAATTCCTGCCGGGCACATGGGCGCGCTACGCCTCCGACGGCGACGGCGACGGCGTGGCCGATCCCCAGAACTTGTATGACGCCACGCTGGCCGCCGCCCGATACCTGTGCAGCGGCGGGCTCAACCTGCGCGACCAGTCGCAGGTGATGGCCGCGATCCTGCGCTACAACAACTCCATGCCGTATGCCCAGAACGTGCTGGGCTGGGCCGCGGCCTATGCCACCGGCGTCATCCCGGTTGACCTACCGCCAATTACCGGACCCCCACCGCCGCTCGGCGATGTGCATCTGGAGAGCCCCGAGGGCATCGGGCCGAACCTGCCGCTGAACATCCACGGCCTAGCACCCTCGGACCAGCTTGCGCAGATGCCGCTGATCGACCTGAGCGGGACCCCGAGCAGCAGCCAGCAATACCCGTGGCAGCGAACCGCTCCCCAAGCGCCGTCGTGCACGGTGATCTGCATCGGCCCGGACGCCGCCCCAGGCCCGCCGCAGCCGGTGTTCAACACGCCGCCGCCCGACGTGCCGGCGGTACCGGCGCCCGTACCGGGCTTGCCACCCGCTCCTCCTGCGGGGGCTGCGCCGGTTCCAGCGCCGGCGGGAACGCCGCCAGCGGCCACCCCGCCGGCGGCACCCGGCCCCGCCAACTAGACCTAGCCGGCGTCAACGGCGTAACTCGACTGTCCGGCTCCTCAACGGGCCGTCCCGGCCCGCATCGTCGCCGCACTACACCCCAATTGCCCAGCTCCTCAACGGGCCGTCCCGGCCCGCATCGTCGCCGCACTACACTCGGCGGTGATGTCCCGCCATGACCCCGCTGACCTGAGCGCAGCCGTCCGAACTGCACTGGCCAAGGTGATCGATCCTGAACTGCGACGCCCCATCACCGAACTCGGGATGGTCAAAGGTATCGACGTTGGGGCCAACGGCAACGTGCACGTCGAGATCTACCTGACCACCGCGGCGTGCCCGAAGAAGACCGAAATCAGCGAGCGGGTAAGCCAGGCCGTGGCCGACGTCCCGGGCACTGGCGCCGTGAAGGTCAGCCTGGACGTGATGAATGACGAGCAGCGCACCGAGCTGCGTAAGCAATTACGCGGTGACGCCCGCGAGCCCGTCATCCCGTTCGCCCAGCCGGGATCACTGACTCGGGTGTACGCCGTCGCCTCCGGCAAGGGCGGTGTCGGTAAGTCGACGGTGACGGTCAACCTGGCCGCGGCGATGGCCGTGCGCGGGATGTCGGTCGGAGTCCTCGACGCTGACATCCACGGCCACTCCATCCCGCGGATGATGGGCACCACCGATCGGCCCACCCAGGTCGAGTCGATGATCCTGCCGCCTATCGCGCATGAGGTGAAGGTCATCTCGATCGCCCAGTTCACCGAGGGCAACACGCCGGTGGTGTGGCGCGGCCCGATGCTGCACCGAGCGTTGCAGCAGTTCTTGGCCGACGTGTACTGGGGCGATCTGGACGTGCTGCTGCTCGACTTGCCGCCGGGCACCGGCGACATCGCCATCTCGGTGGCGCAGCTGATTCCGAATGCAGAAATCCTCGTGGTGACCACACCTCAGCTGGCGGCGGCGGAAGTGGCCGAGCGCGCGGGCAGTATCGCCGTGCAGACCCGCCAACGCGTCGTCGGGGTGGTGGAAAACATGTCCTGGCTGGCGATGCCGGACGGCTCGCAGCTACACGTGTTCGGCGAGGGCGGCGGCCAGCAGGTCGCCCAACGGCTGTCGGAAACGGTCGGCGCTGACGTGCCGCTGCTTGGCCAGATCCCGTTGGACCCCGCGCTGGTCGCCGCCGGCGACGCCGGGGTGCCGATCGTGCTCAGTGCCCCCGACTCGTCGGTGGGCAAGGAACTGTATAGCGTCGCCGACGCCCTCTCAGCGCGACGCCGCGGCCTGGCCGGCATGTCGCTGGGACTGGATCCGACGCGGCGCTGAGCCGATTCAGGTGGCGTCGCTGTCGAACGGCGCGGGCCCGGCGGTGGGTGGTTCCGGCGCGGTTGACGACGGCGGGACGGCCGGCTGGGCCGGCTGAGCCGAAACACTCTCCGGCACGCCAACTGACGGCCGGTCGAACTGGCCGGTGAACAGCGAGTCATCGCCGTCGAATAGATGCTTGGCCAGCGCTGCGCGCGGGGTCAGACCCCGCAGCTTCTGCAGCTCGCTCAGCGGCTCGCGCAGGTCGTCGAATTCGGGCCCGATATCCTCGCGCAGCTGTGTCGTCACCCCGCTGAGGTAATCGCGGGCCTGGCGCAATGCCGTGGAAGTCCACCGGATGGCGCCTGGAAGTCGCTCGGGGCCTAGGACAACCAGCCCGACCACCACGAGCACCAGCATTTCCCCCCAACCGACGTTGGCGAACATCTAGCTGGAGGCATCCGGGCCGGGTGTGACGGTGAGCGTGACGTGGCGACCATCGCGGACCACTTCGATCGGGGCGGGCTGCCCGATCGTCAACTGGCGCACGGCGACGACGAACTCGTCGGCGTCAGCCACCCCCCGATTGCCGACCTTGATCACCACGTCGTTTTCCAGGACGCCGCCCTTTTCGGCGGGGCCACCCACTTTGACGTTGGCGACCTGCGCCCCCTGGGCAATCGCGTTGCTCACCGACCTGGCACTCACGCCCAACGTCGGGTGCACGATCTTGCCGTCCTTGATCAACGTCTCGGCAACCAATTTCGCTTCGTTGATCGGAATCGCGAAACCCAGCCCGGAAGCGCTGTCCGACAACGACTTACCGGCGGTGTCGATGCCGATAACCTGGGAGTCCATATTGATCAGCGGGCCGCCGGAGTTCCCGTGGTTGATCGAGGCGTCCGTCTGGACGGCGTCGATAACGGTGTCGGTGTCCGAACCCTCTCCCGACAACGGGATCGGACGGTGCAGCGCGCTGATGATGCCGTGCGTCACGGTGCTGCGCAGACCCAGCGGCGCACCGGCTGCCAGCACTTCGTCGCCGACGCGCACCTTGTCGGAGTCGCCGAGCCGGGCCACCGTCAAGTTGTTGACGTTGTCGACTTTGATGACGGCCAAGTCCGTCTTGGGGTCACGCCCGACCAGGTTGGCGGGCACTTCTTTGCCGTCGTTGAACACCACAGTGGTCTTGAACTGGCTCGGGTTGTTGGCGGCTTCGGAGATGACGTGATTGTTGGTGACGATGTAGCCGCGGCCGTCGACCACGAATCCGGATCCCTGCATGCCCTCTTGATCGCTGACAGACTGGATCGTTACCACGGAATCAGCCACCGCGGCAGCGACTTTCGCGAATCGGCCGGCCGGCGATTCGCTGTTTCCGTTGGTAGACAACGTGACCTTGGACGTGGTGAACGCCTCGACAACCTCGGCCGTCTTGCGTCCGATCACACCGCCGATCAGGCCGATCAACAACGCCAGGACGCCGAGCACCAGAAGCGCCGTGTAAGAGACCCGCCCGCCGAACAGCACGTCGCGCACGCCGAGCCGGTCGCGTTCGCCGCCCCAGCCTTGCGGGGCTGAGCGTGTTACCGCCGGTTCACCCAGAGCGGCGGCCGCGCCCGGGTCGCGCCAGGGGTCATCGGGTTCGTCTGGCTGGTTATTGTCGCCGTCGAGCGCGCCGGCATCGGTGGGATGACGCTGCAACGACTCGGCTCCGGGAAAGGGACGGCCGAAGGCCTCCGAAAGAACCGGGTCGGCCGGTTCATCGTGCGGGGTGAACTCTCCGGAGTTGCGGTACTTCGGCGGACGCACAGTTTCGGCGACAAACGAGCCCTGCACGCCGTCGGGACGGCTGAAGGCTTGGCGCGACGCGGCGTCGACGGGCGGCCGGGAAATGGGTCGCGGCGCCAGCCTGGGGGCGCCGTTCTTGTCTTGGTCGGAGCTCACGTCATCCTCTTCCGAGCGCTTGAAAACAGGCGCTATGGGCTATGAGCGCGGCGCTGTGCACCGGCTGGGCAAGTTGACACCCACCCTACCGAGGATCGCGCCGGTCAGGCGGGCTGCCGTCAGCTAAATGATCGGACAGCTCCGTCGGCCCGACTCGTCCCGACGAGCGGGTGGAAGTGCCGCCTTCTGCCGGCCTGCCCCCGCGTCGCTCCGTGCCGGGCGACCCCCACGGGCCACTCTGCGGGGGGCCCGCATCGTCGTCGGGGGGGCAGTGCGGAATCTGCGACAGCAATCCCAGCAGCGTGCTGGGGATCCTGATCGGATGGGAATCGCGCAGCGCGGCGCGGGCCCGGCGGTGACCGTCCACTTCTGCAGCGCATTCGGGGCAAAGCGAGATGTGATGCGCTGCGCGCAGGTGCGCGTTCATCCGCAGCTCACCGTCAACGAACGCCGCGATGGCCTCAATGGACAGATGCTCAGTGGAACCGAATTGTCGCGGCGCACCCACCGGCGCGTCGCTTTGCGAAGCGAATTGGGAGGGAAGCCAGGAGAACGCTCGGCGGAACACATGTCCCCGCTCGAACATCACCAACTCCTCTCCGTACCAGCGTTCGGTGCCCGGTAATCGGTAGCACTACCTCGAATGTAGCGCGCTGCCCGATACGGAACACCTAGGAACAGCGGATCAGGCGGCGTGTCTTAGTCCGTGACTTCCCGCGTGACGCCGGCGGCTGAATGCTTGGCGCCCTCGGAATGCGCCGCGAGATAGTCCCGCAGGGCCTGTCGGCCCCGGTGGATGCGGCTGCGGACGGTACCGAGCTTCACTCCCAGGGTGGCCCCGATCTCCTCGTAGGACAGTCCTTCGATGTCGCACAGCACCACCGCCGCGCGGAACTCGGGGGGCAGCGAATCCAACGCCGCCTGCAGGTCAGGGCCCAGCCGCGACTCGTGGTAGATCTGCTCGGGGTTGGGCTCGTCGGCGGGCACCCGGTCGTAATCGTCGGGTAACGCCTCCATCCGGACGCGGCCGCGGCGGCGCACCATGTCGAGGAACAGGTTCGTCGTGATGCGGTGCAGCCAGCCTTCGAAGGTTCCCGGCTGGTAGTTCTGTACCGACCGGAAAACCCGGATGAACGTCTCCTGGGTCAGGTCCTCCGCGTCGTGTTGGTTGCCGGAGAGCCGATAGGCCAACCGGTAGACCCGGTCGGCGTGCTGACGGACAAGCTCGTCCCACGACGGCATGGTTGCCTTGTCCCCGGTCGCGTCGAAGACCGCGGTGCCATAGGGCTCGTCGTCGGGCTCGACCCACTCCGCGTCGCGGTACCGCTCAGGGTGCGACATACTCGCGGGGCTCGTCAGTGTCGTGATGTTCAGGTCCTCCGGGTTCAGACTGCCGTCAAGGTTGGGCAATTCATCACCGCGCGCAACACGAAGACGCCGAGATGTATTCCCGGACCAGCGGCCTCCACGTTCCATGGGGGATACCGTCGCCTATCGGCGTGTGTGCGGTATGTGATCGCACTGTGCTTACCCTGAGAATGGGCGTTTAAACCCCGTTGCGCTGGTGATATTCACCAAATTGTGACCTTGATGCGGCCCGGCGTTCGGGCGCGTCGCGGTCCGTCGCACAACGTGCCCGGTTGCCCAGCTCTCCCCCGCAAGCGGGTCGGGGTCCCCCACCCGCGCAGCGGCGAGGGCGCGTACCCCCACCTCGGGCCGTTCCGGCCCGCATCGTCACGGGACTGCGGCACCGGGCGCGCCTGTTAACACGCGGCATCGGTTGGACTTACGCTGCGGGCATGGCCACCACTGACCGCACACCGGGCCAGCCGGCTCCGCCGAGTCGGGCCGAATCGCTGTCCGCACACGCCGAGGGGTCGATCTCCGAAGACGCGGTTCTGTTGGCCGCCCGCGAGCGCGCGGTCGACATCGGCGCCGGCGCGGTCACCCCCGCGGTGGGAGCTTTACTCAGCCTGCTGGCCAAGCTCAGTGGCGGCAAAGCGGTCGTCGAGGTGGGCACCGGTGCGGGCGTTAGCAGCCTGTGGTTGTTGTCGGGGATGAGCGACGACGGCGTGCTCACCACGATCGACATCGAGCCCGAGCACCAGCTGATCGCCAAGCAGGCATTTTCCGACGCCGGGATCGGGCCGTCGCGGACTCGGCTGATTAGCGGTCGGGCCCAGGAGGTGCTGACCCGGCTCGCCGATGCGTCCTATGACCTGGTCTTCATCGATGCCGACCCGTGTGATCAGCCGGATTATGTCGTTGAGGGGGTGCGGCTGCTGCGCTCGGGCGGGGCCATCGTCGTCCATGGAGCCGCGTTGGGTGGCCGGGCCGGCGACCCGGCGGCCCGTGACGCCGAGGTCGCGGCGGTGCGCGAGGCGGCGCGCCTCATCGCCGAGAACGAGCTGCTCACCCCGGCGCTGGTGCCGCTCGGCGACGGCTTACTTGCCGCCGTCCGGGACTGACCCTGCCTTTTACGGATTTCTGACGGCGTTTCTGCTTGACGTTCGACTGAACGACTGTTTAATATACTGAACATGCGTTCAGCCGACGATTTGACCGCCGCGGCCCGGATCCGCGACGCGGCGATCGAGCAGTTCGGCGCGCACGGCTTTGGCGTCGGGCTGCGATCGATCGCCGAAGCGGCGGGAGTGAGCGCGGCTCTTGTCATCCACCATTTCGGCTCGAAGGACGGACTGCGCAAGTCCTGCGACGACTACGTGGCCGAAGAGATCCGCAGCGGGAAGTCGGAGGCGATGCGCTCCAGCGATCCGGCGACGTGGTTCGCCGCGATGGCCGAGATCGAGGAGTACGCACCCTTGATGGCCTACTTGGTGCGCAGCATGCAATCCGGCGGCGAGCTGGCGAACACGTTGTGGCGCAAGATGATCGACAATGCCGAGGGCTATCTCGACGAAGGGGTGCGTACCGGCATCCTGAAATCCAGCCGGGATCCGGCTGCCCGGGCAAAGTATCTGGCGATCACCGGCGGCGGCGGTTTCCTGCTGTATCTGCAGATGCATGAAACGCCAACCGATTTACGCGCAGTACTGCGCGACTACGCCCGCGACATGATTCTGCCCGCCCTCGAGCTCTACACCGAAGGCCTGATGACCGACCACACCATGTACGACGCTTTCCTCGCCGAAGCCGAAGAAGGAGATTCAAATGCCAGCTGATAACTACGACAGTCACGTTGCGCCGATCCAGATCCATGGCTTGACGAAGAATTTCGGTGCGGTTCGGGCGCTGGACGGCCTGGAGTTGAGCGTGCACGAGGGCGAGGTGCATGGCTTCCTCGGACCCAACGGCGCCGGCAAGTCGACGACGATCCGCATACTGCTGGGGGTGGTGAAGGCCGACGGCGGAACGGCTCGGCTGCTCGGCGGCAACCCCTGGACGGACGCCGTCGAGCTGCACCGCCACATCGCCTATGTTCCAGGCGATGTGACGCTGTGGCCCAATCTCACCGGCGGCGAGACCATCGACCTGCTGGCACGTATGCGCGGCGGCATCGACGAGCAACGGCGCGCCGAGCTGATCGAGCGTTTCGAGCTGGACCCGCACAAGAAGGCACGAACGTACTCGAAGGGAAACCGCCAGAAGGTCTCGTTGATTTCGGCGTTCTCGTCGCGGGCACGGCTCCTGTTGCTTGACGAGCCGAGCAGCGGTCTGGACCCACTGATGGAGAACATCTTTCAGCAATGCGTGGCAGAAGCGCGGGACCGGGGCGCGTCCGTCCTGCTGTCCAGCCACATCCTGGCCGAAACCGAGGCGCTGTGCGACCGGGTGACCATCATCCGCGCCGGTAAGACCGTCGAGAGCGGCTCGCTGGATTCGATGCGCCATCTCAGCCGCACGTCGATCAAGGCGGAATTGCTCGGAAATCCAGGTGATCTCACGCGAATCCGCGGCGTCGAAGATGTCAGCATCGACGGAACCACGCTCCGGGCCCACGTCGACAGCGAGAGCCTCGGCGAACTCATCCGGGTGCTCGGCGACATCGGCGTGCGCAGCCTGGTCAGCCAACCACCCACCCTGGAGGAACTGTTCCTACGTCATTACGGCGCCGAAGGCCGGCGCGACGTCAGCGGTCGAGAGGTTCGGGCATGACCCGCGCCGGCGACGATGCAGCGGGGGCACCCCCAGCCGCGCAGCGGCGAGGGGGACGAAGCGATGAGAAGGAGGGGCGCCAATGACCACAGCGACGCTGGATCGGCCCCAACATCCAGCACACGAGGCGCCGCAACGCGGTTCGGCGTTCACTGGCACGCTCGGGATGCTGCGGCTCTACTTGCGGCGCGACCGGGTGGTCCTGCCGCTGTGGACCCTTCTGCTGTCGCTACCACTGGCGACCGTCTATATCGGCAGCATCGAGAAGGTCTACCCCGACCAAGCGGCACGCGCCGGCTTCGCCGCCTCGATCATGGCCAGCCCGGCGCAGCGGGCGCTCTATGGACAGATCTACAACGACAGCCTTGGCGCGACCGGTATCTGGAAAGCCGGGATGTTCCACCTG
The DNA here is from genome assembly GCF_035570115.1 of Mycobacterium sp. GTDB lineage: Bacteria > Actinomycetota > Actinomycetes > Mycobacteriales > Mycobacteriaceae > Mycobacterium. Next base: position 21,700 of record NZ_DATMLH010000073.1, read on the forward strand.
CTGATCGCGGTGGCGGTCATTCTGACGGTCATCCGCCATACCCGCGCGGACGAAGAAACTGGTCGCGCCGAACTGATCGACTCCACCGCGGTGGGCCGATATGCCAGCCTGACCGCGGCCCTGCTGCTGTCGTTCGGGGCATCTGTGATCACCGGAGCCGTCGGGACGGCCGGCCTGCTCACCACCAGCGTCCCGCCGAGTGGCTCGCTGGCGTTCGGGGCAGCACTGGCCTGCTCAGGTCTGGTGTTCACCGCGGTGGCCGCGGTGGCCGCCCAGCTGTCATCCAGCGCCCGGTTCGCCCGCGGCGCGGCCTTCGCCGTGCTGGCCACCGCATTCACGCTGCGCGCCGTTGGTGATGCCGGTTCGGGCACCTTGTCGTGGCTTTCGCCGCTGGGCTGGTCATTGCAGGTTCGTCCGTACGCGGGTGACCGGTGGTGGGTGCTGCTGCTGCATCTCGCGACGACCATCCTGCTCACCGCGCTGGCGTACCGACTGCTGGCCGGTCGCGATGTCGGCGCAGGCTTGATCGCAGAACGTCCGGGCCCGGCCACCGCATCGCCGATGCTGCGCGACGCCTTGGGGTTGGCCTGGCGGCTGGACCGCGGCGCACTGCTGCTGTGGACCGTCGGGTTGTGCCTCTACGGCTTGCTGATCGGCAGCGTCGTACACGGCATCGGCGATGAGCTGGGCGGCGGCACGGCGCAAGACATTGTCGAGCGGATGGGCGGTACCGGTGCATTAGAGCAGGCCTTCGTCGCGGTGGCGTTCTGCATGCTGGGCATGATGGCGGCCGCATTCGCCATCTCGCTGACCCTGCGGGCCCACCAGGAGGAGGCCGGCCAGCGAGCCGAGACCGTGCTGGGCGGCGCAGTCGGCCGGAGCCGTTGGCTGGCAGGATATTTGGCGATCGCACTGGTCGGCTCCGCTGTCGCGATGTTGATCGCCGGAGCAGCGGCCGGGCTGACCTACGGTGTCGCTGCCCACGACATCGGCGGCAAGCTTTCGCTGGTCCTCGCGACCGCCGCGGTGCAGCTGCCCGCCGTGTGGCTCTCCGCCGCGGTGACCGTCGCCCTGTTCGGGCTTGCACCGAGGTTCAGCCCGGTGGCATGGGGGGTGCTGATCGGATTCGTCGCGCTGTACCTGATCGGGTCGCTGTCGGGCTTTCCGCAGTGGCTGCTCGACCTGGAACCGTTCGCGCACATTCCGCGCGTCACCGGCGGCGCGGTCACGCCGGTTCCACTGCTGTGGTTGTTGGTGATCGACGCCGCGTTAATCGCACTGGGAGTGGCGGCCTTCCGCCGTCGCGACGTGCAGACCTGAGGAGGCCCTCATGAAAACCCTTGTTAAAGGAGCAGTTTCAGCTGCCTTGGGCCTGGTGGCCTTCGGATTGATGCTATTCCTGCCGGCGGGGACGTTCCATTACTGGCAGGCATGGGTCTTCCTTGCGGTATTCGCGTTCTATACCTGGATCCCCAGCGTTTACTTGGTACGCAAGAACCCGGCCGCGCTGGAGCGGCGCATGCATGCCGGGCCGTTGGCGGAGACCCGAACGTTGCAGCAGATCGTCAGCACCGTCGTGTTCATCTGCTTTCCGGCCATGTTGGTGGTCAGCGCTTTGGACCATCGATTCGGCTGGTCGCCAGTGCCAACGACGGTCACCGTGCTCGGCGACATTCTGGTCGCGATCGGACTGGGCGTCGCCATGCTGGTGGTCGCCCAAAACGGTTATGCAGCAGCCAATATCACCGTCGAGTCGGGGCAGACGCTGGTCTCCACCGGACTGTACGGCCTGGTACGCCATCCGATGTATAGCGGCAGTGTCATCATGATGGTCGGCGCCCCGCTTGCGCTCGACTCGTATTGGGCGCTTGTCTTCATCATCCCTGCGCTGCTCGCGCTCGCGCTTCGAATCCGCGATGAAGAAGAGTTGCTAGAGCAACAACTGAGCGGCTACCACGAGTACGAACGGCAGGTGCACTACCGCCTGGTTCCGTTCGTCTGGTAATGCTGTGGCGAGCAGGGCCCTAGATCCAGACGCCCTTGCCGACGGCGACAACGCCGCCGGCACTGATCGCGAAGCGCTCCCGGTCCTTCTCCAGATCCACCCCGACCATCTCGCCGGGTCCGACAACGACGTTCTTGTCCAGGATCGCGTGACGCACCACCGCCCCGCGGCCGACCCGGACGCCCGGGTTGATGACGCTGCCCTCCACGATCGCGCCGTCGTCGACGACGACGTTCGACGACAACACGGAGTTGCGCACCGAGGCAGCCGAGATGATGCTGCCCGCGCCGACCACCGACTCCTGCGCAGAGCCGCCGTTGACGAACTTCGCCGGCGCCAAGTTCTCCGACGCACCGTGGATCGGCCAGCGCTTGTTGTACAGGTTGAATATCGGATGCACCGACACCAGGTCCATGTGGGCGTCGTAAAACGCGTCTAGCGTTCCCACGTCACGCCAGTACGCCCGGTCGCGGTCGGTAGCGCCGGGCACCTCGTTGTCGGAGAAGTCGTAAACGCCCGCCAGCCCGTCGGAGACCAGCCGCGGAATGATGTCACCGCCCATGTCGTGATCGGAATTGTCGTCGTCGGCGTCGGCGCGGATCGCGTCAATGAGCACCTTGGTCGTGAAGATGTAGTTCCCCATCGATACGTAAGTGGAATCCGGGTCATCGGGGGTTCCCGGCGGCTCAGCCGGTTTCTCCAGGAACCTGCGGATGCGGCCGGACTCGTCGATGTCGATGCACCCGAACGCGGATGCCTCGGCGCGTGGCACCCGGATACCGGCCACTGTCGCCCCGGCCCCGGTGTCGATGTGGAACTGGACCATCTGCTCGGGGTCCATCCGGTAGACGTGGTCGGCGCCGAAAACCACGATGTAGTCCGGATCCTCATCGAAGATCAGGTTCAGCGACTGATAGATCGCGTCGGCCGAGCCGGTGTACCAGCGCGGGCCGAGCCGCTGCTGCGCCGGCACCGGGGTGATGTACTCACCGGCCAACCCCGACAACCGCCAGTTCTGCGAAATATGGCGGTCCAACGAATGCGACTTGTATTGGGTGAGAACGCAGATCCTCAGGTAACGGGCATTGACGAGATTGGAAAGCACGAAGTCGATCAGCCGATAGGCGCCGCCGAAGGGAACCGCGGGTTTGGCCCGGTCCGCGGTCAACGGATACAACCGCTTGCCCTCCCCCCCGGCCAGGACGATGCCCAGCACGTGTGGCGCTTCCCTCATGGGTCAAACCTATCGGCCGCTGTCAACCGCTGCCAGCTCATTCCTCTTAAATACCCACGCTGACGGACTGTCCATCAACCTATTTGGATCAACCCGGCGCCTGCGCCATCCGGACGCGACCACTACCGTGCCGGGTATGCGGGTGGCGATGATGACTCGGGAGTATCCGCCGGAGGTCTACGGCGGCGCGGGGGTACACGTAACCGAGCTCGTCACGCAACTGCGCAAGCTCTGCGAGGTCGATGTGCACTGCATGGGCGCGCCCCGAGCGGGCGCCTTCACCTATCAGCCGGACTCGCAACTCCGCGGCGCGAACCCGGCGCTATCGACGTTGTCGTCGGATCTGGTGATGGCCAACGCCGCCGCGGAGGCCAGCGTGGTGCACACCCACACCTGGTACACCGGGTTGGCCGGGCAGCTGGCGTCGTTGCTCTACGACGTCCCGCATGTGCTGACCGCGCATTCACTGGAGCCGTTGCGGCCGTGGAAGGCCGAACAGCTCGGCGGCGGCTACCGGATCTCGTCGTGGGTGGAACAGACGGCGGTGACCGCCGCGGACGCCGTCATCGCCGTCAGCTCGGGCATGCGCGACGACGTGTTGCGGGTCTATCCGACGCTGGATCCCGGCCGGGTACATGTCGTGCGCAACGGGATCGACACCGACGTCTGGTATCCGGCCGACCCGTTGGGATTCCTCCCGGAGGAGTCGGTGCTCGCCGACCTCGGCATCGACCGCAGCCGGCCGATAGTGGCATTCGTCGGGCGGATCACCCGGCAGAAAGGCGTCGCACACCTGCTGGCGGCCGCGCACCAGTTCGGGCCCGACGTGCAGTTGGTGCTGTGCGCCGGAGCGCCCGACACGCCGGAAATCGCTGCCGAAGTCACCGCCGGGGTTGCCGAGCTGGCCCGCAGGCGCACCGGCGTGTTTTGGGTAAGGGAAATGCTCCCGATCGGAAAGATACGCGAGATACTCTCGGCTGCAAGAGTTTTCGTCTGCCCATCCGTGTATGAGCCGTTGGGCATTGTCAACCTGGAAGCGATGGCCTGCAGCACGGCGGTGGTGGCCTCCGACGTCGGTGGCATACCCGAGGTGGTCGCCGACGGGGTGACTGGTTCGCTGGTGCACTACGACCCCGACGACGCTGACGGTTATCAGACCAGGATCGCTGAGGCGGTCAACGCCCTGATCGCCGATCCCGAAAAGGCGGAGCGCTATGGCCAAGCGGGACGGCAGCGCTGCATCGCGGAATTCTCCTGGGCGCGCATTGCAGAACAGACGCTGGAGATCTACCGGAAGCTGGCTTAGCTGGTGACGCCTTTGAGTTCGTCGCCCAGTGCGGCGGCTTCGTCGGGTGTCAGCTCGACGACGAGTCGACCACCGCCCTCCAGCGGTACCCGCATCACGATGCCGCGCCCCTCCTTGGTCGCTTCCAGTGGACCGTCTCCGGTCCGGGGCTTCATCGCGGCCATCGAGTGCTCCCTCCAGGTTCGAGCTGGCCCGCCGTCACGGACCTGGTCAGCGCCGGGCATGCCCCGCCAGCGGAATTCCAGCCATCCCGGGCATTGAACTCCAAATTCACCCCTCCATTGTTCCCTATCCGGGCCGACAGGTGTACATGACCTCCACCTCGGCGTTTCAATCCGCTGCCGGGGCGGACTTCCTCATCGGGGCGAGGGGACCCAGCAGGTTCGCAAGTGGTCGTCGACCATCCCGGTCGCCTGCATCAATGCGTACGCCGTGGTAGGCCCGACGAATCGAAACCCGCGCCGTTTCAACTCGCGTGCCATGGCGGTGGATTCCGGTGTGACCGCAGGGACTTTGGAGATGTCGACGGGCCGGGGCCGCGGCGCGGGTGCGAACGACCACAGCAACTCGGAGAGGTCTTCGACGTCGGCGGCGGCACGCGCGTTGGAGATCGTCGCCTCGATCTTGGCGCGGTTGCGAACGATTCCCTCGTCGGCCATCAGCCGGGCCACGTCGACATCGCCGTAGCGGGCGACCGTTTCGATGTCGAAGTGGGCGAACGCGCGCCGGAAGTTCTCCCGCTTGCGCAGAATGATCAGCCAGGACAGGCCGCTTTGAAAGGCCTCCAAACTCATCCGCTCAAACAACGGCACCGGCCCGTGCAGGGGCCGGCCCCATTCCTGGTCGTGATAGTCGCGGTAAAGCGCGAAGTCCGGGCCAGGCCGACCTACGGCCCAGTCGCACCGGACCAGCCCGTCGTCGGGCAGCACGGTCATCTCGGCTCCTCGTCGTCCTGAGCGTGGGCGCCGACATCTCCGTCGTCGGCCTCCACTTCGGCGGCGGCCGCAGCATGCACCGATGACAGCTGGCCGCGCAGCAGGTCGAGCTCCTGGGCGAGCCGGTCCAGCACCCAGTCCACCTCGCTGGTCTTGTAGCCGCGCAGCGTCTGAGTGAACTTGAGGGCGTCGACGTCGGCGCCGGTGACACCGGAGGCGGGTAGCGCCGTCGGCGTGGTCCCGGTGGGCAGCGGCGGTAGTGGCTCACCGCGGCCGAACAGCAGACTGACCACACCGAACAACACGACCGCTACCAGGACCAGCACCACTACGTACAGCAACACCAACGCCACGTCACAGATATTGCCTTATCGGTGTGACAGCGGCGCTCACGCTCTCTGGTGGCGACCCGCTGCGCCCGGCTTCGCCGCGTTCATCGGCGGCCGGTCGGCCAGCGACACCGTCGAGGTGCGCGGGGTATAGCCGTCGCCGTCGACGAAGAACTGGGTCAAACCCACCCCGGAGTCGGGGATGCCACAGCGCGAGAGCAGCGTCGCGACGACCTGACGGCTCATCGGGCCCAACTCGGCCAGCGGCCGGTTGCGGTGCGCCCGCACACCGAGGTTGACCTGCGCGATCGCGTCCAGGCCCAACCGGTCATAGGTGTCCACCAATAGGCCGATCTCGACGCCGTAGCCGGGCGCAAAGGGCACCGACGTCAGCAGTTCGCGAGTGGCCGCATATTCGCCGCCCAACGGCTGCAGCACACAGCCCAGCTCGGGTCGCAGCGCCGCGAGCAGGGGGCGCGCCACCAGCTCCGTCACCCGGCCACCGCCGGTGGCCCCCTCTCGGTCGCTGGCATCACTCACGTTCAGTGGCCGGCGATAGAAGCTTTTGACCAGGTGAATGCCGTCGTCGGTGAGCAGCGGCCCGAGCAGCCGCGGCACGAACATCGGGTGCGGGTCGATCAGGTCGGAGTCGACGAACACCACGATGTCGCCATCGGTGGCGGCCAGCGAGCGCCATAACACCTCGCCTTTGCCGGGCCGCGGCGGGATGTGGGGTAGGGCTTGTTCTCTGGTGACGACACGCGCACCGGCGGCGATCGCCCGGATCTCGGTGTCGTCGGTGGAGCCAGAATCGAGCACGATCAGCTCGTCGACCAGCCCGCCGACCAGCGGTGAAATGCTCTCGATCACCGATTCGACGGTGTCTTCCTCGTTGAGGGCAGGCAGCACCACCGAGATGGTTCGTCCGGCCTTGGCCGCCACCAACTCGTCGACCGTCCAATGCGGACGGGTCCAACTGCGGGCGGACAACCAAATGTCGCCGGGAAGCGCGGTCAATGCCCCCTCAGCGGCGAGATCGACAAGCTCTGATGCCGTCATGCGAGTCCTCTCACCGTGCGCATGGGCGCCCGCTCCCCATTGATCGAGGCCACCATTTCTAGCACCCGCCGGGTGGGCCCGACTTCGTGCACGCGGAACATCCGCGCGCCGGCGGCGGCCGCGAGCGCGGTGGCTGCCAGGGTGCCCTCGAGCCGTTCGGTCAGATCCACGCCCAGAGTCTCCCCGACGAAGTCTTTGTTGCTCAACGCCATCAACACCGGCCACCCCGTGTTAACAAGATCTTCCACATGGCGCAACAGCGCCAGGCCGTGGAAGGTGTTCTTGCCGAAGTCGTGGGTCGGATCGACCAGCACGCGATCGGGGGCCACACCGACTGCGACGGCGTGCTGCGCCGCCGCGGTGACTTCGCGGATCACGTCATCCACCACACCGCGAGTGCTCGTCCCATAGTTGACCCGGAATGGCCGGGTGCGCGGCCGCACGCCCCCGGTGTGCGAGCAGACCAGGCCCGCTCCGAATTCGGCGGCCACCTCCGGGATCGCGGGGTCGAAGCCGCCCCAGGTGTCGTTGATCAGGTCCGCGCCCGCGCGACAGGCAGCCCGGGCTATCTCCGAACGCCAGGTGTCGATGCTGATCAGCTGGTCGGGATAGGTGTCGCGCAGCCACTCGATAAAGGGCACCACCCGAGCCGTCTCGGTTTCGGTGTCGATGATCTCCCCGGGGCCCGCCTTGACGCCCCCGACGTCGACGACATCGGCGCCTTCGGCGATGACGCGGTGTGCAGCATCCCGGGCCGCTTCGTCGCCGAAGGTGGCACCGCGGTCATAGAACGAGTCCGGGGTGCGGTTGACGATCGCCATGATCAGCGGGCGGTCGCCGGCCACCGGACGGCCACACAGTGTGGACTGCACCCGTCCATGGTGCCTGCCCCTGCCATTTAGGCGGCGCTCAGGGCGCACAG
>NZ_DATMLH010000074.1:0-2775 GCF_035570115.1 Mycobacterium sp.
CGTGGGCTATTCGGAACCGGCCCTGGCGGCCTGACTGAGGAGGCGCCATGGACTCAGACATCGTGACATGCCCGCACTGCGGAAAACGCAACCGCGTACCCGCGGCGGCCGCGGGGAAGCCCCGGTGCGCCAACTGTCACCAGTGGCTGCCGTGGATCGCTGCGGCCGGCGACGGGGACTTCGCCGACGTTGCCGAAAAGTCCTCAGTTCCAGTGCTTGTCGACCTGTGGGCGACCTGGTGTGGACCGTGCCGCATGGTGAGTCCGGCGCTGGAGCAGCTTGCCACCGAACGCGCCGGACAACTGAAACTCGTCAAGGTCGACGTGGATAAGGCACCGGCGATTTCACAGCGGTTCACGGTGCAGGCGGTGCCGACACTGCTGCTCCTTGACCACGGGCAGATACTGGCGCGGCAAGCGGGCGCCGCTCCCGTTGCGGCGCTGCGCAATTGGCTGGACCAGGCGCTGTCGGCCGGCAGCGGGAAGGACGCACGCTCATGACATCCGTGTATCGCTCATGACATCCGTGTATATAGATCCACACGTGGCGGCGATCCGCCAGGTGCGCCCGCGCACAAACGGCTGCGAGGAATGTCTGCGGCTCGGCACACCGTGGGTGCACCTGCGGTTGTGCCTCACGTGCGGACACGTCGGCTGCTGCGACTCGTCACCGATGCGGCATGCCCGAGCGCACGCGCACACTGTGGACCACCCGATCGTGCAGTCCATGGAGCCCGGCGAGAAGTGGCGCTGGTGCTACGTCCATGAGAGCTATGTCTGAGGTCGCCATGGACCAGCGCGAATCGCCTCCCCTGGCGGAAACCCCCGACATCTACGGCGCGTACCCGCGACTGTCCGACGATCAGATTGCCACCCTCGAGGCAGGCGGCGCCCGGCGCGCCGTCAACACGGGCGAAACGCTTGTCCGCGAGGGTGAGCGCTCTGACGACTTCTTCGTCATTCTGTCCGGCAAAGTCGCCGTCACCACGACCGACGACGCGGGCAATCGGCACGTCATCCGGGTACATGGCCCCGGGCGGTTCCTCGGGGAGCTGGGCGACCTCGAAGGCCAAGCCGCGTTCTACACCGCCGAAGTGGTGGAACCCGGCGAAGTACTCGTGGTACCGACCGAGCGGGTGCGGGCCCTGGTCACCCACGATCCGGTGCTCAGTGACCTCATCCTGCGCGCATACCTGTTACGCCGCTCGCTGCTCATCCAGGAAGAATCCGGATTCCGGATCATCGGCTCCTGCTATTCGCCGGACACCGCCCGGCTGCGGGAATTCGCAGCGCGAAACCGATTGCCACACAGATGGATTGACCTGGAACGTGACAAGCACGCCGAACGGCTGCTGCAGCGGTTCGGAGTATCGCCCCAAGACGCCCCGGTGGTGATCTGGGGCGGTGAGGTGCTGCGCAACCCGACCAACACCGAGCTGGCCCGCCGGGTGGGACTGCCGGTACCCGATACAGTGCCCGACGAATCCGACGTCGTCGTGGTGGGCGCCGGTCCGGCAGGGCTGGGCGCTGCGGTGTATGCCGCGTCGGACGGCCTGACCACCGCGGCCATGGAGCGGATCGCAACCGGCGGGCAGGCCGGGACGTCATCGAGAATCGAGAACTACCTCGGATTCCCCGGCGGAATCTCCGGAGCCGACCTTGCCGAACGGGCAGTTCTGCAGGCCGGCAAGTTCGGAGCGCGGATCATCGTCTCCGCGGAGATCACCCGGCTGGAATCCGGCGGCGGCCAGCACCGGGTAACGCTCGCGGACGGGGGGTCGGTGGTGGCCAGGGCCGTGGTGCTGGCCATGGGAGCCAGGTATCGAAGGCTCGCTGTTCCAGGAATCGAATCGTTCGAGGGCAACGGCGTGTACTACGCCGCCACCTTTCAAGAGGCCTTGATGTGCGGCACGGGGCCCGTCGTCATCGTGGGGGGTGGTAACTCCGCGGGCCAGGCGGCGGTTTTCCTCGCCGCGCAGGTTTCCCGGGTGTACGTGGTGATCCGCGGCGACGACCTGAACAAAACCATGTCCCGATATCTCGTCGACCAGATCAACCGGCACCCCAGAGTGACTGTCCGGTCGTGCACCGAGATCAGGCAGGTACACGGAAACGGTGCACTCACGGCGGTGTTGACCGAGGACAAACGAACAGGCGAGCGGCACTCGATCCAGACCCGCGCCCTGTTCGTCTTCATCGGCGCGGATCCCAATACCTTATGGCTCGCCGGCGCAATCGAACTCGACGACCGCGGCTTCGTGCCGACCGGTCCGGCAGCGCTGTATTCGGACGCCGACGGTGCCCGGCGCAGCACCCAGCGCCAGCCGATGATGCTGGAAACCAGCCAACCCGGTGTGTTCGCGGCGGGAGACGTGCGTAGCGGCTCGGTCAAACGGGTGGCCTCCGCGGTCGGCGAGGGATCGATGGCGATCCGCCAAATCCACGAGTACTTCGGGACCTGATCGGTGGCGGTCGGCCCCGACCGGTGACCTGCCAGCATTCGGCAAATACTTGATCTGGTGAGCCTGACTCGGACTGGCCTTCGAAGCGTCTGATTCGAGCGGGATCCGCCGGTCCTTGCCGCCGTTGCCGAGAACATGTATGACGGCCCGTCGTCGGTGCGTCGGAGGTCGCCAACGTTGGCGCGCAACATTTCACCAACGTTGGCGCGCAACATTCCATCGGCACGCAGGCCGGTGAGGATGAGTGCGCGGTCGCGTTTTGTCCATTCGCTGCGCCGCCGCGGTTCCGATTCTTAGCTGAGGGCAGCCAGCAG
>NZ_DATMLH010000075.1:0-6571 GCF_035570115.1 Mycobacterium sp.
AGCAAGCCCCTGAATTCGCGATACGAGGGATGCCAGTGTGATTCTTGTGCTTGTTGATGTTGCCGTCCGCGTCGGCTGCAACGGAGCCGCTACGACTCCACCCGCTCCGCCGCCACGAACAGGTTGTGCGGGGTGGTGTCCTGAACCTCAGCGGCCGGCGAGCGTCCGTAGCTCGCCGTCAGCTCGTACGAGGTCGTCACCGTCACGTCCCAGCCGTGGCGGCCAAACCACTCGCCGACGTCTTCGCGCTCGTCGAAGTACCACAGCTCGTCGTTGCGGGGGATCTCCCGCCGCGGGTCCAATTTGGCCAGCACCTCCCGTATCCGATCCAGCCGCGCACGCCGCTTAGCCCGCACCTCGGGGTCAGCAAAGTCGGGACTCAGCGCCTCCACGGCGACGCGGCTGCCGGTCACCGTGAGCTCGTGCACACGCTCGAACAGCAAGTCTGATGCCGCGGCAGGCAGATACGGTGTCAGCCCTTCGGCCGACCACACGCTGGGCGCCGCCGGGTCAAAACCGGCCTGCCGCAACGCCGCCGGCCAGTCCTGACGCAGGTCCACCGGAACAGCGACCCGATGGCACGCCGGCTCGGCCCCGTGCTCACGCAATGTCGACGCCTTGAAGTCCAGCACCTTGGGCTGGTCGAGCTCATAGACCGTCACCCCATCAGGCCACGGCAACCGCCACGACCGCGCATCCAGGCCCGCCGCCAGGATCACCGCCTGCCGGATGCCCGCGCGCGTGGCATCAAGGAAGAACCCATCGAAAAACGCTGTCCGGCACGCCATATAGCCGATCATCGCCTGCATCTGCAGCGGAACCTCGGGTTCGGCTTCGATGACCTCGGGCGGCAGCGGCACGGACTGCCAGTTCCACACCCCGTCGCCGGCGGCATCGAGGAAAACCTGCGCGAACGGATCGCGGATCAACGGGTTCGCACTTCGAGTTTCCGCCGCCCGCGACGACGCCACACCCAGCGCCGTGGCGCCCACACTCTCAGTGATCTCCCAGCTGTCGTTATCAGTTCTCGCCATCGTGTCCTCCCTCGCCGACCACATCAGTTTGTTTCAATTGTTTCGATTGCACGCGCGCCTGGTAGCATGGAGCTATGTCCACTGCCCTTGCCCCCCTTGCCCGCCAGGTCGCAGAGCGCGCACAAAAGGACGCCGGGTTCGCCGAGGTCCTTGACGCCATTCTAGACGCGCCGACAGAGCCGCACGGAACGCTGCAGCGCATCGCCGCCCGCAGCCTCAACGACGAGCGTCGCGGCGCCCTGGTGCGCGAGTTCGTCGAGGGCTCGCTGCCCACCCCGCAGGTCCAAGCCCGGCTGGGCCTGAAAACGCCGCAGGCCGTCCACCGGCTGCGCAGCCGCGGCAAACTCCTCGGCTCCGCGGTCGGCAACCAAACCTGGTTCCCGGCCTGGCAGTTCGACGACGACCGCCCACGACCCGACCTGCCCCGGATCCTGGAGTTGCTCACGCACTTCACCTCCGACCCGTTGGCGGCCGATCGCATCATGCGGCTGCGGCACGACGACCTGGGCGGCGTGTCGATCGCCGCGGCGCTGCGCCGTCCGAGGACCGCCGACACCGCGTGGCGGATGCTCGCCGCCGTCGGTGCCTGACCTTCCGGCCGGCTACCGGGCGCCGCTGCCCGACATCCGACCCGTCGGCCTGCGCCGCCGGCGGGTCGACAAAGGCACCGAACTGTGGCGCGTCGACGCCACCCCGCCGACGCAGTGGAGCTGGGACGGCTTCCCCACCGCGCGATTCCGCTTCGACCCGAAATCCGGCGCGTTCCGAACCCGCTACGCGGCAAGCACATTCACCGGCGCGTTCCGGGAGCGCTACCGGCCCACCGGGCTGGTGATCCCCGCCGACCACGCCGCCCACCATCTGGTGCGGCTGACCGCCACCAGGCATCTGCGCGTCTTCGACCTGCGCACCGAGGCCAACCTCGACATCCTCGGCGTCGACGACCAGATCAGCACCGGCCAGCATCCCGACGTGTGGGACACCTGTCATCGGCTCGCCGACGCCGTCCAGCGCTGGTGGAACGACCTGGATGCCCTGGTGTATCGGCCGCGCACCACCCCGGAGAGCTCGGTCAACTACGCCTTCTTCAGCCTCGACGCGTTCGCATGCAAGTCGTGGCCACTCGCGGAGCGCGACGACATCCTCACCGAACTCGTGCTGCGCCAAGACTTCACCGTGAACTGGGACATCGGCGGCGACACGTAGCCGCTAGGACACCGAGCGCTGCGCCGACACGAACAGGGTGTCCGGCGACCCGTCCTCGAGGCCCTCCGGAGGCTGGCGGTCGTAGAGGGCCATCATGTCCTCGGTCGTCAGCACCGACACATCCCAGCCGTGTTCGAGCAACCAGTCGCCGACATTGGTGCGGGCTTCGAAGTACCACAGCTCGTCGAAGTCGGGGAAGACGTGCTCCTCGCCGCCCAGTTGGCTAGCCAGCTCGCGGTAGCGCTGCATCTGCTCCCGCTGCCGGTCCCGGGTCGCCGGGTTGGCGAAGTCGGGGCCGGGCGCCTCGACGGCGACATGGCTGCCGATCGCGGTCAGCGTCTGGATGCGCTCGAACAGCAGATCCTGGCCGGCCGACGGCAGAAACGGCAGTATCCCCTCGGCGGTGAAGGCGCTGGGCGCGGCGGGGTCAAACCCGGCCTGCCGCAACGCCGTCGGCCAGTCTTGCCGCAGGTCGACCGGAACGCTGACCAGGTTGGCCGTCGGCTGCGCGCCGCGCTCCCGCAACGTCGAGGCCTTGAACTCCAGCACCCGCGGCTGGTCGAGCTCGTAGACCGTCACCCCGTCGGGCCACGGCAACCGCCACGACCGCGAATCCAGGCCGGCCGCCAAAATCACCACCTGCCGCACGCCCGCCTCGGTGGCGTCGATGAAGAACTCGTCGAAAAACGCCGTCCGCGAGGCCATGTAGTCGCGCATGCCCTGCATCCGCAACGGCATGTCGGGGGCGACCTCGGCGATCTGGTCAGGCAGGTCGGGGTTGCCGAACCAGTTCCAGATGCCGTCGCCGGCGGCGTCCAGGAACACTCGCGCGAACGGATCGTCGATCAGCGGATCGTCACTTTCGGTGTCGGCCGCGCGGGCGGCCGCCACACCTAGCGCCGTCGCTCCCACGCTCTCGGTGATCTCCCAGCTGTCGTTGTCGGTTCTCGCCACTGTCGCTCCTCATCCACTCGGGCATGCCGTTGCCGACGGTACCCGGATTGGCTGTGAGTCGCCGTCCGGTGCAAAAGGCCCAGAGCACCAGGCTTTTCACCGGAATGGAGCGCTATCTGGGCGACGCTCTCGCCACGTCGCCGTCAGATCGGCAGTTCGACCGGATACACAGCATGGCTACCGCGGAACCCCTTGAGTTCGACCTCGCGAGCGGGGCCGAGGAGGATGTCGGACTGGCCTTCGACCGCCTCGCGCACCGGTTCGCTGATCAGGATCTCGCCGCCGTCGGCCTGCCCTGCCACCCGCGCCGCCATCGCCACGTTGCGCCCGAAGAGGTCGTCTCCGCGTCTGACCGAGGTACCCATGTGAGCGCCGATGCGCACCCGGATCTGGTCCCAGTGCTCAGCGCTCTCCTGCAGGGCTTGTTGCACGGCGATACTGCAGCGGACGGCTTGTCGGGGATCGGAAAAGGCGATCATGAATCCATCGCCTTGGCTCTTGACCACGTGGCCGTCGTAATCTTCAACGCGCTTGTGAATGAGTTTGTTGTGCCGGTCGAGCAACTGGACCCATCGTCGATCGCCCAACTCCTCGTTGCGCTCGGTGGAACCCTCGATATCGGAGAAGACGATCACGGCTTGGCCGTCGGCGGTCAGCCTGGCGAGATCGGGCCGCTCGACCTGGGCCCAGCCTGCGAGGTCCTCGATGGAATTGCGCACCGTGGCGCCGATGCCCTTGTTGATCAGCGAGTCGGCCGTCTGCCAGGCCGTCCTGATGGCGAACGGCGCGACTCCGCGGCGCCGGCGGCGGGGCCTGTCTTGTCGGCTGCGCTCGAGTGCGCTCCGTGCCCCCTTTAGTTGCCGCCGAGAAACGATCAGCAGAACTCCGAGCCCGATGATGCCGGCCAATTCGACGGTGGCAGCTGCCACCAGCACGGGTACGGTCACTGTTCGTTCGGACCCGCGGCAGGCGCTAGCACTGCCCGATTATCGCTTAGGCGGGTGGCTCGCGGCGTCGTTGACGTTGTCTACTAACCAGACGGCGAGGTCGTGGATTTTGATGTTGGCTTTTTGCGACGTGGAGACCAGCAGATTGAAGGCTTGGACGTCGGTGAGGCGTTCGCGCTGCATCAGGATTCCTTTGGCTATCCCGATGGTGTCGCGGGACGAGAGCGCTCTGCGAAATTCGGCCTGCTGAGTGGACCCGGTCAGCGCGATCGCGGCGTGTGCGGCGAACAACTCCCCGATGACTTCGGAGTCAGCGTCGAACGCGTTCCGTGTCGAGGAGTACAGATCGAGCGTCCCCAGGTTTCGGCCGCTGGTGAAGAGTTTGTATCCGAGCATCGACCGGACACCGTGCGCTTCGGCGGCCGCGGCAAACCGGGGCCACCGAGTGTCCTGTGACATGTCGTCGATCCGGTAACTGCGATGATCCAGTAGCGCCTGCAGGCAGGGGCCCTCGTCGAGTTCGTGCTCGATGTTGTTGATTCGCTCCGTCAGGTCACTGGTCGAGGCGACGGTCCGCAAGAGTTTGCCTTCGCGGAGCGATACCCCGGCATGTTCAGCGCCGGGGACCGTGTCGGTGGCCGACGCAACGATGGCCTCTAGCACGTGCTGCAGGTCCGGTTCGGCCTCCAGCGATCGGGCGACGTCGCGTAGAGCCTCGGCCACGTCGACGAGCGGGCTGGCACCCGATTCAGACGGTTTCTGCTGTTCCTGTGGCATTTATATTCTCTGCTCACTAGCGGAAGTAGTTGAGCCTAAAAGCGCGAAGCCGGGGCCGAGCCGACCTTCACTGCGAATCAGGCCACGGTACGCGCGACACGCCACCGCCGCCATTAGCCGCTACCCGCTATCGGGTTCTACGACAACCAGACGTGGTCGTAGCCGCTCCGGCGCGATCTCCACACCTGCCGCGAGGTCGTCGATGAGCGCATCGACAAAGTCGACCAAACCAGCGATGTCGATCGCATGGCGTGCCGGGCGGTCGCCGTGGGAAAGACGGGCCGAGGCGCGGCGCAGCAGACTGATCGCGCCTTTGACGTTGCCGCGCTGGGCGTGGGTGATGCCAACCGCGAGCTGTGCCAGGCCTTGCCACAGCATCCGCTCGTCGTCAGGGCCGTTCTTCCAGGCCGCCTCGAGGACCTCGTGCGCATTGAACGCCAGCCCCTGGTCCAGGAGGTCCTGGGCGTAGCGAAGGGTTTCCGCCGGTGCCAGCTCGAGGTCATCGGGGATCGGTGGAATGCCTTGACTGCCACGGGGCAGTGGTCGGCCCAGAGCATCGCGCGGGCGGGTGCTTCGGGGTCGGCCGGACTCGTCGCGGTCACGCTCGGGCATGCGCCGATCATCGCAAGCCCGCGAGATCCGCAGAAGACCTGTCGACAAGTCGCCGCCTCAGGCGCCCAGTTCAGCGCGCCGCCAAGCAAACACGCATGCATGCCCGCAGAGGTGACACATATCACCTGTTGAGGGCGGTGAACGGTTGATCAGGTAGGCTGTGGAACAACGTTGGCGTCACCAACACAGATGCTGACACGTCGTGGAACGCTCCTTCATCCACCGGAACTACCGGTTCGAAGATGATTAGTGCATCCAGCACAGGATTTTCTCGCGGCGATCGATTTTGCCCACTGGCAATCTCGCCACCTTGTGCTGACGCCGCATGACGATCCCGTCGCGACGGCGCGGCACACCCGATGCCTGAGAGGCACCGAAACCGTGACTACCGAAACAACTTTCGCCGATCTCGGCGTACCCGAACAGCTGATCCACGTGCTCACCGCACAAGGAATCACCAACCCGTTCCCAATCCAGGTCGACACCCTTCCCGACACGCTCGCCGGCCGCGACGTCCTCGGGCGCGGCAAGACCGGCAGCGGCAAGACACTGGCCTTCGCCATTCCGCTGGCTGCCCGGCTGGCGCGCGGCAAGCGACGGCCCTCGCGGCCGGCCGGCCTGGTGCTGGCGCCCACCCGTGAGCTGGCGACGCAAATCACCGCCGTGCTCGCCCCGCTGGCAGCCGCCCACGACCTGAAGGTCGGCACGATCTTCGGCGGGGTGCCGCAAAACCGTCAGGTGGCCGCGCTCAAGTCAGGAGTCGACATCGTCGTCGCCTGTCCGGGCCGGTTGGAGGATTTGATGAGGCAACGCCTGATCAGCCTGGACTCGGTGCAGATCACCGTGCTCGACGAAGCCGACCACATGGCCGACCTGGGCTTTCTGCCGGGCGTCATCCGCATCCTGGCCGCCACCCCGGCCGGTGGTCAGCGACTGCTGTTCTCCGCGACGCTCGACAACGCGGTCGACAAGCTGGTCAGGCGGTTCCTGCGCAACGAGATGACACACTCGGTCGACGAAGTGAACTCGCCGGTGTCCGAG
>NZ_DATMLH010000076.1:0-13085 GCF_035570115.1 Mycobacterium sp.
CGGCGGGTACGGCGGCGCGGAAAGTCGCGAGTTGGTGCTCAAAGGATTTCCACTCGGAGATCCCCGGGTTCAGTCCGAGCCCTAGCCTTCCGGCGCGCTGCACAGCGGCGTCGACTCCCGGCGCTGCTGCGATGAGAATGGGCGGGCCACCGGGCTGCAGCGGTTTGGGGCTGACTTGCGACGGGGCGATCCGATAAAAGCGGCCCTGATAGCTGACAGGGTCGGGGCGCCAGGTGGCACGCAACGCCTCGATGAACTCCTCGAAACCGCTACCGCGGCGCCGCATCGGCACATTGGCGGTAGCGAACTCGTCGGCCGACCAGCCCTGTCCCAGACCCACGACGAGGCGTCCGGCACTCAAGTGGTCCAGCGTCGCGAGGCGGCGGGCGAGCAGCACCGGCACGTGGAAGAGCGCGGCGAGGACGCTGGTCCCCAAGCGGATCGTGCTGGTATGGGCGGCAACGTAGGTCAATGTCTCCACCGGCGCGAAGACGTTGGCGTAGCACTCCGGAGTTCGCCACCCCTCCGCCGGCTCCACCGCTCGTAGCAACCGTTCGAACACCCAGAGCGAGTCGAAACCCAGTGCCTCGGCGCGTTGCGCGAACTCCACGATTTTGTGCGGAGTGGCCTCGAAGCCGTGGTGTGGCAGGCCCAGTCCCAGCTTCATGGCGGATCTCCCCAATGATTGGTCGACCAAGTAATTCTCCACCGCGAGCGTAGCACGTTATTTGGCCGGCCAACCAGTTAGGCTGACGGCATGACACTCCAGCAACCCAGCCGCGATCCGCTCGACGTCGGGCCGGGTGGCCCAGTGAGCCGGGCCCTTGCCCAGGTGGTTCGGCTTCACCGCACCGCGGCTGGCGAACTCCTCAAAAACACCGGCCTGTACCCGGGGCAGGAGGTGCTGATGATGCATCTGTGGGCAGCGGGGGTCGTGCGTCAGGCCGACCTGATCAACGCCCTGGGTCTCGATCCGTCCACCGTGACCAAGATGCTTCAGCGGCTACAGCGCGCCGGCAAAGTTAGCCGGACCACCGACCCCGCCGACCGACGCGCCGTGCTCGTCGAGGCAACAGAAAGCAGCCGCCCCCTTCGTACCGAAATCGAAGCCGCCCAAAAGAGGTTGGAAGAGCGCACGGTCGCCGGACTCGACCCCGCCGAGCGCGCCGAACTGCAACGACTGCTGGAGAAGGTTGCGGCCTACCTCAGGCTGCAGAATGGCCCCTGCCCGTAACGCCGCCCCGCAGCTCGCCTTCTACGGGCCAGCCAGACCTGGCGGACACCGGCGGCGAAAGCGCTGCGAGCCTGATCGATGACGTCGTCGACGGCGTTGATCGCCGCCGCGCGCCGATTCAGAACTACTCCGGCGGCCATGTGCGAGACAACCCGCCGGGGCGGCGCAGATATTCCTCATTTCTACCTCCGCTCGATGGCCGCCTAGATGGGCGCGAATCGAGCGCCGCGAAGGTGAGAAAACACTTCCACGCAAGGCCTTTCGGCGGCACGACCTCATCGACGTCAACAGATCAGGCCGCCGCCTTGGCTACTCGGGACGTGGGTGTTGGCAGCGTGGATCATCGATGCGCCTCATCGGCGTCCAGATAGTCGAGCAGACGTTGCATGGTGGCGCACATCTGGTCGAAGGACTGCGTGCCGACTACGGTCGACCACTGCGCTTCGATCGTGGCCACACGGTCGCCGGCATGGGCCATGACTCCACGTCCCCGGTCGGTCAGGCAGATGAGCTTGGCGCGTCCGTCGCGGGGGTCTGGCTGCCGCTCCAGATAACCGAGCTCTTGGAGGTCGTTCACGAGCTCTGAGGTGGCAGCCAGGCTTAATTGAGCGCGGGCGGCGACAGCGGTGAGCCGCACGCCACCCATGCCGATCGCCCCGAAGATTTGAAGGTGCGGGTCGCGAATATCGCCGTACCCCGCCGCGGCGGCGGGGGCGGACAGTTCGCGCCGGAATTCGCGCAGGAGCCGCATGAGCAGCTGACCGATGGCCAGTCGATCGGTGGGCAGATCTCTTGACGTGACCATATAAACACAGAATACTACGGGTACCGAAGTTTCGGTTTCCGAAGTATTTATGGAGGCGTCATGATTGCGCACACTTCTTCCGATTCGGCGCTGGTGCCTACGTCCCTGGGGCGGTTGAACGTCGGGCAGGCCGGCGTGGGACCGCCGGCACTGCTGTGGCACAGTCTGTGGGTCGACTCCCGCAGCTGGGGTTCGCTGGTGGATTCCCTTGGTGCGCACCGACGCTTGGTGATTATCGATGGCCCCGGATACGGGCGCAGCGATCCCATCCATCGCGACTTCACCCTCGACGACTGCGCGCGCGCCGCCGGCGAAGTCATCGATCATCTCGACATCACCGAGCCGGTCGACTGGGTGGGCAACGCGTGGGGTGGCCACGTCGGCATCACCCTGGCCGCCGATCAACCACACCGCCTGCACAGCCTGGTGACGATCGCCGCACCACTGCTGCCGGTCGGCGCTCGGCAACGCTGGACTCAGACCTATCCGCTCGCCATGCTCTACCGCCTCGCCGGCCCAAACCGGTTGATTACCAAGGCATTGTTCGACGCGTTACTCGGTTCCGACGCGATCAAGGCACACCCCGACCGGGCCGCGGACCTCATCCGCGGCTTCAAGGAGGCTGATCGGGACTCGATACGCCGCACGGTCCGGTTCATGAATCGTTGGCACCCGCTGACCGACACCCTGCCCGGGGTCAGCGTGCCCACGTTGTTTCTGACCGGCGATCTCGACGATCAGCATTGGAGCCCTGCCGACGCCCACGTTGCCGCCGCCACGATGCCCAACGCGCAAGTAGTAACTCTTACCGGCGCTGGGCACGTCGGTCCACTCCTGGTCGACGCCGATCTCATCGCCCGCACGGTCACCGAATTCTGGAGAACGCTGCGATAACGTGTACCGGCTGCAAATCAAACACCCAGGTGCGCAAGCACTTCCACGCTAAAGGTGTGGCGGGGTCGGTGTGGCAATCAGCAGGTGGGGCGCATCGTGAGCCTGGCTGATTCGACGGTGTTCGACTCCGAGCCCCGCGCCGCGCAGCGTGTCGATCACCTCGGGTACCGAGCGGAGGTGAAAGCCGTGCCCCGTGAACGGCATCCTGGCCATCGCGTCCGGGTCGGCCACTCCGACGACGATCCGACCCGCGCTTCCGACGACCCGAGCGAGCTCGGTGAACGCAGGATCCAGCTCAGCGATGAAGTAGATGGTGTTGACGGTAAGGACGCCATTCAATGCGCTATCGGCGAAGGGCAGCTGCGTCAATGACCCGGTATGCAACGCCAGCCGCCCGGCCGCGATGTCGCGGCGGTATCGACGTGCGGCGTGGCTGAGCATCGTGTCCGACACTTCGACCCCGTGCACCCGGCCCGATTGCCCGACGCTGTCGAGTAGGAACTTCAGCCCGACACCGCCGCCGAACCCGACATCGGCGACCACCGCCGCCGCATCAGGTTGCAGCGCCTGCACGGCGGCGCTCACGAAGCGTCGGTTGCCACGATTGAGCGCCACACCGACTAACCGCCCCCGCAGACCACTTGGGTGACCCAGCTGCTTAGCGATACCCGCCATAAGGGCGCGCCGGACAGCCATCTGACGACCCTACCGGCATGGGTCCAGATACCGCACGGGACAAGAAACAACGGGACCAAGTGTGTTTCAGCCGCCGACGACCGAATCGGGGGCGGGGGCGATCATTCCGCTTGCGCATCAGGTCTGCGATGCCCGCGGCAAGTAGTTGCCGGGAGGCCAGTATGGTGATGCCGGAACAAGCCTAACCACAGAGTCGGCTCACGGACGTGGTCGGCGTTCGCCGAGCCTGCGTCCGGGGCCTTGTCACGTGGATAAGCTAGCGCCACACAGTATCGGATCAATCGCCTTCCAGGCGGCGATGTGATGGTGGCGCGGCTCAGCCCAGGAACTCCGACTCCAGAACCAGATCTTTGAGTAGCGTCTGATACTCGACGTGGGTTTCGTGCTCGATGGTCTGCCACCGCTTGCCTTGCTGTTCCTTCATGTAGGTGCGGTACTTGGGTGCGCCGGGGATGCCGACGTTGTCGGCCACGACGATCGTTCCCGGATGCAGCCAGCCCCGGTCGACGAGCCGCTGCAGGTCGTCGAGGTACACGTCCTTCCAGTGGTCGAGGAATACGAAATCCAAACAGCCCTCGGTGAATCCGTAGTCCTTGGCGAGAACCTCGAGCGTCGTCCCGTCGCCGACGGTGCCGTTAATGCAGGTGACGCGATCGGCGAGGCCGGCGTGCGCCCACACCCGGCGGGCCACCGAGGCGTTGGCACCGGACTTTTCGATCGAGAATACGTTGGCACCCGGTGCCGCTCGGGCGATCCGCAGCCCGCTGTATCCGCAGTAGGCACCGAGTTCCATGGCGAGCGTTGGATTCGCGCGCTTGACGGCGGTGTCGAGCAGCTGGCCCTTCTCGTCGCCGACGTTCATGAGGATCGACTTGTCGTAGGCGAAGCTGTCGATGGCGTCGATCGCCGCGTCGACATCGCCCGCCGGTGCGTTGGCAGCGACGTACTCGGCCATCGCCTCCTCCCGGCCGTCACCCATCTGACCCGTCCGTAAGACGTTCCGGCCGCCGAAAGCCCCGCGCACGAACGAGTACCTCAAGAATGGAAACTTCTGTCGCAGCGTCCTACTGAGACTCATTGCACCGAAACCAGGTCTCCAGATACAGACTTCGCCATTAGATCGGCCCTTTCTGTCTTGCTCAGATCCCCGGAACCGTTCCCGCGCGGTCGGGCCGACGGACTCGGCGAGCGATTTGATTGATGCGGATTTCGGGTTGGCAGAGGGATCGGCGCGACGGTACCCGTGCGGTGGTAGTGCGCGCGCTGGTCTCGGGCGAGTGGAAAGTATTGAAGGTGTGTTGGGATCCCTTTGATCATCGCATGAACTGCCTTGAGGTGCAGGCGATAATGCAATTCGTCCAGTCGAGTCCAGTCCAGGCACAGCCGTTGGCGGATCACTGGCGGTAGTGCGCCGGTGGTGACCCACAGGATCAATTTCACCAGCGGTGTCTGCACGAACGGTTTCAGAATCAGTGGTCCAACAACCGTATTGGCGCGATCAGACAGGCGCTTGCTGGTCGGCGGCGGCATCGTCCGGTACATGTGAAAGCCCTCCCGAACTGGGCGGCTGTCCTCCAGCACGTTGTTGATCATGTCCTCCCAGTACTGCTGGAATGCGTCCCAGTCGGGTGGGACCGGCCTCATGCTGACGCCATAAAGGCGATACCAGTCAATCGATTCCAAGTAGAGGGCTTCTTTGTCGGCCGCTGACAGCGGATAGCCCGTGAGCTCGTGTCCGGTCACGATGTCTTCGACGAACGTTGCGTGCGCCCAGAAGAAGGTCTCCGGGTTGAGCGCGCTGTATCGACGACCGTATTTGTCGACGCCTTTGATCGAGCCGTGGAAACTTCGCACCAACTTTCCCCACTCGTGCGATGTGGGTCCCCCGTAGACGACGGACATGATCGGTCCGATCGACCGTTCGCCGCGGGCGCGTGGATCCTCGAAAAACACCGAATGATGCTCGACGCCGGCGGCTAGCCCGGGATGCATGTTCTGCAGCATCGCTTCGCGAAGGCCATTGGACAGCCGAAAAATCGGCTGGCGACCGAAGTGCTCCCACACCAACCCATCGGGGTCCAACGGGGCGGGGAGAGGTTCAGTCATCCTTAAGCTCCTAAGATCCAAAACTGGTCCGATGAAGTATCAGATATGGCCTACGCTAATATCTGATACGGGCGGGTGTCAACAGTGAGGACTTATGGAGGATGCGGCGAGCTCATCGGTCGCGGCCGTGCCGCGTCCATACCGTGGCGTCAGCGCCGCCGACCGGCGTCACCAGCGCCGCCAGCGACTGATCGATGCCGGCCTGCAACTGTTCGGAACGCGGGGAATCGCGGCCGTCGGAATCGTTGACGTCTGCGCCGAAGCTGGACTCACCAAGCGGTACTTCTACGAGAATTTCGCATCGATCGACGCACTCGCCGAAGCGGTGTTCGAACACGTGACGGGCAACCTCGTGGCAGTGGTTGCGCCGGCGATCGAGGTGGGCGCCGGTCGTGACCCCCGCCCCGCGCTCACGGTCTACACACGCGCCCTCCTGAGTGATCCCAGGGTGGTGCGGTTGCTCGCGGTTGAATCCCAGACCGGTCCGCTCAAGAAATACCGCGATGGATTCCCTACGCGCGCAGTCGAACTCTGGTTCGCCTTCGCCGCCGCCGACGATGTACCCCCGCCGCAGGACATGCGCCTCAAAGCGTACGGATTCATCGGAGCCGCACAACAAATCGGCCTGGCATGGCTGGACGGCCATCTCCCGCTGACGATTGACGAGGTCATCGATCAGCTCGTCGACATGTTTTACCGAATTTCCGGTATCGCCCCGCGCCTACAGCACGACGACGAACCCGACTAGTTCCACCGTCCGGAAGCACTGCCGACGGGTGCGGTTATAAAGGGTGGCGCTTAATCTCCAGAAATCTGAGTCGATTCAGGTTGACGTTGGGTGACGTCTGGCCGGTGGGAGCCGGAGCAGCACCACCTCGGATGGGTGTCTTGCAGCGGTATTCGGCAGCACTTCACTGTGGCCCTCCGTCCTGAGCGGCGAAACCGGGACCCGGTGGTGCTCCGGAGCAACCCTGGCGCTCGAAAAACTCGACGGAGACGCGGCCGCTCGCTGGCGCGTTCGTGGCGGAGATGGTAGCCGCTCCAGGTCGATGATCAGTAACTTCGACGCGGCGCGGGTCCCCTCGCCGAGGATCCAGTTCGCCGTCTCAGCTGGCACGTGGCGGAAAGGCCGCGCGAAGACCGCGAGGTCGAAATAGCCGTCGGGCGCATCGATGGCAGTGGCATCACACACCAGCGCGCGAGCATGATTGCCCAGGTCGCTGAGGGTGAGGCTGTCAACGACTATCGGATCCAGGTCGGTGACCGTCACCTCGACGTTGGGGTGTTTGTCCAGCAGTCTGCGCGACAACCCACCATTGCCCGCTGCCAAGTCCAGGATCTTCGGTGCGACGCAGTCGGTTACGTGCCGCAAGGCGATCTCGGCGAGTCGGTGATGGACACCGAACATCGATGTGCAGGTGGTCATCTCGCTCTTTCCGGTGAGCGCTTCGACAATGCAGTCCTCCTTGATGTCGGTGTGGTGTCCGCGACAGGCCGCTCAGCTCTCAGCGGACGATCAATGACAGCAGCTTTTTACCGAGTGGGACTGTGGCTGTGCGGTTTTGGCTGCAGACGGTGATCTGTTGACCGGTCCGCCGGCGCAGTTCGTGCTGGAGTTTGTCGTGCAGTGTCGACTCCGCCGCCGGGCACCCGTGACAGGCACCCGACATCCGCACGGTCACGGTGTCGCCGGCCACCGAAACCAATTCGATCGACCCGCCGTGCGATTCGGCGAGGGCGCCGACCGAGCCTGCGAGCAGCTCCGCGGCGATCGCCGCCAGCTGGTCGGTGTTGTCCGAGGCGTCGATTCGCCAGCCGGTCGGGTCCAGCAGTGCGACGCGGAGTGCCTCGCGGACGTCATCGCCGACTTCCCGCCAGCGGTGGTCTGCGTTGAGCGTGATCAGCACATCCGCTGTGCGGAGCACCATTTCGCTGATCACTCCGGCGTCCAGCAAGACGCCGAGGCGCCCTGGAGCTTGGCGGACGGTGCCGGCGGGCGGCAGCGAGTCGGCGGTGATCACCCATCGCAGTTGTTGCGGGTCCGCGGTGGCGATGGCGTGAATTGGAATCATGCGCCCAGCCCTACCGCAATCGAGCGGGCGACCAGCGCCGCCACCCAGGCCAGGACGAACATGTAGGAGAACGCGAACGCCGGCCATCGCCACGAGTTGGTCTCGCGGCGCATCACCGCAATCGTCGACATGCACTGCAACGCGAACATGAAATACGTCAGCAGCGCGATGATGGTCGGCGCGGTGAATACCCGTTGACCGTGCTCGTCGGTCATGGTGGCCAACGCCTGATGTGGGTTGGCGGGGTCGGTAGCCGCCGACACCTGGCCCAGGGTGGAGACGAACACTTCGCGCGCCGACAGCGAGCCAACCAGGGCGACATCGGTGCGCCAGTCGAAGCCCAGCGGTGTGAACACCGGCGCGATAGCCCTGCCGACGTCGGCGGCGTAGCTGTGGTTCATCACATAGGCGGTGGCATCGGTCGGCGACAGCCGCGCGGTTTCGGCCTCGCGGGTCGGCAGATTGAGCAGCACCCACAACACCAAAGAGGTGCCCAGGATGATGGTTCCGGCCTTGCGTAAAAACATTTTCGCCGCACTCCACATCGCGGCGAGCACCACCTGTGGGGAGGGGAGCCGGTAGGGCGGCAGCTCCATGGTGAACGGCACCAGGTCGCCGCGCAGGATGGTCGACTTGACCACCGACGCGGCGATCAGAGCCGACGTGCCGCCGCCCAGGTAGAGCAGGAACATCGTGACACCTTGTGCGCTGAGCCCCCACCACTGGGTTTGCGGGGTGACCAGCAGGCCGACCAGCAACGTGTACACCGGCAGCCGGGCCG
Organism: Mycobacterium sp.; assembly: GCF_035570115.1. Classification (GTDB taxonomy): domain Bacteria; phylum Actinomycetota; class Actinomycetes; order Mycobacteriales; family Mycobacteriaceae; genus Mycobacterium. The sequence goes on from NZ_DATMLH010000076.1 coordinate 8,589, forward strand.
AACACGTCGTCAACGGCGCGGTGATGATGGTCGCGATCCGGTCGCGCGAGGACGGCAGCGTGCGGGTGGCCATGATGCCCGGGATCGCGCAGGCGAACGACGAGAGCATCGCGACGAAGGCGCGGCCCTCCAGCCCGGTCGTGGCCATCACCCGGTCCATCAAGAACGCCGCCCGCGACATGTACCCGACGTTCTCCAAGAGCGCGAGCAGTAGGAACAGCAACACGATCTGCGGGATGAACTGCAGCACGGTCCCGACCCCGCCGATAATCCCCTCGCTGAGCAGGCCCCGGATCACTGGATTGCCGATATCGCGGGCGACCTGTGCGCCCAGCCAGCTCAGACCCCGGCTGGCCCAATCCTGCAGTGGCGCAGCGATGGTGAACAGGACCTGGAAGAAGCCGAACATCACCGCGACGAAGACCACGGTGCCCCACACCGGGTGCAGCAGCACCGCATCGATCCGGCGGGTACGCCGATCTGGTTGCGGCACAACGTAGTCGGCCGCATCGAGCACCGAGCGCCCCCAAGCGTCGATGGAGTCCTGGTCGGGCGGGAGCAAGACCGGTGGGCGTTGCCATCGCTCGAACGACGCCAGCTGTGCCCGCAGGGCCTCGATGCCCGAACCGTGATGCGCCACAACCGCGGTCACCGGGATCCCGAGCGCCGTCGACAACGCCTCGACGTCAATCTTGCCGCCGCGCGACGTCAACTCGTCGCCCATGGTCAGCGCCAGCAAGCACGGTAGGTCGAGCCGTAGCACCTGGCCCACCAACATGATCGAGCGGCGCAGGGTGGTGACATCGGCGACCAGGACGATCGCGTCGGGCCCGTCGATGTCGGGGTATTTGCCGGTCAGCAGGTCGGTGACCACCCGCTCGTCGGGGCTGATCGGGTCGAGGCTGTAGGTGCCGGGCAGGTCCTCCACGGCGATCGCTGCGCCGTCCACCCAGGTGGTGCCGACGCTGCGCCCAACGGTGACGCCCGGATAGTTACCGGTCTTGGCGCGTAACCCGGTCAGGTGGTTGAAGACACTGGTCTTACCGGCATTAGGGCTGCCGACCAGCGCCACCCGCCGCACACCAGCGACGACAACTGGTGCGGCAGCAACGTCATGGCACGCCGTCATCGGTCCGCCTCGGGGGCAACGACGATCAGCCGCGCCTCGCGGCGGCGCAGGCACAGTTCGGTGTCCTGAACCCGGTAGATGGTCGGGTCGCCCAGCGGTGCACGACGGATCACATCGACTTGGGCCGCTGCGCGAAAGCCCAGCTGCCGCAGCCGGTTTGCCACCACGGATGCCGCCCCTGGCAGGGTGCCCACTATCGTTGCCCGCCGGCCCGGCGGCAGCTGGGCGAGCACGATCACGCTGTCACTCATGAGTACTTGACGATGTTGCGTTGCGCGCCGAGGTCGATCGCCCCGTCATCGCTCGCCACCGCGGCCTCGACGACGTCGCCGTGGCGCAGATATTTCGGGTTTTTGGCCTGCCTTGAGAAGAAGGTCTTCCACTTGAGCTGGTCCGGCAGCAGCGACCCGATGATTTGGACTGGCTTGGGTGGAGCGCTGATCGCGGTGCCGACCGGGGTTCCGGTCAACACCAGGTCGCCGGCATCGAGCCGTTGAAAACGCGACAGCGCACGCAGGGCCTGCACGGGCGGGTAGATGATGTCGCCGTCGACAAGCATGTCCTGGCGAATCTCGCCGTTCACCCACAGCCGCAGCCGCAAGTCACCGAAGCGCTTGAGCTCGTCGGCGTCCAGCAGTACCAGCGCGGGTCCGACCGGAGTGAACGTCGGATACGACTTCGCTTCGTAGAACTGCGTTTTGGTCAACTGCACGTCACGCGCCGAGACGTCATTGGCCACCACCAGCCCGCTGATGTAGTCGGAGAGGTTGGCCTCGGTGATCGTGGTGCCGACCGGCACATCGCGGCCGATGACCAGGCCGATCTCGACCTCGTAGTCCAGCAGCCGGACATGCTCGGGTTTGACGATGTCGTCGGATGGGCCGCTGATGGAGCCAGATGCCTTGCGGAAGAAGGCCAGCGGGTCGGTTGCCGGGTTGCGTCCGGCGTCTTTGGCATGGGAGGCGTAGTTGGCCAGTTGCGCCACCACCCGGCACGGCGCGGTGATCGGGGACACCAGATGCAGGCTGTCCACCGGCGCGGTGTCGCTGCTGTGGGCGGCAGCCTCGATGGCGGCTCGGTCGGCCAGCAGCTCGCGTGTGGTGGTGGCGGTGGTGGTGACTTGAGCGGCCCCAGTTGGGGTCTGCACAAACCAGGCGTCGGCGGTGCGCAGGATCGAGACGGTCATCGGGGTCCTTGTGTCGTCGGGTGGTTGGGGTCAGGATCTGGCCACGGTGAGCATGCCGCGCAGGCTGGCCAGGTTGAATTCGTTGTCGCCGCGCAGCGCGCTGATCACCGAGCGAAGCTCGTCTAGGGATTCGCGGCCGGGCCCGATGCCGAGGAAGTCTTTGGTGATCCGGGGTCCCCATTGGTAGAGCCCGGAGGTGGTGAAGGGAGCCCAACCCGGCTCGAGGCTGCCGTCGAACATGTCACCGTCGCTGAAGTGCTCGACCAAAAATCCGTCGGGATCGCGCCAGTAGTCGAAGATCTGGCTGCCCAGGATGTGCCGGCCGATTCCCCACGAGCGGTGATAGCCGAGTTCGGCGAGGTAGCGGCCGCCGGTGGCCATCGCGTCGATGTCGCTGACTTGGTAGGCCGAATGGATGTAACGGTTGGCCGGGCCCAGCGCCAACCCCAGGGTGTGGTGATCGGCCGGAGTCTGCCCGCGATCGCAGCGGATGAAGCTCAGGACCGGTCCACGGTCGCGCTGCCCGGGGTAGTAGAGGAAGTCGCTGACGATCATTCCCAGGTGATCGAGGTACCAGTTGAGCGCCTCCCGGTACTTGGTGGTCTGCAACACCACATGTCCGAGTCGCTGCACCCGTGTCGGCTCGCGCGGCGGGCGTTGGGTGGTGTTGATCCGCGCGAGTTCGTGCCCAAAGTTGTACTGATGCGCGGCCTGCGCCGGCAGGGCCGCCAGCTGGTGAACGCCGGCCACCACCCGCACCGTCATACCGCTGGGATCGACCAGGTCGGCCGCCACGCCGCCGAGTGACTCGGGCAGCGCGCGGATTTTGGCCCCGGTCGCGTCGGCCAGCCGCAGCACGTCGGACTGATCCTGGGCGGTGTACGCGGCCGCGACGAATCTCGATTGGGGACCTCGCTGGATGAGCACACAGGGCGAGCCTGTATCGGTGCCGCGCAGATACAGCTCGTCGACCGTGCGAACTACGGTGCTAAAACCGAACGCCCGCGCAAACGCCTCAGCCCGAACCAGATCCGGCTTCTCGAACTCCAACCAGGCAACATCGTGAACCTTGACAATGGGGTCACGCGATCGCCCCGGATGCTCTCCTTGGCGAGCGCCCTGATCACTGTGCAGATCGGTGTGCGCGCCGGCAACACGGTCGCCCATCAATCCGTCTTTCGAAATGGCAACCGGGCCTCGAAGAACTCGATCGCTCCGCTGCGCGCAAGTGTCACGACATCGAGGCCGAACTCCGTCAGCCATTTCTCGATTTCGCCTGTGCGCGGGGTGTTTCCGAACACCCCAGCGCGACGGCTCAACGCGATCAGGGCATCCTTGCGCGGGCCTCGACCGCTAACGCATGACGTGCCGCGCAGGGTCCCGCCAGGTAGGAGCACCCGAGCGAGCTCCGCGAGCGCCGCCCGCGGGTCCGGCAGACAGTGCAGCCCGTTGTAGGTCACGCAGAGGTCAAAGCTGGCGTCAGGGAACTGCAGCGCGGTCACATCCGCTTCGACGAACTCGATCGCGTCTTGCACGCCGCGTCGGCCGGCCTCCCGGCGCGCCCGCGTAAGCATGTACGGAGATATGTCAGCCGCGACGTAATGCACGGCCTGACCGGTACGCAGACCGCGGAAGGCCAGGCCACCCCCGCACGGGATGTCCAGTACCGAGGCGCCGACCGGAACGTCGGCAAGTCGCTCGATGTCGGCGAACATGCGGCCCAGGTCGGCACCCCACATCGCCCGGGCGCCGAGCTTTGCGACACTGGCGTGCTGGACGCCGGCGTCGTAGAGGGCCGCTGTGACGCGCTCGGAGCGCCACTTCTCGGTGACGTCGGCCATCAGTTCGCCGGCCTGTCGGGAGCGTCCCAGGGCATCGACGCCGAAACCCAGTGGGTCAGTTCCTGCTGCTCGTTGCTGTGCAGGTGTCGCGGCGGCGTCACGAACGTCGCATACGGTCGACAGCGCACCAGTACCCGGCCTTCCTCCTCGGCGACCGCTTTGACCGCGGGACGGAGCTCCGGCGGCACTGGCTCACCCGACATGCGTTCAGCCACCGCCATCATCACGTCGATCAGGGTTTCCTCGTCGTCGTCGATCACGGCGTCGCAATAGACCTGCAGGTAGGCGAACGGCCAGGTCTCGTCGAGTACGCAGAGGCTGACTTTGCCGTTGCGGGCCAC
>NZ_DATMLH010000077.1:0-21255 GCF_035570115.1 Mycobacterium sp.
CGAAGTCGGAAAGCGGGCCGACGTCAACCTGATTGACATGAATGCGCTCACCCTGCATGCGCCCCGGATGGCCTATGACCTGCCGGCAGGTGGCAACCGGCTCGTACAGGGCGCCTCCGGCTACAGCGCGACGATCGTCAACGGCGTCGTGACCCGCCGCGACGGCGTCGACACCGGCGCTCGCCCCGGCCGGTTGGTGCGCGGCGCGCGCTAAGCGTTGCCGACCACACCAGTCACAGGAGTCTCCGCGGGTTTGGGGTGTTCGTTGTGGCCGCCTTTGAGCGACAAATCCGTTGCGCGCTTTAAGGTGTCGCTCGAAGGCGGGCAAATTGTGCGCGCCGGCTCCGCCCAGAAATTGGTGGGGCAGATGTGACAGGCGTGCCAGGATCAGCGGGCGAGCGCTTGATCGATCAGCTTCTCTGCTGCCGCGCGAGCATGCACCCAGGGCGACAAGTCGTCCAGCGACGTAGCCAGTGCGGCCGCACCTTCATAGAGCACGCCGAGCTCGTTGCCCAATAGTCGCGGGTCGGCGGCGCCCGCTTGGTTGGCGAGCTCGGTCAGTCCGTCGATGAAGCTGCGCTTGCTGGTGCGAACAATCTCTTGAACTCCCGGCATCGATCCTGCTGCCTCGACGGCCGCATTGTGGAACGGGCAGCCCCGTGGCGGTCCGCCGCGGGCGGGCGCCTGGAAAACGGCCAGTAAGCGCTCGCGCGGCGTTTGGTCGCCGACGTCCCCCAAGGGGTTGACGCGGTCTTCGATGCTGCGCAGATATTCCTCCACCACCGCTGTCTTGCTCGGAAAGTGTTGGTAGAGAGTTCGTTTGGAGACCGAAGATTCGGCCGCGAGCCGCTCAACGCCGGTGGCGTTGATGCCCTCCCGGTAGAACAACTCCGCCGCAGCGTTCAGGATGCGCTGGCGCGCGCCACGGCCTCCCTTGGTCGCCACTTGCTGCTTGCTCATACCCGGAGTATACCGACCGGTTTACATCGCCCGTCAAGTGGTGTAGCGTAGCGGCCGGATAGAAGTACACCAATCGGTTTACTAGGAGTGGAAATGTCAAAACGATCGCCCGTGGTGTTGGTGACCGGGGCTTCTTCGGGAATAGGTCACGCGGTCGCGAGCGCCTTCGCCGCAAAGGGCTTCGAAGTCTTCGGTACAAGCCGGAATCCGCGAAACACCGAGCCGATTGCCGGCGTGGAGTTGATCCAGCTCGACGTCACCGACGACGAGTCGGTCACCGCGGCAGTATCTACGGTTGTCCAGCGCGCCGGTCGCATCGACATTCTGGTCAACAACGCGGGATTCGGCGTCCTCGGCGCCGCGGAGGAGAGTTCGACCGCCCAGGCCCAGCAGCTCTTCGACACCAACTTCTTCGGGCTGGTGCGAGTCACCCGTGAGGTGCTGCCGTATCTGCGGGCGCAGCGCAGCGGCCGGATCATCAACATCGGCTCGGTGCTGGGATTTTTGCCGGCGCCCTACGGCGCGCTGTACTCGGCGTCAAAGCATGCAGTCGAAGGCTATTCGGAATCGCTCGACCATGAAACCCGCGAATTCGGTGTCCGGGTCACGGTTGTCGAACCTGGCTACACCAACACCTCGTTTGAGGCGAGCGCCACCGACGCCGATTCGCCGATCGAGAGCTACGCGCCCGTTCGTGAGCACGTCAAGAACATTCTGGCCAAGTCGGTACGCGCGGGGGATGATCCCGCCGTCGTCGCACGAGTCGCGCTCAAGGCAGCCACCGACCGTACGCCGAAGTTACGGTATCCGGCTGGCCCCCTCGCCCGGCAGTTGTCGCTGCTGAAGAAGTTTGCCCCGGCCGGCCTGCTGGACAACGGAGTCCGCAAAGCGAACAAGTTGGGCTCAGCACCGAAATCGCATCAGGTACCGCAGAAGGTTTGATAGGTGCCGAAGTCTTCGGGAGCTGGACTGGCGTAGCGCTCGAACCCCGCTCGTTCCTCGTAGGGGCCGGTGACGGCGACGAGTAGCTGCTGCAGCGGATCCAGGTCGCCCGCCGTCGCGGCGGTCAGCGCTTCCTCGACGAGGTGGTTGCGTGGAATGTAGATCGGGTTCGCGCGGTCCATTGATTCGGCGTCCGGGCCCAGCGCTCGCCAGCGTGACGTCCACTCGTCAAAGCCGGCGGGCCCGGCATCGCCGCGGGCAGTCCGGCTGAGCTCGCGGAAGAACGAGGTGTAATCCACCCGGCTTTCCTTCAGCAGGAGCAGCAGCTCGTCGACCAAGGCGGTGACGACCCCGGCGTCGATGTCCGCAGGCAGGCCAAGTTTGGCTCGCATCCCGGACGTCCAGACCGTGTCGTACTCGTCGCGGAATGCCCCAAACGACTCCTCGGCGAGCGCAATGCCCTCTTCGATGTTCTCGGAGAGCAGCGGAAGAAGCGCCTCGGCGAAGCGAGCGAGGTTCCACCCGGCGATGGCGGGCTGATTGCCATAGGCGTAGCGCCCCCAGTGATCGATCGAGCTGAACACCGTGTCGGGGTCGTAGGCCTCCATGAAGGCGCACGGTCCATAGTCGATGGTTTCGCCGGAGATCGTCATGTTGTCGGTGTTCATCACCCCGTGGATGAAACCGATCAGCATCCAACGGGCCACCAGCGAGGCCTGGACTCGGGCCACCGCCTCGAACAGCGCGAGGTAGGGAGCCCCAGCGTCGGCTGCCTCGGGATGGTGGCGCGCGATCGCGTGGTCGGCGAGGCGTCGTAGCAGGTCCAGGTCGGCGGTGGCCGCAGCGTATTGGAAGCTCCCGACGCGCAGGTGGCTGCTGGCGATGCGGGTGAGCACGGCGCCCGGCAGAACCGTCTCGCGCTGCACCGGCCGTCCCGTGGCGACCACAGCCAAGGAACGCGTCGTCGGCACACCCAGAGCGTGCATGGCCTCGCTGACGATGTACTCGCGCAGCATCGGTCCCACCGCCGCGAGGCCATCACCCCCGCGGGCGAACGGTGTGGCGCCGGAACCTTTGAGGTGGATGTCGCGGATGCGCCCGTCGGCGCCGACGAGCTCGCCCAGCAGCAGGGCGCGCCCATCGCCCAGCCGTGGCACGTAGCCGCCGAACTGGTGACCGGCGTAGGCCTGGGCCACCGGAGCGGCATCGCCGGGAACCAGGTTGCCCACCAGGAAGCGCAGCCCGTCGGGAGTCGGCAGCCAGGCAGCGTCGAAGCCGAGCTCGGTGGCCAGCGGCTCGTTGAGTGCCAGCAGCCGCGGGTCGGGAAACGTCTCGGCCTGCCAGCGGGTCGCCATCTCCGGCAAGTCGCGGAAGAAGCGGTCTTGCAGAGTAACGGTCATGTCCGGAGCGACGCTCACATCACCACCCTACGGAGGCGTGACTAACATCGACCAGGCAAACCGTCCCGATAGGAGCCGTCACCGGATGCTGGAGCCGCATGAGGTCGACAGCCTCTTTCCCGCCGATCTGCCTGAGCCGGGCGAGTGGGAAGAGCGCTATCCACCCCGCGAGCTGCCCGCCGGCGCTGAAGTGACCCGGCTCGGACCGTCACCGACCGGGTTCATCCACCTCGGCGGCATCTTCACGGCGATGATCGACCGCGCCGTGGCGAACCAGACCGGTGGCCGCTACTTCGTGCGTGTCGAGGACACCGATCAATCCCGGGAGGTGCCGGGAGCATACGAACAATTCGCGCGCGCATTCGGCTACTTTCGGATCCCTCCCGACGAAGACGACCAGACCGGCGCATACGGTCCCTACCGCCAGTCGGAGCGCGCCACGATCTACCTGACCTACGCGCGAGAAATGCTGCGATCCGGCAAGGCGTATCTGTGCTTCGCCACGTCCGAAGAGCTTGGCGAAATTCGAGCGCGCCAACAGTTGGCCAAGCTCCCGACCGGCTACTACGGGGACTGGGCCATCTGGCGCGACGCCGACGTCGCCGCCGTTCGGGAGAACTTGGCGAAGGGCATGCCGTATGTGGTGCGCTTCCGCTCGCCCGGCCGCACCGGACAACGGGCCTCGTTCACCGATGCGATCCGCGGCGAGCTGTCGATGGAGGCCAACTACAACGACGCGGTGATTCTCAAATCGTCGGCTGATGTGCGGCTGCCCACCTATCACTTCGCCCATGCCGTCGACGATCACTTGATGCGGGTCAACCTGGTGATTCGCGGCGAGGAGTGGCTTTCGTCGGTGTCGCTGCACCTTCAGCTTTTCGAAGCGCTGCAGTTCGAGCCGCCCACCTATGCGCACATCGCCCTGCTGATGAAGCAAATCCCGGGCGGCAAGCGCAAGCTGTCCAAGCGTAAGGACCCGGAAGCCGACGTCGACTTCTACATCAGGGCCGGTTATCCCGCCGATGCGGTGCTCTACTACCTGCGCGGGCTGGCCAACGGACGCCTTGCGGAAATACCTCTGCCGGAAGCGCTCGCCGCGCCGATCTCGCTGGCCGAGTGCGGAGGCGCCGGCCCCTTGGTAGACCTCGTCAAGCTCGAAGACATCAGCGCCGACTACATCGCGACGTTGAGTGGAGCCGAAATCTACACGGCGGTGACAGCGTGGTCAGCCGAGTTCGACCCCGAACTCCACCGCGTGATCCAGGCTCATCCGGACACGACATTGGCCGCACTCGCCGTCGAACGCGAGGGCGTCACCAACCCGCGCAAAGACCTCCGCAAATGGTCGGATTTTCGTGAGGCCTACGGCTTCTTCTTTGCCGACCTGTTCACGCTCGCGGACGCTACCGATGCTCAGCTGGGCGGGCTCCCGACCGACCTGGTCCGGTCGTTCGCGGGCGCCTTCGTCGCCGATTACCGGGATATCGATGACGCTGCTCAGTGGTTCCAGCAAGTGCGAGACCTCGCCCAGAAGTTCGGCTTCGCAAGCAGCGCAAAGGAATACAAGCAGAGCCCGGACACCTATCCGGGTTCGATTCGGGAAGCCTCGCAGCTGATCAGGGTGGCCTTGACCGGGTCGACCAAGAGCCCCGACCTATTCCAAGTTGCGCGCGCCCTTGGTCGCGACGAGGTCATTCGGCGCATCAGCTCCCTGACCTCCTAGGCGCTGCGCCCGCCCACGATGTCTAGCCGATGCCGTGTTCGATCAGGTCACGAACGCGGTCGACCATCGACGCGAACGGACCGACGGCAAAATTCAACATCGCCGATTCCACGCCGGCATGCGGACGGGTTGGCGCGATGGCCTCAGCCGCCCGTACCGCTGCCGTCAGCCGCTTGAGTTCGTCGGCGTTGAGTTCCTCTTGCAACTTAGGGAATTCGTAGCTCTCCTCATGCAGGGCGTGGTCCAGCACCGCATCCCGCAGTTTTGTCAGCTCATCGATGAACTGCTGTGAGGTGATATCGATCTTCTCGATCCTCGACAACAGCTCCTTTGCCTCATGCTCTTCTTCGAGCCGAGCATCGACGATCGAGTCGATGGCATCCACTTCGCGGCGCACTCGAGGATGTACCACCATCTCCTCGGCGGTCTCGTGCACAGCCAGCAATTGGCGCAAGTGCACAAACGGTTTCTCCCGGGCATGCGGGTCCGTCGCGTGCAGCACTTCGTCGAACAGGTCCTCGATGAGGTTGTGCTGTGCTTTCAGGAACGCGATCACTTCGTCGGGCGATTGGATGATCATCTCGGACATGCGACATACCTCCAGCGTTCGGGAGTTGACGAATCCGGGCACCCTGCCTGGCCCGTTCCAGAACGGCGTACCCGGACAGGATGCGGCTAAACCCCGCGCGACCGGGCGCTAGTCTGCATTCGGCACTTAGTCGAGGAGGCGGCCCTGTGAGTTCTGCGGACCGCGACACAGCTGACATCGACTTCGACGATCTGAAGTCGCCCCAGCTGACCGATGTCCAGCGTCAGATTCTGGAGTTCACCGAGGCCAGAAAAGTCGAGTTCGACATCGACCAGATGCTTGCCGAGGCGGCCGAACAGGCCAGCGTCGACGACCTCGACGACACCGACGGCTTCGGCGACCGCCTGGCCGCCCACGTCGCAGCGATCGAAGCCGACCAAGGTCTGACCCAGCTCACCCGTTCTTCGCTGCGGCAACGAGTGGTTCGCCTGCTGCGCAACCGGCTCTCGCTGACCGACCTCATCAAGCGGTATCCCGACATCGAGTCGATCCGGATAGAGAAGCCGTTCATCGTCGTCGGAATGCCACGATCCGGCACCACGCATCTGGTCAATCTCATCGCCGCCGATCCGCGCCGCCGCGCGCTGCCGTACTGGGAGAGCCAGGATCCGATCCCGGCGCTCGGGCAAGGCCCGGACACTTTCGGCGTCGACCCCCGCTATGCGCGAGCCAAGTCCGAACACGACGCACTGATGGCGAGCGCCCCCGTCGTGGCCGCCATGCACGACCGGTTCCCGGAGGCGATCGAGGAGGAAGTCGAACTGCTCGACCTGGATCTGGCCGGCTACGTTCTGGAATGGCATGCGCGCGTGCCGGACTGGCGGGACTATTACCTGGCCCTCGACCAAAACCGGCACTACGCTTACATGAAGAAAGTCCTGCAGGCGTTGACATTCCTGCGTGGACCGCAGACGTGGGTCCTCAAAAGCCCGCAGCACTGCGAGCAGCTCGGCCCGCTGATGGCCACCTTCCCCGACGCGACAGTGGCCTTCACGCACCGCGATCCCGTCGCGGTGATCCAATCGGCGATCACGATGATGGCGTACTCCGACCGATTGCGTCGCACCAGCATCGAACCGGACTGGCTGCTGGACTACTGGACCGACCGGGTGCACCGGCTGCTGAGCGCGTGTGTGCGCGACCGCGACCTGGTGCCGGCCGAACGCAGCATCGACATCAGCTTCCACCACCTGAACGGCAACGAAATACCCTTGCTGGACGAGCTTTACCGTCGCGGCGGCGTCGAATTGACCCCGAAGGTGCGCTCAGGCTTCCAGCGTTACCTCGGTGGTAATCCGCGCGGCAAGCACGGCCGTATCCGCTACGACCTGCAACGCCATTTCGGCGTCTCGCCCGACGAACTCCGCGCCCGGTTCGACTTTTATTTCGACAGGTTCGACGTACGCGCCGAATGAAGGAGAAACAGTGACGTTTGAACCGGTCTACCGCAGCCGGCCGGGCGCCGACGGCCTGCGCCCGGCCGCCGCTGAAAAGGCCGAGCAGATCTCCCCGGGGCTGTGGTGCTCGCCGGGTCTGTCGAATTCCTACCTGCTGACGACCGATGACGGCCGGGTGATCATCAACACCGGCATGGGGTTCGAGGGGCCGGTGCACCGCGCCAACTTCGACGCGGTGGACTCCTCGCCGGTGCGCTACATCGTCTTCACCCAGGGGCACGTCGACCATGTCGGCGGCTTGGACAGCGTGCGGGACCCGGATACAACGGTTGTCGCACAAGCGAACTGGACCTCATGGCGAGATGATAACGAACGCCTCATCCCATACCGGGCCAGCCGCAGCGCGTTCGCCTTCAAAGACACGTTGGCGACCGGCATCCGGGCCATTCAACGCCGGCTCGGCACCAAGCGTCTGCCGGCCCAGAGTGTTCCCAGTGTTGATCTCGACTTCGAAGACGCCCTCGCGCTGGAGGTCGGCGGGCGGCGCATGGAATTGATCTCCGTGCCCGGTGGGGAGACCAACGACTCGCTCGTGGTGTGGCTCCCGGACGAGCAGATTTGCCTGTGCGGGAATACTTTCGGTCCGATCTTCGGGCATATCCCCAACCTGGTTACGATGCGAGGTGACCGGTACCGGGATGCGTTGACCGCCATCGCCTCTGTCGAACGTGTTCGTGATCTGCAAGCCGAACTCCTGGTGACCGGCCACTTCGCGCCGATCTCGGGCGCCGAGCGCATCGACGCCGAGCTAACCCGGCTGCGCAAAGCCATCCAGTACATTCACGACCAGACGGTCGCCGGGATGAACGCCGGCAAAGACGTCCGGACCCTGATGCGGGAGATCACCTTGCCCGCGGAATACGAAGTGGGTCAAGGCTATGGAAAGGTCGCCTGGGATGTGCGGGCCATCTGGGAGAACTACTCGGGCTGGTTTCACCATCGGTCGACGACCGAGCTCTATCCGGTTGGTTTCGACGCCGTCAGCGCCGACGTGGTCGAATTGGCCGGCGCCGACGCACTCGTGGAACAGGCCCGAACGCACCTTGGTGCCGGCCGCCCACTGCATGCCATCCACCTTGCCGAGCTGGTTTCCACGGCGCAGGCGGACCATCCGGGGGCTCGCGAGGTACTCAGAGAAGCCCACGAAAAGCTCTTGGCCGATACGACCAACTTCTGGGAAAGAGCCTGGCTCACCGCACAAATAGCGAGAAACTCATGACAGCGCGAGTGAGCTTCGACTTCACCGGCACCGAGGCGCTGATTACCGGCGCCACCAGCGGTATCGGGCATGCGACCGCCGTGTTGTTTCGGGACGCCGGGGCACAGGTCACCATCACCGGGACCAAACCGGCCGCGGCGGACTACGACCTCGATCTGTCCGGCATGACCTATCGCCAGTTACAGATCACCGACCACGACTCGGTGGATGCTTTGGCTCGGCACTTCACCCGGCTGGATGTGCTGGTCAACAACGCCGGAGCGAATTTCCCGGGCGGCCTTGACGAGTCGAAGCCGGACGGGTTCGAGGCGTCGGTCGCGCTGAACCTGACCGGTCCCTACCGCCTGACCGTCGCGCTCTACCGAGCGCTGAAGGCATCGACGGCCAGCGGAGGCGCCAGCGTCGTCAACCTGGCGTCGATGTCTGCGTTGCGAGCCGTTCCGCTGGTACCCGGCTACGGCGCCGCGAAAGCCGGGGTCATCGACGTCACAAGAAATCTCGCCGTCAAATGGGCCGGCAAGGGAATCCGGGTGAACGCGGTCGCGCCGGGCACCATCGACACGCCGATGACCGCACCCATGCATATCGCCGAAGAGCTGGTCGAGTCCGAGCTGGCTCACATTCCGTTGGGGCGCTTTGGATCCGTCGGGGAGATAGCACCCACGGTGGCTTTTCTGTGCACCGAACAAAGCAGGTACACCAGCGGCGCGGTGTTCGTCGTCGACGGCGCATCGGACTGCATCTGAAACGAGAAGGAAGAACATGGCATTCGCATTACGGCCGGAGGATTACTACCACACCGGCATCGTGGTAGCCGATCTCGAGGCCGCCATGGCCCGACTGAGCGCGTTGGCCGGCTACCGGTGGATCACCCCGTTGACATACACGCTGCCGTTCCGCACCGCGAACGGAAGCCGCGAACTCACCTCGACGTTCGTCTACTCGCTGCAGAGTCCCCACCTGGAACTGATCCAGCAGGTGCCCGACAGTCCGTGGATTGCGGCGCCGGGCAACTCCGTCCATCACCTCGGATACTTCACCGACGATCTCGCCGAGACCGCACGGATGCTGGAGGCCGACGGCTTCACCTTCGAAGCCACCGCTGATATTTCGCCGCCGGATCTGGCGCTGTTCGCCTACTACATCGACGCGTTCGGCACCCGTATCGAGATCGTCGACCGCGCGTTGTTCCCCGACTTTCCCGCGTTCCTGCAGTCGGCGGCGGCGCCGGCTTAGAGCCTGACCGGAGGTCGGACATGCTGCTGACGGTGCTGCGTTTCAACTTCGCCTCGCCGCACGGAGATCCACGCACGCAAAGCGAATTAGTCCGTGCCGCACTCGAACTGGCGCAGTGGGGGGAGTCCCGGGGAATCACCACTGTGAGCGTCGACGAGCACCACGCGACCGGGCACGGATGGAGCTGCAACCCGATCATGGCGGCGGGGATGTTCCTGGCGCGAACCTCGACGCTGATCGCCAGCGTGGACTGCGCGCTCGGACCGTTGTGGAATCCGGTTCGGCTCGCCGAAGACATCGCACTCGTCGACAACATGAGCCGCGGTCGACTGCACACCACCGTTGGTCTGGGCTACCGCACCGTCGAATACGACGCCCTCGCAGTAGATTTCGGCCAGCGCGGCACGCTGATGGACAGCCTGATCGAGCGAATGCTGGCCGTGTGGTCAGGCGCCGATTCAGCGCCCGGGGTCTGCACCGGAAGCTGGACGCGTCCACATCCGCCGCTCTACGTCGGGGGAGGCGCGCGTGTCACGGCACGGCGCGCCGCGCGTTTTCGCCTTCCCCTCAGCCTGGCCGACCATCTGCCCGACGTCGCCGCCTACTATCGCGAGCTGTGCGCTGATGTCGGGATTGCGCCCCTGGTCATCATGCCCGGGCCAATCAACCGCGGCATGATCTACCTGCATGAAGACCCCGAACGAGCGTGGGCAGAGCTCGGCGAGCACATTCTGTGGGAGGCAGTCACTTACGGCGGCTGGTCGCAAGACCAACGCTCGCTCATGCACCTGCCCGGAGTTCAGACGCTGGACGAGGTCAGGGCGTCGGGACGATACCGCTTCCTGACTCCCGACCAGCTGATCGCCGAAGTCCGCCGTGAAACCAATGCCATCGACTACGGACCGATCGTGCTGCACCCGCTGGTCGGCGGCATGCCGATCGACGAAGCGTGGAAGTCGGTGCAGCTGCTTGTCGACAAGGTCGTGCCCGCGCTCACCTGACTTCAGAGTCGCCCCGCGATCCACTGCCCGAGCAGCGCGGCGGCGATGCCCAACACGATGCTGACGACAAGATTGGCGACCGCGCCACGGACCTGACGCTCCTCGCCGAGCCGCTGGGTTTCCAACATCCAGGTGGAGAACGTGGTGTAGGAACCGATGAAGGCCGTGTCGGCGACCAATGCGGCGTGCCGGCTCAACGCCAGGCCGCCGAGCAGGCCGAGCAGCGCGGCGCCGCTGATGTTCACCGCCAGCGTCCCGAACGGAAACGAACGCGCCGCCCGTCGGGCCACCGTGCCGTCAACGAGAAACCGCAGCACCGCACCGAATCCGCCGGCGAGCAGCACGCCAACCCAGACGATCATCGCACCGGTACTCGACGCACCACAGCGGTGGCCACATACACCGCCAGCAAGCCCAGCAGGATGCTGGCGGCGGTGTACCCGGCCGCCAGGCCGTAGTCACGGTGTTCGATCATTTTCAGGGTTTCGACCTGCATGGTCGAGAAGGTGGTGAGCCCACCGCACAGCCCGGTCCCGAGCAGGGGCCGACGATAGCTCGACAACGGCAACCGCTCCAGCAACCGCGTCGTGAAGTAGCCCACCAGGAAGGCGCCGACGATGTTCACAATGAACGTCGGCCACGGCCAGCGCGTCGGGTCGGCGACCACCAGGCTGGCGAGGCCGGTGCGCGCCAACGTGCCCAGCGCGCCGCCTACGAAGACGGCGGCCAACTCGCGGTAGTCGTATGCCACTGAGTCGATTCCCTTCGTTTGCCGGTGCGCTACGCAGCGTATGGCGGAACTCCAACTGACGCAGCCCCAGGGGGCGGCGCGCACAGGCAGAATTGGTAGCCATGGTGGACAACCCGCGTGCCGGTCAATTGGCTCAACCCGAAGACCTCGTCGATCTGCCCCATCTGGTCACGTCGTATTACTCAATCGAACCCGATCCCGACGACGTCGCTCAGCAGGTGGTGTTTGGCACGTCGGGTCACCGTGGCTCGGCACTCAACGGAGCATTCAACGAAGCCCATATTTTGGCGATCACTCAGGCCATCGTCGAATACCGTGCCGCGCACGGCACCACCGGGCCGTTGTTCATCGGCCGCGACACGCATGGTCTCTCGGAGCCGGCCTGGGTGTCGGCGCTGGAGGTGCTGGCCGCCAACGACATCGTCGCCATGATCGACTCGGCCGACCGCTACACGCCGACCCCGGCGGTCAGCCACGCGATCCTCACCTACAACCGCGGCCGCACAGATGCGCTGGCCGACGGGATCGTGGTGACGCCGTCGCACAACCCGCCATATGACGGCGGGTTCAAGTACAACCCGCCCAACGGCGGCCCCGCCGAAACCGATGCGACGAACGCAATCGCCAAGCGGGCCAACGAGATTCTGCGGAATAGTGAGACGGTGAAGCGGGTGCCGCTGGCCCGCGCGCTGCAGACCGCCCAGCGCCACGACTACATGGACGCCTACGTCGACGACCTGCCGAACGTGGTCGATATCGACGTCATCCGCAAGGCCGAGGTACGGATCGGCGCCGACCCGCTCGGCGGGGCCAGCGTGGACTACTGGGCAGCCATCGCCGAGCGGCACAACCTGGAGCTGACCGTGGTCAATCCGCTGGTCGACGCGACGTGGCGATTCATGACGCTCGACCACGACGGCAAGATCCGGATGGACTGCAGCTCCCCGGATGCGATGGCGTCACTGATCGCCAACCGCGACCGCTACCAGATCGCCACCGGCAACGACGCCGACTCCGACCGGCACGGCATCGTGACCCCGGACGCCGGGTTGATGAACCCGAACCACTATCTGGCCACCGCCATCGACTACCTCTACACCCACCGGCCGTCCTGGCCGGACGGCATCGCCGTCGGCAAGACCGCGGTCAGTTCATCGATCATCGACCGGGTGGTCGCCGGCATCGGCCGCAAACTCGTCGAGGTGCCGGTCGGTTTCAAATGGTTCGTCGACGGTCTGATCGGCGGAACCATCGGTTTCGGCGGTGAAGAGTCGGCGGGGGCGTCGTTCCTGCGGCGCGACGGATCGGTGTGGACCACCGACAAGGACGGCATCATCCTGGCGTTGCTGGCAGCCGAGATTCTGGCCGTCACCGGCGCCACGCCGTCCCAGCGCTATGCGGAGCTGACGGAGAAATACGGCGCCCCGACCTATGCGCGCATCGACGCGCCCGCCGACCGCGAGCAGAAAGCCCGGCTGGCACAGCTGTCAGCGGACCAGGTCAGCGCCACCGAGCTGGCGGGAGAGCAGATCACCGCAAAGATGACCACCGCGCCCGGCAACGATGCGCCGCTGGGCGGACTGAAGGTGACCACGGCCAATGCCTGGTTCGCCGCACGGCCGTCGGGCACCGAGGACGTCTACAAGATCTACGCCGAATCGTTCCGCGGCGCGGAGCATTTAGCCGAGGTTCAGCAAGCGGCCCAGGAGGTTGTGGATAAAGTCATCGGGTGACCCTCGTCGCTCGCCGCGCTCGCTTCAGCGCTTGGCGTCGCAAATCGATGGGTCTGCCGCGTGAAGCCTGGGTGCTGATCGCGGCGAACGCGGTGGCCGCGCTTGGCTACGGTGTGGTTTCGCCGGTATTGCCGGCCTTCGCCCGAACGTTCGGGGTGAGCCTCGGCGCGGTGACCTTCTCGATCACGATTTTTTCGGTGATGCGGCTCTTCTCCGCTCCACCCACTGGACTGCTGGTGCAGCGGCTGGGGGAGCGGTGGGTCTACGTGGCCGGGCTGCTGATCGTGTCGGTGTCCACCGCCACATGCGCGTTCGCCCAAACTTATTGGCAGTTATTGGTATACCGCGCGATCGGCGGCATCGGCTCGACGATGTTCTTCATTTCCGCGTTGGGTCTGATGATCCGGATCAGCCCGGCCGACGCGCGCGGGCGGGTCGCGGGCCTGTTCGTGACCTCGTTTCTCATCGGCTCGGTCGCCGGTCCGCTGGTGGGCAGTCTGACCGCAGGTTTAGGGCTCAAAGCACCCTTTCTCATCTACGGAGTGGCGGTGCTGCTCACAGCGGTCGTGGTGTCCTATAGCTTGCGCCGATCGACGCTGGGTGCGCCCGCCGAGCACGCCGAGCAGGCGGTGACGTTCCGTGCCGCGCTTCGGCACCGCGCGTACCGTGCGGCGCTTGCGTCGAACTTCGCGACAGGCTGGGCGGTGTTCGGATTGCGCATGGCGGTGGTGCCGCTCTTCGTGTCGGACGTGTTGGGTCGCGGGCCCCGGATGACGGGTTTGGTGCTGGGGATGTTTGCGCTCGGCAACCTGGTCGTGGTGTGGCCCAGCGGCTATCTGTCCGACCGGATCGGCCGGCGCGGCCTGGTGATCGGCGGGCTCCTCGCCTCCGGGGTGGCGACCATCTGGTTGGGCGCGTCGTCGTCGATCCCCGTCTTCCTCGTTGCGGCGTGCGTGGCGGGCGCGGCCTCGGGCGTTTTTACCTCACCGCAGCAGGCCGCGATCGCCGACATCCTGGGCAGCACGGCACGCACGGGCACCGCGGTGTCGACGTTTCAGATGATGGTTGATCTGGGCGCCATCGTCGGATCGTTGTCGGTGGCTCAGATTGCTGAGCACCTGAGCTACGGATGGGGATTTATGCTCAGCGGGATCGTGCTGCTGGCCGCTGGGGTGGGTTGGATGTTCGCACCGGAAACGCGGGTGGTGGGTCACACGCCGCCGCCCGGTGAATGGGAGGCCGGGACCGCCTCGGAACTGGCCTGAGCAGCGTCGACGGCAATGAGCGCGCCTCCGCGCAACCATAGACATCGACGGCGTCGCTCGGGAGGTTCTTGATGGCTGACATCCACCGGATTCGACCGCGATCAGCGATCGTCGTGGGTGCCGGCATCGTGGGGTTGTCGACGGCGTGGTTTCTGCAAGAGCACGGTGTCTCCGTGACGGTGGTCGACCGCACCGGCGTCGCGGCGGGCGCCTCCTGGGGTAACGCCGGATGGATCGCTCCGGCGCTGAGTGTGCCGCTCAACGACCCGCGAACGCTGCGATACGCGCTGCGGTCATTGCCGAATCGCGCTGCGCCGGTGCGGATTCCACTGAGCGCCGATCCGACCCTGTGGAGATTCTTGCTGCGGTTCGCCGCGAACAGCCGGGAGTCGTCATGGACGCGCGCGGTGCGGGCGAACCTGACGCTCAACCACGAGTGCATGGCGGCTTACGACGAGCTGGTCTCCAACGGGGTGGACGCCCCCATCACCGACGCGCCGATCACCGCGTTGTTCCGCAGTTCTGCAGACGCCGAACATCTGCTCGAGCAGCTGCAGCGTTTGCGGGATGCCGGACAGCTCAGCTCCACCACGGAACTCACCGATGCGGAGTTGCGCGAGCAGGTGCCGCTGGCCTCGAGCGGAGTCGCCGTCGGCATCCGGATCAACGGTCAGCGGTTCGTCGATCCCGGACAGTTCGTGCAGGCGCTGGGTCGCTCGGTCGTCGAACGTGGCGGAGCACTGGACACCGTGGATGTCGCCGACGTGCGGACCTCGGGACACGGCGTCGCTGTGCAACCCCGGAGTGGTCCTGCGCTCACCGCCGACGTGGCGGTGATCGCGACCGGCGCGTGGTTGCCGAAACTGGTAAGCCGCTGGGTTCGGGTTCCGGTGCAGGCCGGGCGTGGCTACTCCTTCACGGTGCCGGTGGAGCGTCCGGTGTTCGGGCCGATTTATCTGCCGGGTGTGCGGGTGGCGTGCACGCCGTTGAATGGGAAGCTGCGGGTCACCAGCATGATGGAGTTGCGTCGCCCCGAAGCGCCGGCCTCTGCCGGCGTCGTCGACGCCATTGTCGATTCGGCGGGCCAGTTCTTCGACGGGGTTCGCTGGACCGAGCGCGACGAGACCTGGGTTGGCCCGCGTCCGTTGAGTCCGGACGGGCGTCCGCTGGTGGGCCCGGTGCTGGAGAACCGTATCTTCGTCGCGGGTGGCCACGGCATGTGGGGCATGAAGCAGGGACCGGCGACCGGGCGGCTGTTGGCCGAGCAGATCACCACCGGCAAGCAGCCGCCAGGCCTGCGCGACTTCGACCCGCTGCGCTGACGCGATCGCGCAGGCCGCGTGACCAGCGACTTTGAAGGCTGGCAGGCCGTGGTGTAGCTTCGATGGGCACAACATCTGGGGCTATGGCGCAGCTGGTAGCGCACCACACTGGCAGTGTGGGGGTCAGGGGTTCGAGTCCCCTTAGCTCCACTCTTTTGACTAGGCAGTTTGGCGAATTCTTGGCTCAATTAGGGCCATTCACGGTCGAGCTGACGACGGTTTTGACGACAGTTGTCGTTCGAACGTCGTGCAATGGTGCCTTACGACCTTGCCGACCGACTCGGCTTGTGAGAACTTTCTTTACTGATAATTGAAACTCGCGGCACTCAGGGTATTAAGCGAGCGCCGCGTTCACCGGCGGGTTGAGCATGCCTGTCAGGATCGCGATGTCGTCGAGCGTCTCGAGGCCGAGCACCGCGTTCTCGATGGCGTGTCGGCGGTCGGTCTCGATCACTAACTGGGTCAGGTTGCGGTACTTGTCCACGATTTGGGCGTTGGTGAGTTGGTGGTCCCCGGTGCCGCGTGGCTGGGTGACCACCTGCTCACGAGTTGTGCCGTCATGGAAGGTGATCACGACTCGTGTCGTGAGACGCTGACTTTCCGGCAAGGCATCGTAGGACTTCTCGTGATGCGTGTGTGTTCGGTCGATGAGCCTCCACACATCGTCGCTATTGATGCGTCGTTGGCTGAATTGGTCGATGAGCACCGACCCGTCGAGGAGTGCGACGGCGACAGCGTAGGCGGCGTTCATTTGCGCGCCGATTGTCGTCAGTGGCCGTGTGGCTTGCCATCCGCCATGGCTGTAGGGCGCTTCAGACATGACGATATCGATACGCGCGATCTCATCGATGGCAGCCTCGCCCGTAGCACGCAGCTTGAGCGCGGCGTCGATAGCGGCATGCAGTAGACCCATTGCGGCATAGGGCTTCACGGCGATGCGCTGGGTCTCCCATACCGAGCCGAGACCCTTGTAGATGGCGGTGGCGTCGGTGGGGTGGACCTGGCCGAAGGTGGCGAGGTATCCGCCATATCGGCGCTCGAAGACGCGCTTGATCCCGGTGTAGCCACCGGCGGCCAACGCGGCGGCGGTTAGCCCGTTGCGCGCGGCGAAGCCGTGTTGCATGCGCTTGACCATCGATTCGAACTGTGCCGACATCAGACCGCAGGACTGGGTGGCGGCCATTCCCAGCGCATCTTCGAAGCCCGCAGCATTCAGTCCATAGATCGCTCCGGCCGCGGCCGCGGCCGACAGCGTGCCGAAGACCACTCCCGAATGCCAGCCGCGGGAAAGCATCTCCAGGCCGCCGAGCGCTTGCCCGACCCGCGGCCCCGTCTCATAGCCCAGGATCGCGCCCAGTAGAAAGCGCGCCCCGGAAACGGATTTGACCTGATGGGCGGCGCTGAGCATCGCTGGCAGCACGAGGGAATTGCTATGTAGGGGCGCGATCGGGTGGTAGTCGTCGAGCTCGAAGCCTTGGATGAAACTGGAGTTGAGCATTGCCGCCGACGTAGGACTAGTGGTAATTGGCGCCCACCCGATCAAGGCCACATCGCCGGCGCCGTCGAGGGCAGTGACGGCTTTTACCCCCACTCGGGACACGGGCAGTTGCGCGCCGACCAGGGCGCAGGCTACCCCGTCGAGGATGAGGTGCTTGGCGCGTTCGCGTACCGGCGCCGGAACGTCGTCGAGCGTCGTGTTGGCAAGCCAGGTCGAAAGGCGGCCTGTCGGGCCAGCCGGATCAGTGGGCTGGCCGGCACCTTCAGGCGCGACATCAGCAGCATGTGACGCTGACCTGCCGTCTCGGATTGACGTGATTGGTCTCGTCATTGATCTCCTCCTTGCTTCCTTGGTTGGACCTCTGCGGCCGGACAGGCTGGCTGAGCCGTGTTCGACGCAACGCGAGTGGGTTCGCGGAGTTGGTTAGATCTGATCTTGCGCCAGTAGACCGGCGTACTTCTGTTCGAATTCCCACACCTTCGGGAAGCCGATCATGTCCACGAAGTCACCGAAGGAGCACATCGGCTCTGAGACCGGCTTGCCTTGTGCCAGGGCCTGATACACGCTGGCCAGGGCGTGACTTGCAGCGAACAGCCCGGCAAGGGGATATAGCGCGGCGGCGAAGCCCATCTGCTGCAGCTCCGAGGGCGGCAGGATCGGAGTGACGCCACCGTGCACCTGGTTGGACAAGACGGGCACGTCGAACGCGGCGCCGATCTTGCGCATCTGCTCTTTAGATTCCGGCGCTTCAATAAACAGGATGTCTGCGCCGGCGTTCGCGTAGGCCTCCCCGCGTCGCAATGCCTCGTCGAGGCCCAGCGACGTCAGCGCGTCGGTGCGCGCCAGGATCAGGAAGTCCGCCGACGAGCGCGCGTCTGAGGCGACTTTGATCTTGTTGACCATTTCCTGGGTAGGGACCACGTGGCGGTTGGGTGTGTGGCCGCACTTCTTGGGAAAGTGTTGGTCTTCGATCTGGATCACCGCGACGCCGGCTTTCTCATAGCCGCGCACGGTGTGGGCGACGTTGAGCAGCCCGCCGTAGCCGGTGTCGCCGTCGGCGATCAGCGGCTTGTGGATGGCATCGACGATCGCTTCGGCGCGGTTGAGCATGTCGGTGTAGGTGGCCAGGCCCGCGTCGGGTTGGCCCAGGTAGGAGGCCACCACCCCATAGCCGGTCATGTAGAGCGCCTGTGCATCGGTGCGATCGGCGATCTTGGCCGAGACCAGATCGAAAACGCCCGGGGCGGTGATGAACTGCTTGTTCTGCAGCATCGCCTTGATCGAGTTGTTCGTGTCGGCGGTCACGGTGGTTTCCTTATCTTGTCCTGTGTTCGATCCGTTAATGTCACGATCCCGCACCCGGCATTGATCAGTCCAATAAACTTTCTGATGTGTTTGATCCAGATATTGAATGGTTGCGGCTGATCAGTCCGGAGCTCGCCATCGCGGTGGCTGTCTTGGAGGAGCAGCACGTGCGGCGCGCGGCAGAACGGCTCGGGGTGCCGCAGCCCACCGTCAGCGCGGTCATGCATCGCCTCGCCGACGCGATCGGCGCCCCGTTAGTCCAGCCGCGCGGGCGTGGAATCATCGCGACCGAGGCTGGCCGGGCGTTCCTGCCCGCGGCACAACAGGCGTTGATCAACCTGCGCGCCGCCGGACAAGACCTCCAGGAGGTCATCGATCCCGATCGGGGCCGCGTCGCGCTCGGCTTCGCCCACAGCCGCGGCCTTCGCGACGTACCCCGGCTGCTCGACGCGTTTCTGGCCGCATTCCCCGATATCTCGTTCACCCTCAAGCAGGGCGCGGAGCTTGTGCTCCTTGACCAGCTGCGGGCTGGCGCCTTGGATGTCGTGGTCGTCGCGTCGATGCCACGGGCCGACGATCGCCTGGAATCGTTGGTCCTGGCCGAGGAGCGGCTGTGCCTTACTGTGGCCTCCGACCACCGCCTCGCCGGCCGCGCATCAGTTGAGTTGCGTCAAGCCGCCGACGAGACTTTCGTCGGGCTGACCCGCGAGCACGGTC
The DNA here is from genome assembly GCF_035570115.1 of Mycobacterium sp. Lineage (GTDB taxonomy): Bacteria > Actinomycetota > Actinomycetes > Mycobacteriales > Mycobacteriaceae > Mycobacterium. The sequence continues at coordinate 19,119 of NZ_DATMLH010000077.1, forward strand.
TACGTCAGTTGTTTGACTCGTTGTGCGAACGAGCGGGGTTCGCCCCAGAGCTTGCGTTTGAGGGCGAAGAGCACGAAACACTGCGCGGACTTGTGCGGGCCGGCCTGGGCGTCGCCGTGCTACCGCGCGCGCCACATCACGACCCAGCACTCGTCGAAATTGCCTTACGCGACCCCGCGGCGCATCGCCATGTCCGGGCGGTATGGCACAAGGACCGCCGCCTGACCCCAGCCGCGCGACGCTTCAGCACGTTCCTGACCACCTCGGGAGCTAAGGTGCTGGGCGGTGGCTGAATCCTCGTCGACGATGTCTGCGCGGCCCCAAACGGCCTAATTAACTAAGCCGTGTGCGTTACGAAGCTTGGGAACGGATTTGGGAACAAAACACCGCGAAACCGGCCAGAATCAGTGGGATGTGCCGCAACCGGCCGGACGCATGAATAGCTTTGACCTGCGCATTTGAGATTCTGCGAACAGTAGGACACTCCTGGTGTGTAGCTCACAGCCCAGCGGTCGCAGCGAGTCGACCGCATGACCGAGGGCAGAGGGTTTCTAGGCCTCGTGTTAGCTGGCATCGGCGCCGGCGATTGTCACGAGGTTGTGCCTCGTCAGGAGCATGTCGCCGCGACCATATCGTGTGAGAACTTTCCATACATGAGAATCAAGATTGCAGTATCGCTCTACTGAGTCGGCACCACGAAAACTCATCCATGCTGCTCAGATGGCTAATGAACTCAGCCAACGCGAGCGACCGTTACCGGTGAGCGAGGCGCAGCTGGCGGCGGTGTTGCCGCCGGTGCGCATGTTGGCGCGGGCCCGCACGGTGCTGGGCTATCAGCTCGGCGCGGCGGCACGCCGGGCGGTGGGGCTGCTGCCAGGTCTGCGTGAGCGGTTGGATGTGCCGCGGCTGCAGCCGCTGCGCAGCAGCAGCCTGGCGATGTACCGGTTTTGGAAGCTGCCCTACGGGGTGGCCGAAAAGCCGCACTCGCTGGCCGATGTGCCGTGGGAGTATGTGCGGGCCAATTGGGACAAGATCCCGTTTTTGGGGTTGCGGGAGTATTGGTACCCGGCGCTGCAGACCCGCCAGCTGAAAAACAACTGCGTCGTGCCGGTGACACTGGCCGGGGACAATCTGGTGTTTTTCCGTGACGGCGATGGGGTGGCGCGGGCGTTGGAAAACCGCTGCCCGCATCGGTCGGCGTTGTTGTCGCTGGGACAGGTGGGGGTGTTTCGCCCGGGCACGCTGACCTGCCGCTATCACGGGATGACGTTTGACGGGGCTGGCACCTGTGTGGCGTATTTGGCCGAGCCCGACAGTCCGGCGTGCGGCAGGATCCGTGCGCGCGCTTATCCGGTGCAGGAGATAGGTGGCATCGTCTGGGTCTACATGGGCGACAACACGCCGGACCCGGTCGAGCAGGCCGTCCCGCACGCCGCCGCCGTGCTCAGCCAAAAAAACCTAGTGGTCTTCCGAGCGGTACTCCCTTACAACTACCTCAATCAGAGTGACGCCGCCGCCGATCTGGCGCACTTCGGCGTGCTGCACCGCAACTGCCTGCCTTTAGCCGACTCGAAGGGGTGGGGCGACATCGACGGCAAAACCCTTCCCGGCGGGGGGTTACAGGCCTACTTCACCGAACCCAATCGGCATCCCGGCCCGCTGCACGTCGACAAACTCACCTACTACTTGCCGGGGCTCATCTACGTTGGTCCCGGTGAAGGATACGATTCCTTCACCGAACACTATTACTTCTGGGCTGTGCCCCGCGACATCGGCAGTTTCGAAGCCTGGATAGTGTTTTCCGGGCCCAGCGGCCGCGTCAGCGGCGGCATGGTGCGCACCTTGATCCGCGCCTTCATTTCGACGCCGTTGAGCCGCAACATACCGGGGGCTGACTGTGTCTACGGCGGGGACGGCCCTATGCAGATGGGCCAGGGGCGGGTGGTGCGCTGGGACACTGACCAGCTGACCCGCATCGACCGCGCGGTCAGCAAAACCCGACTGCTGCTGCAGCAGGCGCATGCCCGCGAACTAGCCGACCGCGCGCAACGCGGCCAACCCTCACGCCCGGCGCCGCCCCAGGAGTCTGCTGCGCCGATGGTGGAGCCGTAGAGCGCTCCCTCGCTGACGACGGGGC
>NZ_DATMLH010000078.1:0-57929 GCF_035570115.1 Mycobacterium sp.
ACCATGCTGGCCGGGCCATACGCCACCATGCTGCTTGCCGACCTCGGCGCCCAGGTCACCAAGATCGAGCCGCCCGGCGGCGAGATCTCGCGGCGGGTCTCCGACAGCTACTTCGCCAGCCTCAACCGCAACAAGGACAGCGTCTGCCTGGACCTGAACGCGGGCGAGGGTCAACGAGAGCTGGGGCGGCTTGTCGCGGAATCCCATGCGCTGCTGGTGAATTTGAAGCCGTCGGCGATCATCCGGCTGGGGCTGACCTACCAGTCGCTGCGACGGTGGAACGAGCGCATCGTCTGCGTGGCGATCACCGGCTTCGGGTTGGATAACGGCGATGACCCGGCCTTCGACTACGTCATCCAGGCCGCCACCGGGATAGCCGCCCTCACCGGCGAGCCGGACGGGCCGCCGACGCTGCCCGGCTATTCGTCGGCGGACAACTCCACCGGAATGGCGGCTGCACTCGGGCTGCTGGCCCAAATCACCTCGGGGCGCGGCGGGCAAGTCGATGTGTCGCTGCGGGACGTGATGCTGTCCCAGTTGAACTACCACGCATCCGCCTATCTCAACAGCGGCATCGAGCCCCGGCGCCGACCGTTCGGCGCCCACTCGTATTACGTCCCAGCGCAGATGTTCCCGACGAAATCTGGCTACCTGGCGTTGTTCATCACCCATGACGGCTTCTGGAAGTCCTTTGCCAATGAAGCGAACATCAACGGGTTCGAGACGATGGCCGAACGGGTGTCGCGTCGCGACGAGGTTCTCACCTCGGTGACGGCCGTGCTCGCGACCGACACCGCGGCCAATTGGGAAGCGCGCCTACGTCCGCTGGGGGTGCCCGCGGCGGCGGTTCGCACGCTCCCCGAGGCGTTGGCGGCCACACCGGAAATCGTGGTCACCGCAGGTGATTTCCGCCTGGTGGGCAACCCGATCCGGGTTGCCGGCTACCAGCCGGACTACCGCCCGCCGCCGAAGCTGACTGACGCCTGACGAGGGCCGGTGAGGTGGGCTTCGGCGAGTTTGCGGAACGCCGCCACCAATCGGCTGCGATCCGCGGTGCGGGTCGCCAAGACGACGTGGCTGGGCTCGACGCCTTCCAAAGGGACCGTGGTGATGTCGGGGCGCACGCTGTTGCCGTGGAAGCCGGCTGTGATGGCCACCGCCTGCCCGGAAGCTATGAGTTCGAACTTGTCCTCGAGCGCGTCGATGAGCGGACCGTCGGGTGCCCTGCGTCCGTCGGGACGAGGATCGATGCGCCAGAACGCACTCCACGCCGGATCGGAGTGCCGCACCCGCGGCATGGGCTCGTCGGCGATGTCGTCGAGGGTGACGGATTCCCTGCCCGCGAGGCGATGGTCGATGGGCACGGCCAGCACCCGGGGCTCGTCGTAGAGGACCGTCACGCGTAGCTGGTCGGTCGGGAACGGCAGGCGGGTCACCACCGCGTCCACTCGATGGCCGAGGAGCGCATCGCGCGCCTCGTCCCAGTCCAGGTGCGAGACTTGGACGTCGGCGTCCGGGTGCTCGCGGCGCAACTCGCGCACCGCCGGGGTGACGATCATGCCCGTCGTGTAGCCGATGATGACGCGGCTGGGCTGGGCCGCGGCCCGGGCCTGCGCCGCGGCTTGGGCCGCCGAACGCAACAGCGCCTTGGCCCGCGGCAGGAACACCTCGCCCGCCTCGGTCAGCCGGGTGCCTTGCGGTGTGCGGTCCAAAAGTCGGACGCCCAGCTGATGTTCCAGGCGGCGAATCTGCCGACTCAGCGACGGCTGCGCAACGCGCAATGCGCTGGCCGCGCGGCCGAAGTGCCGGTGCTCGGCCACCACAACGAAGTACCCGACCAGTCGCAGGTCGAGGTCCACCACCGGCGATGTCGAGTCAGTCATGCACCGATTGTAGTGGGCTGCTAAATACCAGATCCGTATATAGCCCTTATGAGCTGTGGTGATGCCTAAACTGCATCGCGTCATATGGAATAGATCTTGGACACTCGGCCAAGCCGCTCGTTGACTTGACGGCATCGAACGCCAATCAGAAGGGATCTGAAACCCATGCACGTTTTTGTTACCGGCGCGAGCGGACACATCGGTTCGGCCGTCGTCGACGAACTCCTCGAGGCCGGCCACCGGGTCACCGGCCTGGCCCGTTCGGACAGCTCCGCCGCGGCGCTGACGGCCAAGGGCGTTGAGGTGCACCGGGGCGACCTCGGCGATCTCGACGGCCTCCGGGCGGCCGCCGCGGCAGCCGACGGCGTCATTCACCTCGCCTATCGAGACGACTTCGACAACGACTTCGTGGGTGCCGCCGAGACTGACCTGCATGTCGTCAACGCAATGGGCGAGGTGCTCGCGGGTTCCGGCCGACCACTGGTGAACACCTCCGGCACCCTATTGCTCGCGGGAGTCGCGCAAGGACGGACCGCGACGGAAAACGATGTCGCCGAGGGCGGTCCGCGGATCGACTCGGAGAATGCGACCATCGCGATGGCCGAACGCGGCGTGCGATCGTCCGTCGTCCGGCTGTCGCCGCTGGTGCACAGCACACTCGATCACCACGGCTTCGCCCACCGGCTGATCGGCATCGCCCGTGAGAAAGGCGTCTCCGCCTACGTCGGCGACGGTTCCAACCGGTGGCCCGCCGTCCACACGCTCGATGCAGCGCGCCTGTACCGGCTTGCGGTCGAGGCGGCTCCCGCGGGGACCAGGTTGCATGGTGTCGCCGACGAAGGCGTGCCGTTCCGTGAGATCGCGGCCCTCATCGGCCGTCACCTGGATCTGCCGGTGGCGAGCATCTCCGCCGAAGAAGCCTATGAGCACTTCGGATTCCTTTCGGTCTTCGGATCCCTGGACAATCCGACATCAAGCGCCCTGACGCAGAAAGTGCTCGACTGGCATCCCGACGGTCCAGGCCTCATCGAGGATCTCGACGCGGGCCACTACTTCCAACAGTGACGGCTTGCCAATCGCTGGGGCCGGTGGGCGTTTGCCTGCCGGCCCCGTTCACCGCCGCGGCGGACGCATCGAGACCCAGCCGTTATTGAACGGGATCGTCGGCGACCTCGATGTCGCCGGCGGCGGCAGCGGCGCGCAGTTGATGAAAATCGTCAAGGGACTTGTCGGCGTACGTGTTGGACCACTCGGCGACGGCCTCGCATACCGTGTCGCTGGTGCCGACGTATCCGCGCAGTGTCGATGCATTTGCGCTCTGTGAGTGCGCCCGCGCCAGCAGAACCGCACAAGCGGTGACGTACTCAGTGAAGGTGGAAGGCGACATGCCTTCTGTTTCGATGGTGCCCTTCATGTCGTGGAATTGACGGACGTAGTAGTCGCGGCCGTCGTTGCATGTTGTCCCGAGGAACACATCCGACATTGCCTGCAGTATCAGCTGGCCGTCGACAACACGTACGCCCTGCCCCTTCATCGCGACAGCAGTTTTCAGCGTATCCGGCTGGCGCCAGCCACCGTACTCCTCGAGGACGGATCGATTGGCTTCCTTGATCTGTAGGACCAGCGGCGTGCCATTGGGGCCGACCAAGATGACCAAGTAACACCGGGTACCGACGCTGCCGACGCCAACCACCCGCAGCGCGGCATCGGTGACCCGAAAGTGCGACAGCAGCACCGCGATGTCGGTCGGGACTGCGGCCAGATACTCGCCGACTGAGTGGAGCAATCGGTCTTCGGTTTCGCCGGCAACGTGTTGGAGAATCGGCGGCGCTTCCCGCAGGCGCGGGGTCCCGTCCGGCCCGGTCTCCACGGTTTGTTTGAAGACACGCGCCGACGTTCGGGTGCGGGCCCGCGACGTCGTCCGCTTGAACGCCGCTTGCAAGCCCTTGGATACCTTTGCGGTGTAGTTCTCGGGTTCCGCGCGCAGGTAGTACCGGTCCAGAACGTCCATGTCGAGCATGGCGTGCAGACCCGAACGGTAACCCTCCAGCGACTCTCGCACACAGCGCCGGATGGCCTTGGCGGGATAACCCGCATGTCTGCCTCCGATGATCGCGCTGGTGATCAGGCGCTTGACGTCCCACTCGGCGGGCGCCACCGCAGCTTCGTCAAAATCGTTGAGGTCGAAGACAATTTCGCGATGCGGTGCGGCGTACAACCCGAAATTCGAGATGTGAGCGTCGCCGCAGCACATGACTTCGATCCCGCTCGACGGGCCTGACGCCAGATCGGCGGCCATCACCGCCGCCGAACCGCGATAGAAAGAAAAGGGATCGACAAGCATGCGCGCGAACCGCAGTGGGACAAGTTCGGGCAGCCGGTCGGTGTTTTGGGCGACCAAGATTTCGGTTGCCGATCGCCTGGCGGGATTCAACTGGGCAAGGGCCCGCCGTGGAACATTCTTCCGGAGTGCTCGACCGCGTGCCATGTCCTCGGGCGGGACTTCGAGCTCGATCAGACGTTCACGCAACACTTGTTGCGGCATCCGCCCAGCATACGGCGGCGGCCCGCAGCCGTAGTGGGCTTTCGACGACCCTAACCAGATGGTGTTGTGGTGCAAACGGATTAGCGGAGCACCACCGTTCGGCTAATCCGACGCGGGGTTGGCGTAAACGCGGGTGGGTGAGATCAGCACGGCGGTGCGACGTTGCTCGCGCATCACCCGATCGTAGGTGTCCCAGTCGTCGTGGGTTCCGCCTGCGGCCGTGAAGATTTCGCGGAGCAGGAGCCGCAACCGCTCCTCGTCCACCTCCGGGTGGGGGTCATCAGGACCGATCAGCTGGGCCGAACCTTCCACCGTGGCCCACTGCCAACCGGCGCGGGCTACGACGGTGGTCCGCGGGTCGGCGCGCAGGTTCGCCAGCTTGCGCGCGCCCCCGATGGCCACCAGTGCGACCACCGGCGCACTCGTCAGCGGGTGTGGCATGACCCCGGCGTTGACCACCGACGCCTGGGCACTGCCGTCGCGGCGCAAGGTGGTGAACACGATAAGCCCGTGATCGGCGGCGGCGAGATCAGCGAAGGCTGAAAGGTCGGTCATGATTGAAAGTCCGTTCCAGCCCGGTTATTCCTTACGCCGCTGCAGTGCGGGGCTACTCGTAAACCACGACAACCGACGTTGTGTCGGGCACCGCCTGACACGTCAAAATATAACCGTCGGCGAGCTCGTCTTCTTCCAGCACATCGTTGGTGCGCATGGTGGCGCTGCCCTCGGTGAGCCTGGCCATGCACGTCCCACAGTTGCCGGCCTCGCAACTGAACGGCGGCGACAGTCCGGCCCGCCGCGCCGTTTCCAGCAGCGTCTCGCCGGCGACCTGCGGCACCGACACCTTCTTGCGCTCGAGGTGGATCGTCACCGTGCCCCCAGCCTCGGCGCTGTCGGCGGCCACTTCGGATGCAGGCCCTTTGACCGGTGGTGATGCGTCGAAGTCCTCGACCAGGACTCGCGCCGCATCCGGCAGCGCGGAGCGCACCACGGCCATGAAGCCTTCGGGGCCGCACACATAGCATTCGGGATCGGTATCGCCGCCGACGAACCTCGTGACCGCATCGGGGTTCAACAGCCCGTGCTCAGCATCGATATGGCGGTCCACCGACAGCCGGTCGGGATAACGCTGGACGAGTTCGTCGATGGCCGCCTCGAAGATCACCGACGTCCGGTCGCGGTCGGCGCACAGGATCCGCACCGCCCGGTCCGTGGTCGCTAGCGCGCTCTTGGTCAGCGACAGGATCGGCGTGATGCCGCTGCCGCCGGCAAACGCCAGCAGCGGCACCGAGGTTGGACTCAAGACGAAGGTTCCCGCGGCTCTGGTCATGGTCAGCTCGTCGCCCTCGACCACGTTGTCGACGATCCAGTTGGATACCTTGCCGCCGGTGACCCGCTTGACCGTGGTCATCAGCTCACTGTCGGTCTCCGGTGCGCTCGACATCGAATACGACCGATACAGCTCCTCGCCGTCGACCGTCACCCGGAATGTGCAGAACTGGCCGGCGCGATAGCCAAACGGCTGCTCGTGTGGGGCGAGCACATAGCTGCGGGTGTCGGCCGTCTCCTTGATGATCCGAGTCACCGTGGCCTGCTGGAACACGTGGCGTTCCGTCATGCCCGCACCCTCCACACTTTGCGTTCTTCACTTCAGAGAATACTATTCTCTCAAAACGATAGGGTGTTCTCAATGTCCTTCATGTCGCAGCGCGGGTTGTCGCCGCCGCGTGGGCCGACTGCGCTCGTATTCGAAGACCGCCACTACAGCCTCGCGCAGCTCAAAGCGCTGGCTGACGGGCTGGCAGCGAGCCTGGGCGAACGTGGCGTGACGGCTGGTGCGCGGGTGGCGTTGATGGCCTCCAACCGCCCCGAGTTCATCGTCGCGTTGCACGCGATCTGGCGGCTGGCCGCGACCGTCGTGCTGATCAGCCCCGCCTGGAAGCGCGACGAAGTGGAGCACGCGCTGGCGTTGACGAATCCGTCGCACGCCGTCGGCGACCATGCGGTCTTGTCGGAACTGCTGCCGATGCTGCATCTCGACGAGCCGATCTCGCCAGGCGAAGCGTTGTTCGGCTCACCGCCGCCGGATGCTGACGCCGTGTTGGCGTTCAGCTCGGGCACGACCGGTCTGCCCAAGGCCGTCCGGCACACCCATGCGTCGTTGCACGCCGCGGTTCGCCATTGGCGTGACGCGCTGGGCTTGACCCCGCGCGACCGAATCCAGATCGCCACGCCGCCGTCGCACATCCTCGGCTTGCTGAACATCGTGACGGCACTGCAGACCGGCGTATGGATGCGGTTGCACCGCCGGTTCGACATCGACCGAATCCTGCAGCACATCCAAGCCGACCGAATCACCGTCGAGATGGCCGTCGCACCAATCGCTTTGGCCATCGCGTCGCACCCGCACCTGGAGTCCTACGACCTCTCGTCGCTGCGGTTCATCATGTGGGGCGCGACCCCGGTCAGCGAAAGCGTCGCCCAGACCGTCACAAAGCGCACCGGCGTCGGTTGGGTTCCCGCGTATGGCACCACCGAGCTGCCGGTCATCACCTGCAACCCGATTGACGGCGCCCGGCTCGATTCGGTTGGGCAACCATTGCCGGGCGTGCAGGTGCGGGTGGTGTCGCTGCAGACCGGCGAGCCGGTCGGCCCGGGTGAGGCCGGCGAGATCCAGGCGCGGTCGGACTCGCTGATGGCCGGCTATCTGCCTTGCGAGGCGACGCGGGATGCGTTGTGCGACGGCTGGTATCGCACCGGTGATGTCGGATCTTTAGACACCGGCGGTTGGCTGCGGATCACCGACCGGGCCAAGGAGATGATCAAGGTCCGGGGTTTCCAGGTCGCGCCCGCCGAGATCGAGGCCGTGCTGCACGCTCACCCTGCCGTCGAAGACTGCGCGGTGTTCGGAATCCCCGACGGCGTCGACGGGGAGTCGGTGGTCGCCGCCGTCGCCACGCGGGAACCGGTCGACGCCGCCGAACTCAGTGCCCGGGTGGGCGAGCGGCTCGCGTCGTACAAACGCCTGAGCCGTGTCGTGTTCGTGCCCGAAATACCTCGGCTGCCCTCGGGAAAGGTGCTGCGCCGAGTGCTGAAGGAGCAATATGGATGCACGTCTGACAGCTGAACAACAACAACTGCGCGACGCCGCGGCCAAACTCGCCGACGACCTCGGTCCGGGATCGGTCCAAGGTCTCGCCGACGAAGATCGAATTGCCAGGCTGAACAAGCAAATCGAGATCACCGGTTGGCGATCGCTGCGTTCTGACGGTGCCTCCGGCGTCGAAGTCGCCATCGTCGCCGAGGAATTCGGCCGCGGATTGGTGGACGCGCCGTTTCTCGGTCCGGTCCTGGCCGACGATCTGGCGCGGCATGTCGGCCACGACGGCTCCGGGTCGACGGTCGCGCTGGGTGCCCGCGGCATCGACGCACGGGGCTACCAGCGGGCGTTAGCGTTGGATGGGACCACGGTTCTTGTCGCCGAGCTGGGCGCCGCCCGCGACGCCGTCGACCTGACCCGGGCCACCGCCGATGTCGTCGGAACACCGGTGGCTGTCGGCGAAGTCGACTCCGATGTCGCCGACCAGTGGCTGGCACTCGCCCTGGCCGCTACATCGGCGGACCTGGTCGGAACGGCCCGAGGCGCACATACCCTGGCTTGTGACTACGCGAAAATCCGCGAGCAATACGGTCATTCGATCGGTTCGTATCAGGCCGTTGCGCACCTGCTCGCGGAAAGCCTGGCGCTGATCGAGGGCTCGGTGAGTGTGCTGCGTCATGCCGCCTGGGCGGTTGACGAGCTCGCCCCGGTCGAGGCGATTCGGGCCGCTCGGGTAGCGAAGATCTACTGCGCGCGCGCGGCGCGAACCGTGTGCGAGACCGCCATCCAGGTGCACGGCGGCATCGGCAATACCTGGGAGTGCCTGGCGCACGTCTATCTGCGGCGTGCGCTGACCGCGACCGAACTGTGGCCCGTCAAGCTGGAGGAGATCGACGTTGGACTATCGTGATTCGCCCGACGAAGCCGCCTTTCGGGAGCGGCTACGATCGTGGCTTTCGGTGCACGGCAAGGAATTTCCGAGCTCGGGCGACGAGTATTGGGCCCGCCAGGGTGAATGGCATCGTGCGCTGTATGTGGGCGGCTTCTTCGGGTTGTCCTGGCCGCGCGAGTACGGCGGGCAGGAACTGCCGCCGGTGTACGACGTCATTCTCGACGAAGAGCTGGCACGGGCCGGCTCCCCGCCCCGGCCCAGCCTCGGCTACCTCGTCTCCGGCCTGACCCGACACGGCAGCGAAGAGCTCTGCCGCCGGTTTCTGCCCGGCATGATCAACGGCACCGAACGGTGGTGCCAGGGCTTCAGCGAGCCCGGCTCCGGGTCCGATCTCGCGTCGCTGACAACCGCCGCCACCCGCGAGGGCGACAACTACGTCATCCAGGGACACAAGATTTGGACCAGTTACTCCGACGTCGCTGACTGGTGTCTGCTATTGGCCCGTACCGATCCGGACGCCAAACGCCACCGCGGCATTTCGGCGTTCATCATCTCGATGAAACAGCCTGGCGTGCAACAGCGTCCGCTGCGCATGATCAACGGTGTCACCACCGAATTCGGCCAGGTGTTCTTCGACGGTGCTTTGGCGCCGGCGGACCACATGGTTGGTGCCCCGGGCGAGGGGTGGGCACTTGCCATGACGGTGGTCGGCCACGAACGCGAACCCTCCACGCTGGGCTACGCGGCCCGCTACGGCAAGCTCGTTCGTGAGCTGGCCGCGCGCACCGACGGACCGGCGGGCGAGGAGCTCGCCTGGGCGGTTGTGCAGACCGAGATGCTGACCCATCACGTCCGGCGGCGATTGTCCGAACAGCTCGATGGTGTTACGCACACGTCGGACGGATCGCTGGACAAGCTGCTGATGACCTGGGTCGAGCAGTCGGTCGGCCACGCCGCGTTGGCTGTTGCCGGCATCGACGACCCCGGCCTGCTGAGCGCCTATCTGTACAGCCGCGCGCAAAGCGTGATGGGCGGAACATCTCAGATCCAGAAAAACATCATCGCCTCGCGAATCTTGGGATTAGGAGCCTGACATGTACGACATGCCGACCGAAATCGACGTGCAGGCCGAGGGGCCGCTGCGCATCATCACCCTGAACCGGCCCGATTCGCTGAACTCGGTCAACGACGACCTGCATCACGGGCTGGCAAAGTTGTGGCAGCGGTTGAGCGACGACCCCAGCGCCCGCGTCGCGGTGATTACCGGTGCGGGCCGGGCCTTTTCGGCCGGCGGTGACTTCGCGTACCTGGCCGAGTTGGCGGGCGACGCTGATCTGCGCGCCAAGACTATCGCCGACGGACGCGAGATCGTGCTGGGCATGGCCCGCTGCCGGATACCGGTGGTGGCCGCGGTCAACGGCCCGGCCGTCGGATTGGGCTGCAGCCTGGTCGCGCTGAGCGACATCGTCTACATCGCCGAAAACGCCTACCTGGCCGACCCGCACGTGCAGGTGGGATTGGTGGCCGCCGACGGCGGGCCACTGACCTGGCCGCTGCACATCAGTCTGCTGTTGGCCAAGGAGTATGCGCTGACCGGTGCCCGGATCTCTGCCCAGCGGGCGGTCGAGCTGGGCCTGGCCAATCACGCGGTGGAAGACCCGGTCGCCGAGGCAATGAAGGCCGCGAAAAAGATCCTGGAACTGCCGCAGCAGGCGGTCGAGAGCACCAAACGCGTGCTAAACGTGCATCTCGAGCGCGCGGTGCTGGCCACGATCGACTACGCGCTCAGCGCCGAGAACCAGTCCTTCCAGACCGAGGACTTCCGCTCGATCGTCGCCAAGTTCAACGCCGGTAAGAATTGACGACGAGGGTCAAGCTCCGCCAATCAGATCGATAGTGTTCACGGCTGCCATACGTGTCTCCGACTGACGCGACGCCCGTTGTGCCCGCCTTCGCGCGACAACCGGTGCTCGGGCCGCTAAGCGATGATGCCAGCCGACATGACGTCTGGCTGTCCGCAGCGACAATCGATGTGCCCGCCTCTTAGCGATTTGCATCGGTGTTCCCCCTCTTGCAATTCTTACTCTCGATTCAAGAGAATAGTATTCTCGTCTGGCCGCGGGCGACTCGGGTCCCGCTTGCCGAATTGGAGAGAAACCGCGATGTGCGAGGTTCCGGCTGCATGATCATCAGATGACCATCGCTGATCTGATCGAGGCCGCGCGTGGCGGTTCGCCGCGTGCCGCGGGCCGGCTGCTGAGCCTGGTCGAGGGTGAGCAGCGTGACGAGGTGCTGGCGAACCTCGGTCCGTCGTCGATTCTGGTCGTCGGGATCACCGGGCCGCCGGGCGCGGGTAAATCGACGACGATCGCGGCGTTGGTGGGGGCTTATCGGCAGCGGGAGTTGCGGGTGGCGGTGCTTGCCGTTGATCCGTCATCGCCGTTCAGCGGGGGTGCGCTGCTCGGCGACCGAATCCGGATGGCGGCGCACATCAACGACCCCGACGTGCTGATCCGCTCGGTGGCCACCCGGGGACATCTGGGCGGGCTCGCCGCGGCTGTGCCGGCGGCCATCCGGCTGCTTGGGGCATTGGGTTACGACGTGATCCTGCTGGAAACGGTTGGCGTAGGGCAGTCCGAAATCGAGATCGCCGCGGTCGCCGACCCGACCGTGGTGATCCTCAATCCCGGTGCCGGCGACGCGGTCCAGGCTGCGAAGGCGGGACTGCTCGAGGTCGCCGACATCGTGGCGGTCAACAAAGCCGACCGGGACGGCGCCGAGCAGACCGTCCGCGACCTTCGCGGCGAGACCAACGCCCCGATCATCAGCCTGATCGCCGCGAAAGGCGAAGGGCTGTGGGACTTGATGCAGGCGATCGACGCGCACCACCGCTCCGACAGCGCCGCGCGCCGGTCCGCTCGCGCGCGCGCCCAGATCCTGTCGTTGGCGCAAACCCTGCTGCGCACGCACCCTGATCTGGATCGGCTCGCGGAGTCGGTGGCCGATGGCCGCGACGATCCCTACACCGCGGCCGAACAGCTGCTAGCCCCCGCACCCCAACCGCACTGTGCCGAAGAGGAGAAGACGCATGACAACGCGATCGACGGCTAACGAGGTTCTGGTCATCATCGGTGCCGGCGGGATGGGGCTGTCGATCGCCCGCCGCGTCGGAGCAGGGCGGACCATCGTGCTGGCCGACGTGAACGCGGCAGGCCTGAATGCCGCCGCCGATGCGCTCACCACTGACGGGCATCGGGTGCTGACGCGAGAAGTCGACGTCGCCTCGCGGCGTTCGGTGGCCGCCGTTGCGGAGATGGCACGCGAGGCCGGCCGTGTGACGGCTGTTGTTCATACCGCGGGACTTTCGCCGCAGCAGGCATCCGCTGAAGCGGTTCTGGCGGTCGACCTGCTGGGGGTCGCGCTCAGCATCGACGAGTTCGGCCGCGTGATCGAGCCTGGTGGCGCCGCGATCGTCATCGCCAGCATGGCCGGCCACATGCAACCGGCGCTTGATCCGGCAGTTGAGCGGCAGCTGGCGAGCGTGCCGAGTGACGAGCTGCTCGGCCTCGAAGCGTGTTCGAAGATCACCGACAGCCGGATGGCGTATCCATTCGCCAAGCGGGCCAACCAAATCCGGGTTGCCGCGGCGGCCGGATCCTGGGGTGAGCGCGGCGCGCGGATCAATTCCATCAGCCCAGGTGTTATCGCCACGGCGATGGGTCGCTTGGAGCTGAGCAGTGAATCCGGTGCGCTGATGCAAGCCATGGTCGACAACTCCGGCCTGCGACGACTTGGGACGCCCGAGGACATTGCCGCCGCCACCGAGTTTCTGCTCGGCCCGTCAGCCGCATTCATCACCGGCACCGACCTGTTGGTCGATGGCGGCGTCGTCGCCGCGATCCGAACCGGGACAATCGATCTCGCCCAAGCACTCGCCGAACGCTGACCCGCGTCTTTGCAGACGGCGCGTAGCGGTCTTGATTTATTGTCTGGCAACGTGTTTCATAAAGTAATGACTCGTTCCGCTGATGAGCTGGTAACCGAATTCTGTAAGCTGTGGTCGTCCCCCGACCCGGAAGAATTGGCCGGGTACTTCACCGAAGACGCCGTCTATCACAACATCCCCATGGAGCCGGTGCGGGGTCGCGAGGCGATCAAGCAATTCATCGCGGGATTCGTCGCCGCGGTTGACGGCATCGACTTCAACGTTCAACGGCAGGTCAGCGATGGCACGGTGGTGATGAACGAACGCACCGATGTGATGCATCGCAAGGACGGCGGCGAGGTGCCGCTACCGGTGATGGGTGTCTTCGAGGTACACGACGACAAGATCGCAGCCTGGCGTGACTACTTCGACATGGCAGCCGTCACGAAGGCCTTTACCTAGTCCGTCAGCTAGTCAACCGACTTGCTCGTTGCCGCGGTATAGCCGGCGCGGAATCCGAAAACCATTGCCGGGCCGATGGTCCCGCCGGCGCCGCCGTACGCCCGCCCGGTCACGCCGCCCATCGCATTGCCAGCCGCGAACAGACCCGGTATCGGCGCGCCATTGACGTGCAAGACCCGTCCGTCGCGGTCGGTACGCGGCCCGCCCTTGGTTCCCATCGCACCGACGGAGACCGGCACCGCGTAGTAGGGGGCGGTATCGACGGGGCCAAGCGTCTTGCCGGCCAGCGTCGTCGCGCGGTCATCGCCCCAGTAGCCGTCGTATGCGCTTGAGCCACGGCCGAACTCGGGATCCGATCCCTCGCCGACATTGTGGTTCCAGTCCTCGATCGTGCGGGTGAGTCCGTCGAGTGCGATGCCGGTCTTGGCGGCCAACTCGGCCAGATCGGCTGACGCGCAGAACCAATCCGGGACCGGCTCATCCGGCTCGACACCCAGGAAGCCGTAGCGCTTGAGGTGCAATGAATCGAACACGATCCACGCCCGATCGTTGATATAGCCGTCGCGTGGGTCCAGGTAGTGAAACGCGCCGGCCATCGAGTTGTAATCGCAGGCCTCGTTCACGAATCGCTTCCCGGTCCGATTGACGATGATGCTGCGTGGGCGAGTTCGTTCCAGGCGTACGCTGCGGCTGCGCTGCTTGCCGTCGATCGTGTCGCCCGGGATCTGGACGATCGGCACCCACCACGCTTCGCCCATATTGGCCAGATCGGCACCGTGCGCCATCGCCATGCGCAACCCGTCGCCGGTGTTGTTGGGCGGCGAGACGGCGCCGTGCATCGGTCCGCGCAGGAAGGCGTTGACCAATGACGGATCCCATTCGAATCCGCCGGTGCCCAGGATGACGCCGTGACGGGCGCGCACCCTCAGTTGCTCTCCGGCGCGGCTGATCCGGACCCCGACAATCCCGCCGCCTTCGGCGTAAAGCTCCTCGGCCCGGGCATTCGTGACGGGCGTGACACCGGAGTCCAGTAATCCCTTGAGCAGACCGGCAATCAGCGCGGTCCCCGCCACACACAGATCCGTTGTGCTCTCATCGATAGCCGCGTGCAGCCTCGCCCGGGTTTCGGCGTCGAAACCGACGTTGGACCAATCAGCCGGGAACGAGGTGATCCGATCCCGCCATTCGCCCAGTCTGGCGAGATCGAAGGGAGCTGCGGTCAGCGATCGTCCCCCGGTCGGCCGGCCGCCGGGCAACTCCGGTTTGTAATCCGGGAAACCATCGGCGATCTCGAAGTGCAATCCGCTGTGCGCCTCGACGAAGTCGAGCATCGCCGGACCGGTTCGCACAAACGTCTCGACCAGCGCCTGGTCCATCGAGCCGAACGACTGCGCGTCGAGATACTTCAGCGCATCATCTACCGTCAATTCGCCGTCGGTCGCTCGCTTATGCGCGGGGATCCACACCACGCCACCCGAAACCGCTGTCGTGCCACCGACAGTCGCGGCCTTCTCGTAGACCGCAACCGAAGCGCCGTTGGCCGCCGCGGTGAGTGCGGCGGTCAGAGCGGCCCCGCCGCTGCCCAGTACGACGACATCGGCTTCGTGGTCCCAAGACGGCATTAGCTCGTTTCCTTTCAGCTCAGGTCAGCTAAGTAGCGCCGATAATTCCTTGGCTGCCTTGATGACTGCGCCCTGGCCGCGCATCACCACGTCCTCCCGGTGCGAAATCAGGTTGATGCAAGTCGGCGGCGACGGTGCTGGACGCCGCACCGGGACGGCCAGGCCGTAGGTGTTCGGCTCGATCTCGCCGTGGGTAATCACCCAGCCCTGCTCGCGGGCGCGGGCGACGAGGTCGCGTTCGTCCGGGCGGGCGGGCATGCTCGCCAACAACGCGATGCCCGCGGCCCCCCGGTCCAGCGGGTAGCGGCTGCCCTCGTGGAAGGCCAGCTGGTAGGCGACTTGGGTGGGGACGATCACCGCGATGGCCACCTGCTGGTCGCCCTCCGCGACGAGCAACGACACCGTGGTACCCAGAGCGTCGGCGAGCGCGCGCAGGGTCGGCAGACTCAATTGGCGCACATTGCGGTCGAACGACGCGCCGAGAATCGCCAGACCCGCGGCCGGCCGATAGCGTCCGTCCTCACCCTTGGCGACGAATCGAAATTGGGAAAGCGTGGCGAGCAGGCGATAGGCGATCGTCCGATGCACGCCGACGCCATCGGCGACCTGCTGCACGGTCAGCCCCGCCGGGGCATCGGCTACCAGCTGCAGCGCAGTGAGCCCCCGGGCCAGGGTTTGCGAACCGGGCGCGGTGGTGGTCCGCGTCTCCGCCATGTCAGCGCTCCGGGGTGGGGGCGGCCAACGCGACCTGCGCTTCCCTTGACAGACAACCGGCGGAGAGTGATGCTCTATACATAGTGCACATCAATGTGCGATTTTAGCACAGGGTGTTGGCGTTCAACGAGAACAAAATTTCCGTTAGGGGCCGCGCGCCATAACAAGAGAGGAACCGGTGGCCGAGCACGAAAGCGTGTGGAGCGATCTGCAGGGCGTCCCTTTCGAGCAGGGCTACCTCGATGCCGGCGGCGTGCGAACCCGCTACCTGCGATCGGGCGATTCGGCCAAGCCGGTGCTGGTGCTGTTGCACGGATCGGGTGGCCATGCCGAGGCGTATGTCCGCAATCTAGAAGCGCACGCCGAGCATTTCTGGACCTGGTCGATCGACATGCTGGGGCACGGCTACACCGACAAACCCGGCCACCCGCTGGAGGTCGCCCACTATGTCGAACACCTGATGGCGGTCGTCGACGCCATCGGCACCGAGCACGCCAACCTGTCCGGCGAATCACTCGGCGGCTGGGTGGCGGCCCGCGCTGCCGTCGACCATCCCGACCGGGTTGACCGGCTGGTCCTCAACACCGCCGGCGGTTCGCAGGCTGACCCCGAGGTGATGAAGCGAATCATCACCCTGTCGATGGCGGCTGCGGAAAACCCGACCTGGGAAACCGTGCAAGCGCGAATCAAGTGGCTGATGGCCGACAAGTCCAAGGACTACGACGACTTGGTCGCCAGTCGGCAGCGGGTATATCGCCAGCCGGGCTTCGTCGCGGCGATGCGCGACATCATGGCCTTGCAGGATCCAGAGATTCGGGCGCGCAACCTGCTCGGCCCGGCCGAGTATGGGGCGATCACCGCACCCACCCTGGTGTTGTGGACCAGCGATGACCCGACCGCCGATGTCACTGAGGGCCGCCGAATCGCGTCGATGATCCCCGGCGCGCGGTTTGAGCTGATGCCCGGTTGTGGTCACTGGCCGCAGTACGAGGACGCCAAGACCTTTAACCGCCTGCATCTCGACTTCCTGCTGGGGCGCTGACTGTGGGTCATGACCAAGAGGTCCACCAGGTCGACGTCGTCGTCGTCGGCGCGGGCCCGGTCGGCCTGACCCTGGCCAATATCCTTGGCCTGCAGGGCGTACGCACACTGGTGGTCGACGAACGCGCGACGCTGATCGATTATCCCCGCGGTGTGGGTCTTGACGACGAGTCGCTGCGGACCTTTCAGGCGATCGGTCTGGTCGATCGCATTCTGCCTCACACGGTGCCCAACCAGATCCTGCGATTCGTCGACGCCAAGCGTCGAGTGCTGGCCGAAATGGCGCCGCCGGACGCGCGGTTCGGCTGGCCCAAACGCAACGGCTTCGTGCAACCGTTGGTCGACGCCGAGTTGCTCAGCGGGTTAGACAGATTCGAGCACGTTGACGTGTGGTGGGGCCACCCCATGACCTCATGCGCAGAAACCGACGGTGCGGTAACGGTCGAACTCGACGGGGAGGCTGGGCGGAAGAATCTGCGGGCACGTTACGTGGTCGGCTGTGACGGCGGGCGGAGCACCACTCGGCGGCTGATGGGGGTGTCTTTCGACGGCACCACCTCGCCGACACGCTGGTTGGTCGTCGACGTCGCCAACGATCCGCTCGGACATCCCAACAGCGAGGTCGGCGCCGACCCGCGGCGCCCCTACGCCTCGATCTCGATCGCACACGGGATTCGCCGCTTCGAGTTCATGATTCACGCCAACGAGACCGACGAGCAGGCGGAGGATCCGGCCTTCCTCTCGCGAATGCTCGCTTCATTCGTCCCGCATCCCGACCGAGTCGACGTGATCCGGCACCGGGTTTACACCCATCATTCGCGCATCGCCGGGGCGTTTCGTCGTGGGCGTCTCCTGCTCGCAGGAGACGCCGCCCACCTGATGCCGGTGTGGCAGGGACAGGGCTACAACAGCGGTATCCGGGACGCGACGAATCTGGGCTGGAAGCTTGCGGCGGTGGTGACCGGGTACGCCGAGGATGCGTTGCTCGACAGCTATGACGCGGAGCGCCGCAAGCACGCCCGGGCGATGATCGACCTGTCGACGATGGTGGGGCGCGTCATCTCCCCGACCAACCCGCGAGTCGCCGCGGCTCGCGATCTTCTGGTGCGGTCCGCGTCAATTGTGCCCTCGCTCAAGAGGTATGTGCTGGAGATGCGGTTCAAGCCGATGCCGCGATACGAGCAGGGGGCGGTCGTGCATTCCGAGCCGCGTCGCGCCGACTCGCCGGTCGGCACCTTGTTCGTGCAACCTCGGGTGGACACCCGCGAACACCAGAATGTCCTGCTCGACGACGTCCTGGGCGGAGGGTTCGCCGTACTGTGCTGGAACAACAATCCGCGCGAAATCCTCCGCGCCACAGCGTTTGCGAACTGGAAGGCGCTGGGCGCAAAGTTCGTGGCAGCGCGGCCGCTGTGCCAGCTGCACTGGACCGGCCACGACGATCCGGACGTCGTGGTCGTCGGGGACCGCGGCGGTCATCTCAAAGCCTGGTTCGACACCCAACAAGAATCGGTGCTGTTCCTGCGCCCCGATCGTTGCATCGCGGGCGCCTGCATCGCTCAACTCGCACCCGACCTCAGTGCCTCACTCCTCGACGTCCTCGCCCTGATACCGGGAGGAAACCATGCCGCTAGCCCTGTGCTGTATGTCCCACAGCCCGCTACTGAATCTGCCCGGGCCGTCGCGGGACCTCCTTGACGACATTGACACGGCACTGGCGCAGGCACGGGAATTCGTCGAGACCTTCAACCCGGAGCTCGTCGTCATATTCGCCCCCGATCACTACAACGGCTTCTTCTACAAGCTGATGCCACCGTTCTGCATCGGCACCGAAGCCCAGGGAGTCGGCGATTACGGCACCCACAAAGGGCCGCTGGATGTTCCGGAAGCCACCGCGGTTGCCTGCGCAAAGGCGGTCCTGTCCGCGGGCGTCGACATCGCCATATCGGCGGACATGGACGTGGATCACGGCACCGTTCAACCGCTGGAGAAATTGTTCGGTGCGGTCACGGCGCATCCGGTGATACCGATCTTCATCAACTCGGTCGCCACCCCGCTCGGGCCGTTGCATCGCTGCCGCACGCTCGGCACCGCTGTCGGCAGCTTTCTGGCCACCCTGAACAAGCGGGTCCTGGTGGTGGGATCCGGTGGGCTGTCACACGATCCGCCGGTCCCGACGCTGGCAACGGCGACTCCGGCAGTCGTGGAAAGAATCGTGCAGGGCCGACCAATGACGCCTGAGCAGCGCCTCGCGCGCCAGGCAGCGGTGATGGAAGCGGCCAAGGCCTTCGCGGACGGAGGCAGCGAACTGCAGCCCCTCAATCCCGAGTGGGATCGCCAATTCCTCGAGATCCTCGACGGCGGACAACTCGACGACTTGGATAGGTGGTCGAACTCGTTCATCGCTGCAGAGGGCGGCAACTCCGCACACGAGATCCGCACCTGGGTGGCCGCTTTCGCGGCACTCGCGGCGGCCGGTCCGTACCAGACGGGAGTGCGTTACTACAAGCCGGCCCCCGATCTGATCGCCGGCTTTGCGGTGAGAACGGCGGTGCCGGCGACATGACGCGCGCCGGCGACGATGCAGAGCGAAGCGATGAGGAGGAGCGGCGCAAATGAGCCGCGCCCGCGACGATGCAGAGCGACGCGATGAGGAGCGGCGCCGATGACACACGAAGTCGACGTACTGGTGATCGGTTCTGGAGGCGGCGGCATGACGGCGGCGCTGGCTGCCCACGCTTCTGGTCTGGAGACGCTGGTCGTCGAAAAGTCCAGCCAATTCGGCGGTTCCACCGCGCTTTCCGGCGGTGGCATCTGGGTACCGGGAGCGCCGGCGCAACGCCGGGCGGGCTACTCGCCGTCGCCGGACGGTGTCGTCGACTACCTGCGGCGGATCACCGATGGCCTGGTCGGCGATGCGCGGATCCGGCAATACGTCGACTCGGCGCCGGAAATGATGGAGTTCCTCGAACACCTCAGCCCGTGGTTCGAGTTCGTCTGGAAGCCTGGCTATGCCGACTACTACCCGGAATTGCCGGGTGCTTCCGAGCTCGGCAGCACGATCAACGTCCCCCCGATCGACTTGCGCACGTTGGCGGAGGAAGAACAACATCTGTTACAGCCGTTAGCGCTGGCGCCCAGGGGAATCTGGCTGGGGCCCAAAGAGCTTCGGTCGTTCTACCGGGTGCGCCAGTCATGGGCGGGCAAGGGCGTCCTGGTGAAGCTGGTGTGGCGCATGGTCCGGGCCCGTGTCTTCGGGGATCGAATCGCCGCGATCGGCCAGTCGCTGGCCGCGCGGCTGCGGCTGGCGATGAAGGACCGCGGTATCCCGCTGTGGCTGGACTCACCGATGACGGAATTACTCACCGACGACGACGGATCGGTGACCGGCGCGATCATCATGAAAGATGGTACACCGCTGAGGATCTGCGCCAGGCGAGGGGTTATCCTGGCGACCGGCGGATTCGACCACGACCTCGCATGGCGAAAAGAGCACCAGCCGATCGTGGAACAGGATTGGAGTTTCGGCAACCCCGCCGCCACCGGCGACGGCATTCGGGCTGGCCAGCGGGTCGGTGCCGCCGCCGACCTGCTCGACGAAGCCTGGTGGTTTCCGGCCATCCAATGGCCCGATGGTCGAATGCAATTCATGCTCAACGAGCGAATGATGCCGTCGCAGTTCATCGTCAACGGCGCGGGGAAGCGATTCATCAACGAGGCGGCGCCCTACATGGACTTCGGTCACGCGATGATCGACGGTCAGAAATCCGGTGTCACCCACATCCCCTGTTGGCTTATCACCGACCATCGGTCGTGGAATCGCTACGTCGTCGCCGGACATCTTCCGCTGCCGAAGATCCCGGGCGCGCCCGTCCCCACCGGGCGAAAGATTCCGGCTGCCTGGCTGCAGTCGGGTGTGGTCAAAGCGGCGAAGAGCTGGGACGAACTCGCGGCCAAGATCGGGGTGCCGGCCGGCCAACTCGGCGAGACCGCCGCGCGCTACAACGAACTAGCCCAGCGCGGCCACGACGACGACTTCAGCAGAGGTGACAGCGTTTACGATAATTACTACGGCGACCCGACCCTGCCTAATCCGAACTTGTATCCGCTCGGCAAGCCGCCCTACTACGCCTTTCAGGTCGTTCTCGGCGACCTCGGCACATCCGGTGGTCTGCGCACGGATGAATACGCCCGGGTGCTACGCGGCGACGACACCGTCGTACCCGGCCTGTACGCCGTGGGCAACACATCGGCGGCGGTGATGGGACGCAGCTACGCCGGTGCTGGCGCGACCATCGGTCCGGCAATGACTTTCGGCTACGTCGCGGCCAAGCACCTTGTCAACACGAGCTCAACTCACTCGATTGTTCCGGGAGGTACCAATTGAAAATCTCATTGTTCTACGAATTCGCCCTGCCCCGCCCATGGCAGCCGGACGACGAGCATGAGCTGCTAAAGGACTGCCTCGACGAGGTCGAGGCGGCCGACAAGGCCGGTTTCTCCACGGTGTGGCTGACCGAGCACCACTTCCTCGAGGAATACTGTCACTCCACCGCTCCGGAGATGTTTCTGGCCGCGGCCAGCCAGCGGACCAAAAACATCCGGCTGGGATTCGGCATCATGCACCTCCCGCCGGCCGTCAACCATCCCGCCCGGGTCGCCGAACGTATCGCCACCCTCGATCTGATCTCTGACGGCCGAGTCGAGTTCGGCACCGGCGAATCTTCCTCGATCGGCGAGTTGGGGGGCTTCGGCATCGACCCCGCTGACAAGCGTGCCCAATGGGAAGAGGCGCTGGAGGTGGCGATCCGCTGCATGATCGAGGAGCCCTTCACCGGGTTCAAGGGTGAGCACATCGAAATGCCGGCTCGCAACGTCATCCCCAAACCGCTGCAGAAGCCGCACCCGCCGGTTTGGGTCGCCTGCACCAGGCCGGCGTCGGTGCAGATGGCCGCCCAGAAATGCATCGGCGCGCTGAGTTTCGCTTACACCGGTCCCGGTCCGCTCACCGAGCGGGTGAACGGCTACTACAAAGAACTCGAGGAAAGCGGCGTCCCGATCACCCCGCAGATCAACCCGAACATCCTCGCCATCGGAGGTGACCTGTCGATGATGGTCGCTAAGACTGACGAGCAGGCAGTCAAGCGCCTCGGGATGGGTGGCGGATTTTTCTCGTTCGGGATCATGCACTACTACATGACCGGTATCCACACGCCTGGGCGGACTGGAGTGTGGAAGCGCTATCTCGAAGAATGCGAGAAGGATCCGACGCTGGCGTACGGCCCCGGTCGCGGGGCCATCGGGTCGCCGGCCACCGTCCGGGAGTTCCTGCGCGGTTATGAGGACAGCGGCGTCGACGAGATCATCTTGCTGCTCAACCCGCGCAGCCACGAAGGCACCATGGAATCCATCGAGCTGATGGGTAGAGAAGTGCTGCCGGAATTCATCGAGCGCGATGCAAAGGCGGTGGCCGACAAGGCCAAGCGGTTAGCGCCGGTCGTCGAGAAGATCGAGGCGCGTCGTCGGGAGTCGACCGCCCCGCAGTTTGACGAGGGCTACTCGTTCGGCGGCCTGCCCACCGGCCGGGGAGGAAAGTTCACCGCGAGCGAGATCCCCGAGGCCATGGCCGAAATCAACGAAGGTCGCGTCCAGGCTGCGCAGCGTCTCAAAGAGCAGAAAGATCAGCAGTCGTGAAACCGGAAGTGGTCTGACAGTTGGGACAGATCGACGAGCTGTGGCGTTACGACGGTCGCCGTGCCGTGGTGACCGGGTGTGCGTCGGGGATCGGGGCCCACGTCGTCAGGCAGCTCACCGAGCTTGGGGCCGACGTCGTCGGGTTGGATCAGCATCCACCTACGTCCGACATCGCCGAATTCCACGCCCTCGACCTGAGTGACCCGGCGTCCATCGACCGTGCCGTCGCGTCGATAGGCCGGCACGTCGATGCGCTGTTCAACATCGCCGGCGTCTCGTCCGGAATCGGCGACCCGTTGCGCGTCGTCACGATCAACTTCCTCGGCTTACGGCAGGTCACCGAGGCGATCTCGGAGAAAATGCCGGCTGGATCGTCCATCGTGAGTGTGTCCTCGCTGGTGGCGGCCGCCTACCGGGAGCATCAGCAGGTCGTCGGCGGACTGCTGAACACCCGCACGATGCCCGAGGGAATCGAGTGGTGTCACCGCCATCCGGACGCGCTGGCCGGCGGGGGCTACCGGTTGTCGAAGGAAGCGATCATCCTTTACACCATGAGAAATACCGCCGCGCTCGGTGCTCGAGGTATTCGGATCAACTGCACTGGACCGGGCGTAACCGAGACCCCGATTCTCGACCAGCTGCGCACTGCCTACGGCCAGCGGTACCTCGATGACATCCCCAAACCCCTTGGCCGGGTCGCCGAGCCGGCCGAGCAGGCCGCTGTGCTTGTATTCTTGAATAGCCAAGCGGCCAGCTATATTTCGGGACAAGTCCTGTGGGTCGACGGCGGCAATATAGGCGCGGCCATCGCGCGTGAACTTGAGGAAGGGCGCGCGCTGTGGCCAGCCTGACCGACTTTCGCCGGGTCGCACGCGATGTCTGCAACTGGGGACGCTGGGGAGATGCCGACGAGCTTGGCACACTCAACTTCATCACCGCGGACAAGGTTGCGCAAGCAGCTAGTCTGGTCAAGCACGGCAAGGTGTTTCCCCTCGGTGTGGACTTCGGCTCGTCGGGCCCGCAGGGCGCCTTCAAGTTCCGGCACAACCCGATCCATGTGATGACGGTGGACGGTGGCGATGTGAACACGTTGGCCCGCTACGGGCCGGAGTGGGCCCGCAACCCTGGGGCGGCGGAGCTCGGGAAATACTTCCAGGACAATCCTTTCCGCTTCAACGACGACATGATCATCATGCCGCTGCAGGCGGCAACCCAGTGGGATGCGCTCTCCCACGTCTACTACGACGATCAGCTCTACAACGGCTTTCCGGCGAGTTCGGTGACGAGCCTCGGTGCATTCCACTGCGGCATCGAGAAAGTTGACGTCAAGGGCATCACCTCGCGTGGCGTGCTACTGGACCTCGTTCGCCATCGCGGTGTGGAGACTTTTCTGGAGCTCGGCAATCCGATCACCGCGGCCGAACTCGACGACGTCGCCCGGTCGCAGGGCGTTACCGTCGGGCGCGGCGACATCGTACTGATCCGAACCGGCTGGTGGGCAAGGTTTCTGGATACCGGCAATGGGGCCGAGCCTGGCTCCGGGCTGGACTGGCGTTGCGCCTCTTGGCTCCATGACCACGACATCGCGGCGGTGGCCGCCGATAATCTCATGGTCGAAGACCCGGTATCCGGGGTCGAGGGAACGTTTCTGCCCATGCACATGCTGTGCCTGCGCGACATGGGCCTGGTGCTCGGCGAGTACTGGGATCTCACCGCACTGGCGGCGGACTGTGCGGCCGACGGTGTGTACGAGTTTCAGCTCATCGCCCCCCCGTTGAGAGTCGTTGGTGCGGTTGGCTCGCCCGTGAACCCCATCGCGATCAAGTAAGGGTCTCATGGACATTGGACGCAGAACGGTCGTGGTCGACGGGCTGATCACTAGCTACCTGGAGGCGGGGGACGGCGAACCGGTGATTCTGCTGCACGGTGGCGAGTTCGGCGTCAGCGCCGAGATCGGCTGGGAGCGAACGATACCTGCACTCGTCGAGCGGTATCGAGTGCTGGCGCCCGACATGTTGGGCTTCGGCCAGTCGGCCAAAGTCATCGACTTCAACGACGGGCGCGGTATGCGGATACGACACATCGCGCAATTCTGCAACGAGCTCGGGGTCGACTCCGCGCATTTCGTCGGCAATTCGATGGGCGCCATCAACTTGCTCACCGACGCGACGTCGGACTGCCCGGTGCTACCGATGCAGAGCTTAGTGGCCATCTGCGGCGGCGGCGAAATCCAACGCAACCAGCACATGGACGCGCTTTATGATTACGACGCGACCGTGCCGGCCATGCGCCGGATCGTCGAGGCGCTGTTTCATGACCCGTGCTATCCGGCGGACGACGAATATGTGCGGCGCCGTCACGAATCCAGCACCGCTCCCGGTGCGTGGGAGGCACTCGCCGCGGCCCGTTTTCGCCGGCCGGGAGCGCCGCCACCACCGACCCCGTCGAGCACACGGGCCTACGAACGTGTCTCGGTTCCGACACTTGTCCTCGAGGGCGCGTGCGACAAGCTTCTTCCGCCGGGCTGGGCAAAAGAGATCGCAGACCAGATTTCCGGGGCCCGGTCAGCCGTGGTCGAGGCGGCCGGCCACTGTCCGCAGATTGAACAAGCGGCGATCGTCAACGAGCTGCTGCTGGAGTTTCTGGCGGATGCCGACGGAGCTGCCTGAGCCGCGTGCTTCAGCGTCTGCGGATTGTGATCACGCGATTGGCTGCCGCGGCCACCAGATAGATGGCCGCCACCACGAGGATCAATGTCAGAGCGGCGCCCCAAACCCGCAGGAAGCCGGCGTGTTCGGGATTGTTGAGTTCGGTGTAGATCAACAGCGGCAGCGATGCCATGTTGCCGTTGAAGATGTCGAAGTTGATGGAACGGCTATAGCCGACCAGGACCAGCACCGGCGCGGTTTCGCCCATAACCCGCGCGATCGACAGCAAAACGCCGGAAATGATGCCCGGCATCGCGATCGGGACCACGACCCGCATGATGGTTTTCCATTTCGGAATACCCAAGGCGTAGCTGGCTTCTCGCAGATCGTCGGGCACCAACTTGAGCATCTCCTCGCATGACCGCACCACGACCGGCAACATCAGCAAGACCAACGAGAGTGATACCGCAAACGCGCTCTGCTGGAATCCCAGGGTGGCGATCCACAGGCTGAAGATGAACAGGGCCGCGACGATCGAGGGCAGCCCGGCCAGCACGTCAACCATGAAGCTGGTGAACCGCGCCAGGCGACTGGAACGGTATTCGGCCAAGTACACCGCGGTCATGAATCCCAGTGGTATGGCCAGGATAGCCGCCACCCCGGCTTGCACCAGGGTCCCATAGATGGCGTGATAAACCCCGCCGGAAAACTGTTCCGGTAGCACTCCGCGCAGTGAGTGGCTCCACCATCCGGGCTGCGTGATGGCGTACCAGCCGCGCTGGATGACAACCCACAGCAGCCAGACCAGCGGTACCAACGCGCTGACAAAGGAAACGACGAAAAGCACGGTCGCGATGTTGTTTTTGATCCGCCGCCCGATACTGACCGGCTGAACCGCCCCATCTTTGACGGGCAGGTTGAGGGTGGAGACGCTCATTGCTTGACCGCCCGGCCAACGATTGTGCGGGCGATTGCGTTGACGATGAACGTGAGGACGAACAGCACGAATCCAGCCGAGATGTAGGCACCTGTCGGCAGTGGATCACTGAATTCGTTCGCCGCAGACGCAATTTTGGAGGCGAATGTGTAGCCACCGTCGAAAAGCGACCAAATCCCGGCACGGGCCGAGGCGCGCAAGATGATCAACACGGCCACGGTTTCGCCCAGAGCGCGGCCCAATCCGAGCATGGATGCAGCGACGGCACCGCTACGACCGAACGGCAGCACGGTCATCCGCACCACCTCCCACTTTGTCGCGCCCAATGCTTGCGCCGCTTCGATGTGAGTATTCGGGGTCTGCCGGAACACTTCTCGCGATACCGAGGTGATGATGGGCAGGATCATCACGGCAAGCACGACGCCGGCGGTGAAGATATTGCCGCCCCCGGCCAATGAGACGTTGCCGCCCTTGAACAGAAAGAACCATCCCAGCTCGCGGTTGAGAAATGCTTCGACCGGCTCGAGTTGGGGTGCCAGCACGAAAATCCCCCACAACCCGAAGACGATCGACGGCACCGCAGCGAGCAGGTCGACTAACGCGCCGAAAGGGCGGGAAAGTCTTGCCGGCGCATATTGCGTCAGGAACACGGCGATCCCGATCGAAATCGGTACCGCTAAGGCCAGGGCCCATAGTGAGCTCAGCACCGTCACCATGAAGAGGTCACGGATGCCAAAGGCCAGGGCGTTGCTGTGGGTGGTGTCGAATTGGGCACTGGTGAAGAAATTCGCGTGGTTGGCGCGCAATGATGGGATGGCGTGGACCAGCAGGAAGATCGCGATCAGAGCGATCGCGAGCATGATCGTCGAGCCGGCGAGGGCGGCGACCGACTCGAACAGCCGGTCGCCGCGCCGTGCCTTATTTCCGTCGCTAGCCGTCAGCGCAGGCGTCGTGCGGTCGACACGATGGCTCTGGATCACGCGATGGCGTTGACCGCGGCCGACAACCTCGACTTGAATGCGTCGGGAATGGGAATATATCCGTTGTCCGCCAACCCATTTTGACCGGGACCGATGGTGGCCTGAAGGAACGCCTTCACGGCCGTGCCGACCTGGCTGTCCGGATATTTGGAGCAGACAATCTCATACGTAGCCAACACGATCGGATAGGCGCCCGGCTGTGTCGGCTTGTAGAACGAGACAGTGTCAAGGGTCAGGTCGTTGCCCTGCCCTTTCACCTTTGCGCCGGCGATCGTCTTGCCGACCGAATCGGCGCTGATCGTCACCGGGTCGGGGCCGGCCGAAGTGACGATCCTGGCCACGTTCAGCTTCTGCGCCTGGGCGAACGACCATTCGTTGTAGGTGACTGAGCCCGGGGTGTTCTTGATGGCCGCCGAGGTGCCATCGTTGCCCTTGGCGCCTTCGCCGACGCCGCCGTTGAACGACTTTCCGTGGCCCTTGCCCCATGCACCGTCCGATGCGGCATCGAGGTATTGCTGGAAGTTGTCCGTCGTGCCGGACTGGTCACTGCGGAAGACGACGTGTATCGGGAGTGCGGGCAGGTTAGCGCCGGCGTTGAGCGCCGCGATGGCCGGATCGTTCCAGGCCTTGATGGTGCCGTTGAAGATTCTCGCCGCGGTCTGCCCGTCCAGATTCAGTGAGGTCAGGCCGTCGACGTTGTAGGTCACCGCGATCGGGCCGAACACCGCCGGCAGGTCCCACGCCGGCGAGCCGCACCGCTGCTGTGCTCTGGTGTGTTCGTCGTCCTTCAGTGCGACGTCCGAGCCGCCGAAATCGGTCTGGTTACCCAAAAACTCGTTTATCCCGGCCCCTGAGCCATTAGCCGTGTAGTTCAAGGTTTGGCCTGAACATGCCTGTTCGAAGGCGTTGACGAACCGGGCCATCGCGTTCGCCTGGGCGGTGGATCCACTGGCTTTCAGCGTCTGCTTCCCGCCACAACTCACATTGGCCGCTGACGAACCGGCCGAGCCAGACGTGGCACCGCCTTCATTTGTCGTGTTGTTGTTTCCACACGCGGACAGCATCAGCGCACCGGTGGCCAGCACACTTAGCGCGACGCCAAATCGGTTGATTTTCAAATCGTTTCCTTTGAACGATCGGGGGTGACGACGGCTTTCACCGTGCCACCCGCTCAGGCCGGACCACGGAACCCTGCCGACACTACGAAACCGTGGCTGTTCTAGGCCAACGCCAAGAAAATTCGAAGCAAACAAATAGCCTCGCCGAGCGGAACGTAGCACCAGGCCGTGGCGGGCTGCGGAGCCGTTGGGTAAATCAATCGCTTGACTTAACCGGTGTCGCGCCGATTAACTCGTCGACATGGTCAACGAACTGGCCGGCAAGGTCGCGATCGTCACGGGCGGCGCTTCGGGCATCGGTGCCGGCATCGTCGAGAAGTTTTTGGCGGAAGGCGCGCGGGTGGTCATCGCCGACGTCGAGCGCGATCGCGGCGAAGAGCTCGCCGCCACCCTGGGCGCCGACGCGGCCTTTCGATTGACCGATGTGTCCGACCCCGATCAGGTCGGTGCGCTGGTCACTGGTGCGGTCGAGACGTTCGGTGGGCTGGACGTGATGGTGAACAACGCCGGAATCTCCAGCAAGATGCACCGCAGTTTCCTCGACGATGACCTCGCCGATTTCCACCGCGTCATGTCAGTCAACGTGCTGGGCGTGATGGCCGGTACCCGCGACGCGGCCCGGCAGATGGCGACCAGCGGCGGCGGCTCGATCATCAACATGTCATCGATCGGCGGGATTCAAGCCGGCGGTGGTGTGATGACGTACCGCGCGTCCAAGGCGGCGGTCATCATGTTCACCAAGTCTGCCGCAATCGAGTTGGCGCACTACGAAGTCCGGGTCAACGCGATCGCGCCGGGCAACATACCGACGCCGCTGCTGGCCACTACGACCACGGGGAAGTCGCCAGAAGAGCTGGCGCGTTTCGAGCATGCGATCCGGGAACAGATGCGAGCCGACCGGCCGCTGAAGCGGGAGGGCACCACCGCAGACATCGCGGAGGCCGCGTTGTACTTGGCCGGCGACCGGTCCAGGTATGTCACTGGAACCGTGTTGCCGGTGGACGGCGGCACGGTCGCGGGAAAGGTGACCCGGCGCCGTAGCGACCGCAGCGATTAAATCAATCGCTTGACTTAATCGGTGTCAGGGCGTTGACTGGCCAGGTGACCACCGCTAGGGCTGCGCGCGGCGACCGCGCCAGCACGACCCAGGAGGCGATCCTGACCGCGGCCGAGCGACTATTCGCTGAGCATGGAGTCTTCGCGGTCTCTAATCGACAGGTCAGCGAGGCTGCCGGTCAGGGCAACAATGCCGCAGTCGGCTACCACTTCGGCACCAAAACCGATTTGGTGCGGGCCATCGAGCAGCGGCATCGGGTGGCCATCGAGCAGCTGCGCGAAAGCATGGTCGCCGAGACGCTGCGATCGGGGGCCGGCGACGATATGCGGAGTTGGGTGGCGTGTCTGGTACGTCCATTGACCGACCACCTCGCAGCGCTCGGCAACCCGACCTGGTACGCGCGCTTCGCCGCGCAAGTGATGACCGATCCGGCCTACTACAACATCGTGGTGAAAGATGCGCTCACATCTGAATCGCTGGTCCAGGTGATCGACGGCATCAACCGGTGTCTTCCCGAGCTGCCAATCGAGGTTCGGGTGGAACGCAATCTGATGGCCCGGAACCTGCTGATGCACACCTGTGCCGAGCGTGAGAGGGCAATGGCCGCAGGCGCATCCGTGCCGGGTTCGTCGTGGCAGGCCGCCGGTTCCGGTCTGATCGACGCGGTCGTGGGACTCTGGCTGGCACCGGTCACCCCGCACGATTAGAGGAAGCTGGCTGTAGAAAGCTATGAAAGTGACTGTGGACCAAGACAAATGCGCTTCGTCAGGCAACTGCGTGATGCACGCTCCCGAACTTTTCGACCAGCGCGACGATGACGGAGTCGTCGTTCTGCTGAACCAGAACCCGCCCGACGAACAGGCCGGCAACGCGCGCAAAGCCGCCGCGGGTTGCCCCGCACTGGCCATCGACATCGAGGAGTGAGAAGTGTCCGACACCCTCACCGGCACCGTAACCCAGGCGGTTCCTGACGCCCCGGTATATCCGATGGGAAGGGCAGCCGGCTGCCCGTTCGCCCCCCCGCCCGAGGTGATGGAACTCGGAGCGGCGCGACCGCTGTCCAGAGTCAGGATCTGGGATGGCAGCACACCATGGCTCATCACCGGATACGACGAAGTCCGGACGCTGTTCTCTGACTCTCGCGTCAGCGTCGATGACCGGCGGCCCGGCTTTCCGCACTGGAACGAGGGCATGTTGGCGACGGTGCACAAGCGCCCCAGGTCGGTCTTCACCGCTGACGCCGAAGAGCACACGCGGTTTCGGCGAATGCTGTCGAAGCCGTTCACCTTCAAGCGGGTCGAAGGCCTGCGGCCGGTGATCCAGCAGGTCACCGACGAGCACATCGACGCAATGCTGGCCGGACCGCAGCCGGGCGACATCGTCACGGCGCTGGCGCTGCCGGTGCCGTCCCTGGTGATCAGCCAGTTGCTGGGCGTGCCCTATGAGGACGCCGAGATGTTTCAGCACCACGCCAATATCGGGCTTGCGCGCTACGCGACCGGTGAGGACACCGTCAAAGGTGCGATGAGTCTGCACAAATATCTTGCCCAGCTGGTCGAGGCCAAGGTGGAGACTCCGCTGGAAGATTCGGCAGATGCGGTGTCGGACTTGGCCGAAAGGGTCAAGGCCGGAGAGCTCAGCGTCAAGGAGGCCGCGCAGCTGGGTACCGGGCTGCTGATCGCCGGGCACGAAACCACGGCCAACATGATCGGCCTCGGCGTGCTGGCGTTGCTGCAATACCCGGATCAGGCGGCCGTGCTGCGTGACACCGACGACCCGAAAGTCGTCGCCAACGCGGTGGAGGAGCTACTGCGTTACCTGTCCATCATTCAGAACGGGCAGCGCCGCGTCGCCGCTGAGGATATTGAAATCGCCGGCGAGGTGATCCGCGCCGGTGAAGGGATCATCATCGACCTGGCGCCGGCGAACTGGGATGCCAACGCATTTCCCGAACCCGAGCGGCTGTACCTTCATCGCTCGGGCGCCGGCCAGCACGTCGCATTCGGCTACGGCAGGCATCAATGCGTCGGTCAGCAGCTGGCTCGGGCCGAACTGCAGATCGTCTTTCACACGCTGCTTCGCCGCATCCCTACGCTGGAACTGGCCGTGCCAATCGAAGACATTCCGTTCAAGCACGACCGGCTCGCATATGGCGTCTATGAACTACCGGTGACCTGGTGAATCCGTTCACCAGGGGATCCGAAATGACTACTGTCGAAAACGTGTGGATCCGATTGGAGTGTCAATGATGTCGACTCAAACAAGCGCCGTCTCGCTCTACCCGCCCGGAGGATTCGGCGCACCCAAGGATCGGCACGGCCACGCCAACGGCACGAACGTGGGCCTGCCGGAAGGAACGGTGGTTTTCTCTGCGGATAACCACATTTCGCTGGCCGACGACATTTTCTATCAGCGTTTTCCAGAGGCCCTCAAGGACAAGGCGCCGCGAATCTGGTACGAGGACGGCGCCTACCAAGTCGGACGCAAAGGACAGTCGTTCTTGCCGGGCGACTTCAGCGCGGTGTTGATGCAGTACGACGACCTGCCCGGGGCGGCTAGTACCAACATCGAGGCCCGCATTCAGGAGCTGCGCGAGGACGGTGTGGAGAAGGAACTGGCGTTCCCCAATGCCATCCTGGCGCTGTTCCACTACCCGGACAAGGAACTTCGCGAGCTCGCGTTCCGCATCTACAACGAGTACATCGCCGAGTTGCAGGAGCGTTCAAACGGCCACTTCTACGGCGCGGGCTTGATCAACTGGTGGGATCCACAAGGCACTCGCCGGACGCTCGCGGAGCTGAAATCGTTGGGGCTCAAGACCTTTCTGCTACCGCTCAACCCGGGCAAGGACGACGAAGGCATTCCGATCGACTACGGCAGCACCGGGATGAAGCCGGTATGGGACGAGATCGAAGACGCCGGCGTCCCGGTGGCCCACCACATCGGCGAGACCCCGCCGAAGAGCCCATGTCAGTTCAACAGCGTCGTCGTCGGCATGATGATCAATATCGATGGATTCCGCGAACAGTTCGCCAAGTACATCTTCTCCGGGATTCTCGACGATCACCCAAGGCTGCGGATCGGCTGGTTCGAGGGCGGGATCGCATGGGTGCCATGGGCTTTGCAGGACGCCGAGCACCTGGTGGCGTCGTATCAGCACATGTTCAATCGCCCGCTGGAGCATGACGTTCGCTACTACTGGGACAACCACATGAGCGCATCGTTCATGGTCGACCCGCTCGGACTGAAGTTGATCGACCAGATCGGCGTCGACAAGGTGATGTGGTCTAGCGATTATCCGCACAACGAAAGCACCTTTGGCTATTCCGAGAAGTCGTTGGCGGCGGTTGTCGAGTCGGTCGGCGCTGAGGCGGCGGCGCGGATCGTGAGCGGCAATATCACCGAATTCCTGGGTGTTTAAGGCTGCTAGATGACTTCGATCACTTCGTTCTCGGCCGCACCAACGTCAACGCTCGATATCCCGGACACACCGGATCTCGATCGGATGCGGCGCGAGACCGGCGTGCGGCTGCGCTCGGCGATGGCCGATCGCGGCGTGGATGCCTTGATCCTGCTCGGAAACAACAGCGTCGTCTACGCCACCGGGGTGAGCTGGCCGTTGGGTGACGCCGGATTGTCTTATGTCGAACGTCCGGTTGCGGTAGTGCTCGCCGACGACCCGTATCCGCACCTGTTTCTGCCGTTCCGTGAAGGGGCCGCATCGGAATCGGGGCTGCCGGCCGACCACCTGCACGGCCCGGTTTATCTCGAGTTCGACGAAGGTGTGGAGACTTTCGCGCGGGTGGTAGAGGACCTGGTCCCGGTCGGGGCGGTGCTCGCCGTGGACGAACTCACCGGCGCGATGCGGCGCGCGCAGTCGCGACTTTTCCCGTCCGGGCGACCCGCTGACGCCGCGCAGATTGTCGGTGCCGCCAAGCTCATCAAGACTCCCGACGAGCTGTCCTGTATGCGTACCGCGTGCCGGATCACCGACGAAGCGATGGTCGACGTACAGGCCGCGTTGGCACCCGGAATTCGCCAGATCGACTTGTCCGCCGGTTTCCTGCGCCGCGCCTTCGAGCTGGGCGCGATGGCCAGCATGCTGGAACCGATCTGGCAGGTGATGCCGCAATCCAAGGCAGACGGGGTCTGGACCACCCATGGTGATCTGGCATTGCCGCTGTTGACAACCGAGCGCGAGCTGGTCGCCGGTGACGTGCTGTGGACCGATGTCAGCATCACCTACGCGGGCTATTGCTCTGATTTCGGCCGCACCTGGTTGGTCGGCGCTGAACCGACAGCCCGCCAGCAAGCGCAATTCGCCAAGTGGCGGGAAATCATGGATGCGGTGCTCGACGTGACCCGCGCGGGTGCCACCGCCGCCGAGCTGGGCAGAACGGCCACCAAAGCCAACGGCGGCACCCGGCCATGGTTGCCGCACTTCTATCTGGGACATGGCATCGGTGTCAACGCCGCCGAAACACCCATGATCGGAACCGACCTCGGTGACGAGTTCGATGAGAACTTCGTCTTCGAGCCGGGGATGGTGTTAGTCCTGGAACCGGTGGTGTGGGAGGACGGCACCGGCGGCTATCGCAGCGAAGAGATCATCGTCATCACCGAGGAAGGCTGGATCCCGTTGACCGACTATCCCTATCACCCGTATGGCGACTGAGGTTCTGCCGGACGGCCGCGCGCTGCGCGCAGGTCGTCGGGAGCGGGCACTGGCCCAGATGGAACAGCACGACCTCGACGTGCTGGTGCTGGGTCGGCAGGCCAACGTGCGCTACGTCTCCGGTGCGCCGCAGCTGTGGGTGGCAGGCACCCGCCCGTTCGGACCCACCTGCGTGCTCGTCCGTCGGAGCGAGGCGATCCATCTGCTCAGCACCTGGGACGAAGGAGTCCCGGACGACATCCCGCACGAGAATCTTTACGGCATTACCTGGAACCCGATGAACACGATTTCGGTGCTCAAGCGTATCGAGGGCGCAGCGACCGCCAAACGTGTTGGCACCGACGCGCTTTCGCCGGGGTTTGCGCAGCTGCTGCCGGTGGCATTCCCTAACGCCGAGCTGGTCGACGGTGAGCTGGCCATGCGGGCCGCCCGGCGGATCAAGATCGCCGAGGAGGTGAGCGCGCTTCGCGAGGCCATCCGGGTTGCTGAAGTCGGGTTGGCCGCGGCAGTCGCCGAGCTGCGACCGGGGGTCGGCGAGAAGACGCTGGCCGGCGTCCTGCTGGAGGCCATGGCGGCGGGAGGCGTGAGCACCCCGTCGACCCAAGATGCTGCGTGGGTGACCTCACGCGATCACCCGTGGCGACGGGCGAGTGAGGACGGACGGGTTGAGCCCGGCGACTTAGTGGCGTTCTCGGCGGGCGTGCTGGACAACGGGTACACCGGCGAGGTCGGACGCACCTGGCCTGTTGGCGAACCCAGCGGTGCTGCCGATCTGTATCGGCGTTGGGATGCATTGTGGCACAGGCTGTATGACGCATGCCGTCCGGGCGCGCCGGGTACCGACCTGGTGGCCGCCTACCAGGCGGCGGGGGAGCAGCTGCCGCCGATGCCGATCGCCCGAGGCCTAGGTCTGGGATTCGACCCCCCGGTCGTTTCGCAGCACTTGCCGGCGACAGCTGCCGGGGAACGGCTGGAAGCGGGGATGGTGCTCGCTGTTACCGGCTATGTCTGGCAAGAAGGTGTTGGCGCGGTGTTCGGCCGCGAGGCGGTGTTGATCACGACCGGCGGCCCGGAAATCCTGACGTCGAGCCCGTCGGCCAACGTCGCTGTCGGCGCTTGAAAATGGCGGAGGACGAGCGGCCGTCGCAGCCGGAGGCTGGCCCGCTGGACGGCTACACCGTCGTCGAACTCTCCACCGGCATCGCCGGGGCCTACTGCACCAAGCTGTTGGCCGACGGCGGTGCGCAGGTGATCAAAGTCGAGTCGCCCCTGGGTGATCCGCTGCGCAGCTGGTCGGCCTCCGGGGCGCGCGTCGAACCCGCCGGTGACGGCGCCTTGTTCGGTTTCCTGGCGTGTTCCAAGCATAGTGTCGTCGCCGATCCGGGCATCGACGGCGACGTCGCGTTCGTGAGTGACCTATTGGCCTCTGCCGACGCGGTGGTGTGGTCGCGCGGTTCGACGGTGGCCGAGTGCGACACATTCATGCCCGCCGCCCTGCGTCGTTCCCATCCGCACCTGATCGTCACGTCCATTACCCCGTTCGGGCTCGAAGGCCCGTGGCGGGATCGCCCGGCGACCGAATTCACCCTGCAGGCGTGGTCGGGCGGGATCGTCGGGCTTGGCCGCGGCTCACCCGACCGCGCACCGACATTCGTCGGTGGGCAGGTCGGTGAGTATCTCGCCGGCGCTTATGCCAGCGCGGCGACGTTGGCATCGCGGTTACGGCAGATTGATTGCGGTGCGGGTGAGCTCATCGATCTGTCCATGCTCGAAGCGCAGATCTTGGGGCTTACCTATTACCCGGTCACCTATTTCCAGATGCTCGGGCGGCCGTGGCGCGATGCCCGCAAGGTCACCGTTCCGGGGATTGCCCGGGCCAGGGATGGGCTGGTGGACGTGGGATGTGGAACCGCCCAGCAATGGTTCGACCTGTGCGCAATGATCGGACGCCAGGACTGGATCGACGAGGACCGACCGGTATCGATCACCGAGCAGGCCAACGAAAAGGCCGAGGAGATCTATGCGTGGTTTGCCGGCCAGACCGTTGATGAGATCCTCGACCTAGCCACCGGTTTCCGGATTCCCAACGCACCGGTGGCGAACGGCGCCAACATCGCCGAGTTCGAACACTTCCGGGGGCGACGGTCATTCGTCGCCAACCCCCGCGACGGGTTCCGTCAGCCCGACCATCCCTATCGGATGCGGCCCGCGCTACTTCGACGGCCCCGACCCGCCCCGCGCCTCGGTGAGCACACCGCACAGCACCGCCGGGCCGGTCGGCCGGCGCGGAAAGCGTCGACGCTGCCGGGCACTGCAGATCGGCTGCCGTTCCAGAGCTTACGTGTGCTGGATATGACGACCTTTTGGGCCGGTCCGAGCTGCACGCATTTTCTCGCCATGCTCGGGGCCGAGGTAATCCATGTCGAGTCCACTCGCAAACCGGACGGCACCCGCTTGATCGCCGGAGTACCGGTTACCGAAGACCGATGGTGGGAAAGGTCGCCGATCTTTTCGGCTCTCAACACGAATAAAAAAGGATTGACCCTCGACCTGCAGACCTCAGCGGGGCGGGACGTGTTGCGCCGCTTTATCGCAACCTCTGATGTCGTCGTGGAGAGCTTCACGCCTCGGGTGCTGAACCAGATCGGCCTGGACTTCGCGGCCGTTCAGGCGCTCTCGCCCGACGTGATCCTGCTGCGGATGCCCGGGTTCGGACTGGACGGGCCGTGGCGAGACAACCCGGCATTCGCCTACGTCATCGAGGCCGCGTCGGGAGTGAGCTGGCTGACCGGCTATCCGGACCGAAACCCCTACGAGCCGTACTCGGTTGGCGACCCGAACGCCGGCGTGCATGCGGTCAACGCGCTGCTGCTGGCGCTCGAGCACCGGCGCCGCACCGGGCAAGGAGCTTTGATCGAGGCCGCGATGATCGATGCTGCACTCAACATTGCCGCCGAGCAGGTCATCGAATACTCGGCGTACGGGGCATTGCTACAGCGGGCAGGCAATCGAGGGCCGACCTCGGCGCCCCAAAGCCTTTACCGCACAGACGATGTCGATGAATTCGGTCGTCTGGACAGCTGGGTCGCGGTCGCCGTGGCGAACGATGAGCAGTGGGCGGGGTTGTGTGAGGCGCTGGGCCGGCCCTCGTGGGCAATGGATTCCGGGCTGTTCGATGCAGCCGGCCGGCGAGAACGGCACGACCTGATCGACGAGCATCTCGGCGCCTGGTGTCAGGATCGCAGCGGCGACGAGATCGTCCGGCGCCTGTGGGATGCCGGCGTCCCCGTGGCCAAAGTACTGCAGCCGCATCGCCAGACCGACATTCCGCAACTCCAGTTCCGCGGCTTCTTCGAGGACGTCGGTCACCCGGTCAATGCCCGAGTCG
This sequence comes from Mycobacterium sp., assembly GCF_035570115.1. Taxonomy (GTDB): domain Bacteria; phylum Actinomycetota; class Actinomycetes; order Mycobacteriales; family Mycobacteriaceae; genus Mycobacterium. Next base: position 36,682 of record NZ_DATMLH010000078.1, read on the forward strand.
CCCACAGCACAGTGCCGGTGCGGTTTTCCGCCGGACCCGATCGATTCCATCTGCAGCCGGCACCTCTGCTGGGCCAGCATAACCACGAGCTGCTCGCAGAAATCGGGCTGAGCGAACCCGAGATCGCCGAGTTGGAATCCGAGGGTGTCATCGGCCGGGCGCCCGGCAGCGCGAGAACGGCTGTCGGACGGTGACAATCAAGCCGTCCGACATCCTGCTCGACGACGGGGTCGCGGAGGTGACCGGCGGCGGCATGGCCGTTTCACTGGGTCCAGCCGTCGGCGGCCTGAACGTCGAACGTGTGGTCAATACGCTCGAACCTGCGGCGGACGGACGCACGAGCCGCCGCGTGGGGCAGCACGTACAAGCGGTTGGCCGCAATCGCATCTGCGGTGAGACGGGCCACCTCATCGACACCGAGGGCGTCCTCCTGGGACGGAGCCGGCACCGGCCCCTCCGTCACGACCGCCGTTGATGCCAGCCCGTTATCCGCGCCGCGGAGTCGTTCCGAATTGGAGAGCAGTTTGGTTTCGATGTTCATTGGGCAGAGCACCGACACACCGATGCCGTGTTCCTTGACCTCTCGGGCCAGCGTCTCGGCCAGGCCGACCACGCCGTATTTGGCGACGCTGTACGCCCCGAGGCCGACGTTGGGTACCAGGCCGGCAAACGATGCGGTGAAGGCGATATTGCCGCCCGCACCTTGCTCGAGCAGCCTTGGCAAGAACGCCTCGACCGCATGGATGGAGCCCCACAGATCGATGTCGATCACCCAGTGCCAGTCGTCGTGCGTCATCTGTGCGATCGGACCTGCGACCACAATGCCCGCATTGCTGAAGACAATGTCGACCTGGCCGAGAAGGCGAAATGACTCGTCGGCCAGGTGAACCATGTCATCGAGTTTCCGGACGTCGCACATCACGGGGTGCGCGTCGAACCCCTCGGCATGCAACCGCGCCACCGCCTGTTCCAGCGCGGGCTTGTCGACGTCGGCGAGCACGACGCGTGCTCCACGGCGAGCGAACTCGGTGGCAGTCGCGAACCCGATACCATTCGCACCGCCGGTGATAACGGCAGCTTTTCCTTTGAACCGACCTTCGAAACCGTCCATGCCGCCCGACGTTAACCGATGGTCTGGAGTGCTCGGCGACGGCCCCTTGCCGGCTACTTCAGGCAGCTACCGGCGTCGACAGGAAGCGTGACACCCGTGACGTAGCGCGCCTCGTCGGATGCGAAGAACAGCACCGCATTGCTGACGTCGGCAGGCTCTACCCACGGGATCGGCAGCGTGTGGAACATCTGACAGATCGGCGCCATGTCGTCCGGGCCCGGATTTTCCAGATCCGGACGAAACATCTTGAAGGTGCCCTCGTTGTGCAGCATCGGTGTCTTCACGTGCGTCGGGTGCACCGAGTTGACGCGAATCATATGCTGCCCCAGCTCAACTGCGAAGGCCCGCATGAGCCCGACAACCCCGTGCTTGGCGGCGACGTAGTGGCCGGTATGCGGGTAGGCCTTGAGCCCGCCGACCGAGCTGGTCAGGATGATCGAACCGCCGTGGCCACCGGCGAGTAGGTGCGGCACACCGGCTTTTACGGTCTTCCACACCCCGGCCAGGTTGATGTCGATCATCTCTGTCCAGTCTTCTTCGCTGGTTTTGTCCAGCGTGTCGCCGCCATTGCCGATACCCGCGTTGGCCACGATGATGTCCAGCCGGCCGAGTTGCTCGACGCCACTGTCCAGCGCCGCCTTCAGTGCGTTGTAGTCACGCACATCGACTTCGGCGGTGAAGATTCTCCGGTTGTGCCCCTTGACGAGGTCGGCGGTCTCGGCCAGATCCTCCGGTGTCGATGCTGGGATCGCCGTGTCCGTCACGCCCTCGCGGATCGGCTTGCAGATGTCGACCGCAATGATGTCGGCGCCCTCCTGGGCCAACCGCACCGCGTGCGAGCGGCCCTGCCCACGGGCCGCTCCGGTGACAAACGCGACCTTACCTTCGACTCGACCCGCCATCGTTACCTCATTTCCTGATTTGTGTTTGGCTCAACCGAGAACTGCCGGCATTGCCTCCCAACCACGCACGGTCGATGTCGGAGACAGCGCGGCGCAGCTGAGGTCGACCTCCCATTCGGGGAAGCGTTTCAAGATCTCTTCGAGAGCGATCCGGCCCTCCAGCCTCGCGAGCGCCGAGCCGAGGCAGTAGTGGGTGCCGACGCTGAAGGCCAGATGCTGGCGCGTTTCTCGGTGAATGTCGAAAACGTCGCCGTCCGGCGGGAATTGACGGTGATCGCGGTTAGCCGCGCCGATGAGCATCATCATCGCGCTGCCTTCCGGCACCGTCTGCCCGTAATACGCGACGTCACGGGTCACGTACCGTGCCACGTGCGGAGCCGGCGGTTCGAAGCGCAGCAACTCTTCAATGGCCTGGGGAATGAGCGCGGGGTTTTCGGCCAGTTCCCGCCGCTGGGCGGGATATTCAGCCAGCACCTTGCCGGCCCAGCCGATCAGCCGGGTGGTGGTCTCATTGCCCGCGCCGGAGACCACGCTGATATAGGTGAGTAGCTCCTCGCGGGACAACCGCCGGGTTATCCCTTTCTCGTCGGTGAACTCGACGTTCAGCAGTTCGGTCATTATGTCGTCGGAGGGATGCTCGGCGCGCCAGTCGATGAATTCGGCGAAGAACTCACCGGTGTTCATGCCGTCGGCAGCCAGCTTCATCGGTTCGCCGGCCTTGGTGCGCATCTGCGCGTTGGTCAAATCGCGCGCGGCTTCTTGGTATTCCTCGGGTACCCCGAGCAGCATGCCGATCACCCGCATCGGCATCTGTGCACCGAGGTCGGCGACGAAGTCGAACCGGTCGGTGCCGATCAGCGGATCCAAACTGCGAGCACAGAATTCCCGGATCTTGGGTTCCAGATCGTTGATCTTGCGTGGCGTGAACATGCGGGCCAGTAATTTGCGGTGCACGTCGTGGATCGGTGGATCCTCGAAAATGATCACACCGGGCGGTATATCGATGTTGGCCTTGATCAGCTCGATGATCGCGCCGCGGGCCGAGCTGAAGGTTTCGTGATCGACGATCGCGCGGTCGACATCGGCGAAGCGGCTCAACGCATAGAAATCGTGCTGCTCGTTGTAATACAGCGGTGCTTCTTCACGCAGCCCCCGAAACGCCAAGTAAGGGTCGACATTGATCTGCACGTCGTACGGGTCGTAATAGACGCCGTCGGGAGCAGTGACTGTCACAGGGCCTTACCTTTCGCAGCCGTTCGCAGCAACCGCATTGGTAGCTCTCAGCGTCTGCGGCAACTCTGTCATCAGGCCCCACGGGTGTCAACGTGGAATCCGTTTACGCTAGCTATCATTCTTATCCGAAGAGAATTAGATTCTCAACAGCCACCTGATGTGCGATATGCGAACGCTTTTGCCGGGTCAAGCCTCGACTTGAGCGCCGGCCTCGCGAAAGCGCAGCAATGCCTCTTGCGCATAGGACGCGACCAGCGAGCCATCCTCGGAGAGAACGTCGCCGCGGCCGAAGCAGCGGCCGTGCGCCAGCACCGGAACTGTGCTGACGAAGCAGTAGCCAGCGATCGGCGCGGAATAGCCGATGGAACCAGATGGTGTGGGAGGTAACGGCCGAGGTGAACGCGGTTCCGTTACCGCGATGGTTGAAACCTTCGAGGTGACGTAGCGCCGTTCCGATGAGTGTGAGGTCGGTGGCGTAGGCGGTCAGCGCGGGCGCGAGATCGCCGTCGACGGCTGGTGTTCGCATCCACATTTCGAATCGTGCTGAGGTGCAGTTCGACCCGATGCTTTTCATCCAACAGCCCCGGAACGGGCTCTAGGCTCTGGCGCTCGGGGCCGTCTTCGGCCGTGTGCATGCACACCGAGCCAGTCGCCAATACACCTCGTGGTTGGTGGGCGGTGATCGTCAGGGCCGCGAATGACCGACCCTGGTGGTGGCGCGTGGCCTGGTAGTGGACCGGGTCGTCGGCTCGGCCTTCTCTCGCGAAGACCGCGTGCAGCGATTTGACGGTCTTGTCCGGGCACGTCAGGCATGCGGCGCGGATGAACTGCCCAAGGAGTTGGCCACCGAACAACCGGTGGTAATTCAGCTGTTGGTTAACGCCCTCGAACACCAAGACGTCTGGCGCGTCGTGCCGCTCGCCGTCTCGGGTGCGCAGCCGTAGACAACCGAGCAGATCGGTCCAGGGGTCGGGCACCCGACTAGTTAAATTCTCGTCGACGGATAACGCGCTTCTCGCGCTAGTCGCCGACGAATCCGCGCGAGCAGAAGTCCCACACTTCGTCGGCGGTGATGGGATGCACGGTGGCGTCATCGGAGCCGCCGCTGGACTGCGCGATAAACATGACCGTCTGCATGGTCATCGCGGCCATCCGCCGTGGATTGATGCTGGCACGCAGCTCCCCGGCGGCGCTGGCGGCTTCCATCAGCTCGGTGAGCAAAGCGAGAAGCGGTGCGTGGGCCACCTTGACCTCGGCTGGATGCGAAACCAGCAACCTCGGCGCGAAGTCGGTGAACAGCGGCCTTCTCGCCGTCGGATCGGGCCGGGAAGCTTCGTACAGCAGTTCGACGGCGACCTGCAACCGCTCGATCGGGTCGGCGTGGTTCGCCGTCGCGGCGCGGATCTGGTCGGCCGACCGGCTCAACGCGTCTTCGAACAGGGCGAGCAGCAGTTCATGCTTGCCATCGAACTGCAGGTAGAAGCTCCGCAACGACTGCCGCGAGCGGTCGACAACCTCCTGAACGGTGAAGTCCGTGCTGCCCTTTTCAATGATGATGGCCTGCGCTGCGTCCAGGAAGCGTTGGACACGCTGCGCCGCGCGCAGTTTCGCCGTCTTGATCGACCGCTCGACAGCGCGCTGCTTCCAGGCGGGCTCTTCGCTTGGGCTGGTCACCGCAGGCTCAGGTGATTGCCGCGAGGGGAGAACATGATTGGACTGTACCGGAGAACGCCGTGTCATTGTGGGCGAGACCCCCTCACGGGACGACGTGTCTGAGATCGTAACTTTCTTGCCACGAGAATACTATTCTCTTGTTGCTCTCCATGGAAGCGGAACGCAAAAGGCAGCGCGGTGGCCGAACCGATGGTGCTAGGCACCGGTGCGTGGCAATCACATTTGCCACGTGCGCTGTTGTGCAGGGGGCAAATCATGGATTCCTTTTCCGGGGAGACGTGTGCGGCTGATGCGGCGGCTCTCAAGCCGCTCAGAGTTGCGCCAGTCGCGGCGCAAATCGCTTGGCGCGCAGCGTCGCTCCAGCCTCCCGGGTCAGTTCGCGGGAACTACCGAGCATTCCATCCAAGACCAACGAACGCTTCACATGGCGGTGCAGCTCGTGCTCTTCGGTGAAGCCGATACCGCCCAGGATCTGCTGACAATGACGCGCGGCGATCGACGCCGCCTGGCCGGCGGCGGCCTTGCCGAGCAGAAAGCCGAAGTCGTCCGGCTCGGCGGCGGCGGCAACCAGGGTGGCCTCCGCGCCTTCGACGGCGACCAAAGTCTCGGCCAGTCGATGCCGAATTGCCTGGAACGAGGCGACGGGCCTGCCGAATTGGACACGGTCCAACGCATGCTGGCGGGCCAGTGCCAGCATGGTGCGGCTTGTGCCCACCAGCCACCAGCCCAGCGCGTGCCGCCCGGCGGCCAGAGGTACCGGATCTCCCTGGGGCACACGCTGTATCGGCAGGTCGCCGCCCAGCGCTGAGCCGGCCCGGTCGGTGCGTTCCCAGACGACCCAGCAGCCGCCCGCGAACGGCAGCGGCACGGTACCTCCACCGTCGCGTTGGGCGGCGCGTAGCACGACGTCGTTCAGCACGGGCGCGTGGGCGCCCGTCTCCCCGAGTAGCCGGAATACCAACGGAATTGCGAATTCCGGCATTTCGTCGAGCATCTCGAGCCAACCCAAGCCGGCCAACGCCTCATCGAGTTCGCGACCCGAGGCCGCCGTCATGGTCTTTCGCAGTGCGTCTTCCAGCAGGTGCAAGGACTCGGTATCCACGCTCACTCCTTGCCCAAATCCAACAGCCGGCGAGCGATGATATTGCGCTGAATTTCGGCACTGCCCCCATAGATGGTCGCGGCACGCGAATACAGATACTCGGACCGCCAGGGCGTGTCGTCCAGCTCGAGCACGCCGGGCAGCAGGTCGCGCACGGTGTCGTACAGCCGCTGCTCGGCGGTGGCCAGCAAGACCTTGTCGATAGAGGTCTGTGGCCCGAGAGGCTCCCCGTCGGCCAACCGGTGCTGGGTGGCACGAGACCGGCAGCGCAACGTGTGTAGCGCCAAATACGCCGATCCCACGTCTGAGTCTGTGCTGGCATCGTCGGGATCGACTGCTTGGGTGATGAGTTCGTCGAATCGCGCGTAGAGGTAGGCGATCCGCTGCCAAAAACAGGTTGAGCGCTCATAGGGCAGCAGGTCCATCGCAAGCCGCCAGCCGTCCCCGGGCCGGCCGAGCATCCGTGCTGCCGGCACCGCCACGTCGTCGAAGTAGACCTCACAAAATTCGTCGACTCCGTGCATCGTGCGCAGCGGTCGAATGGTGATGCCCGGCGTGTCCAGGTCGACGAAGAACGCGGTGATTCCCTCGTGGCCGGGTGCGGTGCGGGTGAGCAGCACGCACCGCGTCGAGTACTGCGCGTAGCTGGTCCAGACCTTCTGCCCGTTGACGATCCAGTTGTCGCCGTCCGGGGCGGCACGGGTGGACAGCGACGCCAGGTCGCTGCCGGAGCCCGGTTCGGAAAAACCCTGACACCATTGCTCGCGACCACTGAGCAACCGCGGCACCATCTCGGCTGCGAGTTCGGCGGGCGCGTAGTCGATCATGGTGGGTGCGAGCACCTCGACCATCGAGTACGGGCCCGGCTCGGCAAGGCGCCGCCCGACCACCTCCTCGCCGACGATCGCGCGCAGCATCGCGGGCCCGCCCAATCCGCCGACGCGCTCGGGCCAGCCGTAGCGCATCCAGCCCGCGTCATAGAGCGCGGCATGCACTCGGGCGAGCTGCTTGATGTGGCCTTCCAGCGAGTGGTCCGAACCTGGGGTCAGGTCATGTTCGTCGAGCCAGGCCCGCAGGTCCCTCCGGAACTGGTCGATCTTCATGCTTGGCCTGATGGCCCGACTCTCCCCCGCGAGCGGGAGGTGCCCCCACCGCCGGCCTCGGCCGGCATCGTCGTCGGGCGCGGGCGTCCTATCGCGTGTGGCCGACCCGAGTCGTGCGCGCCACTGCGCCGAATAAACGTCATGGCACGGGTTTTCAGCCGCCAACCGTCGGCCGTCCGCACATAGGTGTCGTTGTAATAGCCGATCCGCATGTCATGGCTGGCGTGGTCGATGAAGCACAGCGGTTGTGTTCCGGTGGCGCTGTCGCCGTTCAGTTCGATCACCGGAGTGGCCGTCATGAACAGCCCCTTGGGCGCGGCGTCGACAAGCACGGGAAACCGGTCCAGCGAATAGGTTTCGCCGAACGCGCTGTAGGTGCCATCAGGCGTGAAGACGTTGACCAGCCCGTCGATGTCCTGTTGCGTGATGGTCACCGCGTAGCGCGCCAACAGCTGCTGGATCTCGACCAGGTCGTCAGTTCGTGTTGGCATAAACTTTGCCGCCTTTCATCACGAAACTCACCTTCTGGGTAACGCCGATGTCGGACAACGGGTCTCCGGGCACTGCGATGATGTCCGCGAGCAGGCCCTCGGCCAGGCGGCCGCGGTCGGTGGCGTTGATCAACTCGGCGGCCGTCGTCGTCGCGGCCCGCAGTACCGCCAACGGGGGCAGGCCCCAATCGACCAGGGTGACAAGCTCATCGGCGTTTCTGCCGTGGGGGATCGCCGGCGCGTCGGTGCCCACCGCGATCTTCACCCCGGCTTTATAGGCGGCCAGGATTGATGTCCGCGACTTCGGGAACATCTCGGCGGCCTTGGCTTGCAGCTCGGGCGGGGCGTGCGAGACGTCCATTCCCTCGGCCAAGCGCCGAGTCGACACCAGGAAGGTGCCGTGCTCGACCATCATGGCGATCGCCTCGTCGTCGACCAGGAAGCCGTGCTCGATGCAGTCGATACCGGCTGCCACCGCATGTTTCACCGCGTCGGCGCCATGCGTGTGCGCGGCGACTCTTAGCCCACGCCGGTGCGCCTCGTCGACGACCGCCCGCAGCTCCTCATCCGAATAGTGTTGCGCACCGGGTGGACCCGTCAGTGACATCACTCCGCCCGAGCAGCAGACCTTGATCAGCTCGGCCCCGTGCTTGATCTGATACCGAACCGCCTTGCGGATCTCGTCGACTCCGTTGGCGATGCCCTCTTCGACCGTCAGGTCCAGCACATGCGGTGCGAACGCGGCGAACATGGTCGGATCCAGATGCCCGCCCGTCGGGGTGATCGCATGCCCGGCGGGCACCACCCGTGGGCCGTCGATCCAGCCTGCGTCGATCGCCTTGCCGAGCGCGACGTCGAGCAGATAGCCCCCGGTCTTGACGAACAGGCCGAGGTTGCGCACCGTGGTGAAGCCCGCGCGCAGCGTCCGGCGGGCGTTGCCGACCGCACGCAACATTCGGGTCGGCGGGTCGTCCTGCACCTGGGACAGTCCGGGTTTCTCCCCGCGCCCGCCCATCAACAGGTTGACCTCCATGTCCATCAACCCGGGCAGCAGGATCGAGTCCCCGAGGTCGATCAGGTCACCCTCGGGTTCGCCGCCGACACCGACGATGCGGTCGCCGTCGATCCGCAGGATTCCCGGTCGTACGATCTCGCCCGCGTCGACGTCGAGCAGCCCAGCGGCCTTGAGCGTCAGCACCTCTTAAATCACCGGCTCCCGGATCAGCTCGACCCAGGCCGCACCGCTGTCGGGCACGCGCGGTTGCTTCCACGCTTCGATCGGAAACGACACCATGATCAGCGACTGCATCAGGTGCATGAGCGTCTGTGCATCCTCGGGCAGATCATCCAGCGGGTACTTGTCGCAGTAGTCGATCACGTCGTTCAGGCGAGGGAACGCCACGTCGTAGAAAGCCTGCATCTCGGCCATCGACGAGGCCAGCCGCTTGGCGTACCGCTCGGGTTCAGTGGCCAGATCCCACTCCAGATACGGCTCCAGCTCTGCGAATTCGGCGGGCAGCTTAGTTGCCGTGGCCTTGTTAATGGCCATTGTGGCTGTACTCCTTTACGTAGTCACCGGTCACTTTGTGCAGATGCCGGAGCAGGATTTCCTGATCGCACAGCAGAAAGTCTTTGACGACCTTGCTGCCGATCATCGTCTGGGTCGCTTCGAGGGTGTTGGAATCCTGCAGCGCATACTCCTTGAACGTCACCGCGGCCAACTCGTGGGCAAGGCGTTCCCGCGCGTTTCTCGGTGGAACGAAATACAGCGTGCACTCGAAGATGTGCTTGTCGACGGCGGTCGGCCAGTAGTGGTAGGTCAGGAACCAGCCGGGCTCCCAGATCAGCAGCATGAAGTTCGGGAAGAAGTGCCACGAGTCAATTCCCCACTGCGGTATCCGCTTTGGGTTGACGCCCGGAGGCAGCTCGGCAAGCTTCTCGATGACCTCCGGCTTGTCCCAGGGACCGAACAGCCCGCTGCGCAGCACCTGGTCCATCGGCTTGACCATCGACATGTCCGCGGGCGGCGCCTGGCCGCCCCAGGTGGAGATCATCCCGTGCGGGCTGGCCAGCTCGTAGTGCAGCGCCTCGAAGCCGTACTTCATGATCTTGGCGGCTTCTTCTTTGGTGTACTGCCCCTGGTGCAGCACCGGCGCGTGGTAGAACTCGGCGAACGCGTCGATGAACAGCTTCCAGTTGCTACCGACCTCCGCGCGGTACGAGTAGTACTCCGTCATCTCGCCGAACGGGTAGCCCTCGATGCCCTTGGCCAGCGGGCCCAGGTAGTCGGCGAGCGGCTTGGCGTTCTGGTCGAGGTTGATGAAGATGAAACCCTCCCACACCTCGCAGCGGACGCCGACCAGACCGTACTGGCTCTTGTCGACGTCGAAGAACTCGTCCTCCTGCTGGATGAAGGTCAGATCGCCGTCGAGGCTGTAGCGCCAGGCGTGGTACTTGCAAGTGAACTGCCGACAGGTGCCCGAGGTCTCCTCGTGTGGAAAATCGTTCCACACCAACTTGTTTCCGCGGTGGCGGCAGACGTTGTGGTAGGCCTTGATGGACCCGTCCTTGGTCTTGACGATGATCACCGACATGCCAGGGCCCGCCGACGGTAGCTCTTTGGTGAAGTAACTGCCGGTGCGCGGCAACCGCTCCACCCGACCGACGTTAAGCCACGTCCGCTTGAAGATCGCGTCGCGCTCGGCCTCGAAGAACGCCGGATCGATCGAGTCCGTGTAATCGACTGGTGCGGTGCCCAGTTCTGGGTAGTTTTCGGTCCAGCTACCGGCAGCCGGCTTGGCGAAATGTGGCAATGTTCTACCTCTCTGTCCGGGCTGTTTGGTCGTGTTCGACCTCGACGCCAAAAGTGTTCAGGGCCATCGCAAGTGCGATATAGCCACCGGTCGTGAAGATCAAATCCATCCGCTGCCGCTCGTCGAGCCGGTCACCGAGAGCTGTCCAGGTCTGGTCCGAGAGGTTGGTCTTCTCATCGAGCTCATCGACGGCGGCCAGTACCGCGCGATCGAACTCATCGCTCGGATTGCCCGATTGCACCGCCTCGACGTCGGCGTCGGACAGCCCCACGTCCTTGCCGATGTCCACATGGTGCGACCACTCGTAGGCGCAACCGCGCCGGTGTGCGACCCGCAGGATGACTTGCTCGCGGATGCGTGGCGGCAGTGTCGACCCGTAGAGCAGGTAGCTGCTGAAACGGAGATACGCACGCGTCAACTTCGGATGGCGTACCAGGGTCGACAGCACGTTGCCGGCGTCGCGAGGATTGCGCCGCTCCTCCGGCAGCATGCCGGAGACCGCATGCCGGGCAGCGTCGTCCCACTGGTCCGCCGGCAACGGGGACAGACGCATACGGCCTCCTCAGTTAGGAGAATCATATTCTCATATTTGACCAATAGGTTTCCACGAACTCGCGGATTGGTCAATGTTTCGGATTCGACCAGCGGAAACGTCATCCTCACGTGTGGGGCGCGTTAGTGCGCCGACCGGACCCCGGTCGCCGTCGGAGTACCTTGAAGATGTTGATTCTCGCGATCAGAGAAGATAATTTTCATACTTGAGAGAACGGGCCGCCGAACGACCCCCGACGAGAGGAACGGCCAGTGAACAAAGACGACATGATTTTGATCAGCGTCGACGACCACACCGTCGAGCCACCGGACATGTTCAAGAACCACCTGGCTAAGAAGTACGCCGACGACGCGCCGCGGCTGGTGCACAACGCCGACGGCTCCGACTGCTGGCAGTTCCGCGACACCGTGATTCCCAACGTCGCGCTCAACGCGGTGGCCGGACGCCCGAAAGAGGAATACGGACTGGAACCGCAGGGCTTGGACGAGATCCGGCCGGGCTGTTACAACGTTGACGAGCGGATCAAGGACATGAACGCCGGAGGCATTCTGGCCTCGATCTGTTTCCCGTCGTTCCCGGGGTTCGCCGGACGCCTGTTCGCCACCGAGGATCCAGAGTTCTCGGTGGCGCTGGTGCAGGCCTACAACGACTGGCACATTGACGAGTGGTGTGGTGCCTACCCGGCACGGTTCATCCCGATGGCGATACCGGTGATCTGGGATGCCGAGGAGTGCGCCAAAGAGGTGCGACGGGTGGCCAAGAAGGGCGTGCACGCACTGACCTTCACCGAGAACCCGGCTGCGATGGGCTACCCGAGTTTCCACAACGAATACTGGAATCCGCTGTGGAAGGCGTTGTGTGACACCAACACCGTGATGAACGTGCACATCGGGTCCTCGGGCAGGCTGGCGATCACGGCACCCGATGCGCCGATGGACGTGATGATTACCCTGCAGCCGATGAACATCGTGCAGGCCGCCGCGGATCTGCTGTGGTCGCGGCCGATCAAGGAGTATCCGGACCTCAAAGTCGCGCTGTCGGAGGGCGGTACCGGGTGGATCCCCTACTTCCTGGAGCGGGCGGACCGGACCTACGAGATGCACTCGACCTGGACGCACCAGAACTTCGGCGGCGGCAAGCTGCCCAGCGATGTCTTCCGCGAGCACTTCCTCACCTGTTTCATCAGCGACAAGGTGGGTGTGGCGCTGCGCAACATGATCGGCATCGACAACATCTGCTGGGAAGCCGACTATCCGCACAGCGACTCGATGTGGCCGGGTGCGCCCGAGGAATTATGGGAAGTCCTCTCCGCCAACAACGTACCGGACGACGAGATCAACAAGATGGCCTACCAGAACGCCATGCGCTGGTACTCCTTCGACCCGTTCAGCCACATCACGGAGGCGCAGGCCAGCGTCGGCGCGCTGCGCAAAGCCGCTGAGGGCCACGACGTCTCGATCCGCGCCCTGAGCCATCACAAGGACGCCAGGTCGGGTTCGTCGTTCGCGGAGTTTGCGGCCAGTGCGAAAAATCTGACCGGCAACAAGGACTGAATCGCTACCGGGGATGCAACTTCGCTGGTGCCTGAACTGATCGAAGGAGATTGAGCAGTGCCCGGCGGTGGGATGAACTTCGAGCTGACCGACGACCAGCAGCTGATCCGCAAGTCGGTCGCGGAGCTGGCGTCGAAGTTCGACGACCACTACTGGATGGAAAAAGACCAGGCACACGAGTTTCCGCACGACTTCTATCAAGCGATCGCTGGCGGCGGCTGGCTGGGGATGACGATCCCGGAGGAGTACGGGGGTCATGGCCTCGGTATCACCGAAGCCACGCTGCTCGCCGAAGAAGTGGCCAGATCGGGCGGCGGGATGAACGCCGCCAGCTCCATTCACCTGTCGATCTTCGGCATGCACCCGGTGGTGGTGCACGGCTCCGACGAGCTCAAGGCGCGCACGTTGCCGCGGGTTGCGACCGGCGAACTGCACGTGTGCTTCGGAGTCACCGAACCCGGTGCGGGCCTGGATACCTCACGCATCACGACGTTCGCCAAGCGCGACGGAGACCACTATGTCGTCAACGGCCGAAAAGTATGGATCTCCAAAGCGCTCGAGTCGCAGAAAATCCTGCTCCTCACTCGTACGCAGCGCTACGACGACGTCACCAAGAAGACTGACGGGATGACGTTGTTCCTTACCGACCTGGACCGTAGCCGGGTGGACGTCCGGCCGATCCGCAAGATGGGGCGCAACGCGGTCAGCTCCAACGAGTTGTTCATCGACGACCTGCATGTTCCGGTCGAAGATCGAGTTGGCGAGGAGGGCAAGGGCTTTCAATACATCCTCGACGGCCTCAACCCGGAACGAATGCTGATCGCCGCCGAGGCATTGGGCATCGGCCGGGTTGCGCTGGACAAGGCGGTGAAATACGGCAACGAACGGCATGTGTTCGACCGGCCGATCGGGATGAATCAGGGTATTCAGTTCCCGCTGGCCGACTCGCTTGCCCGACTTGACGCCGCCGAGTTGATGCTGCGCAAAGCCACCTGGCTCTACGACAACGGCAAACCGTGCGGACGCGAGGCCAACACCGCGAAATACCTGTGCGCCGACGCCGGTTTCACCGCCGCCGACCGTGCGCTGCAAACACACGGCGGCATGGGCTATTCCGAGGAGTACCACGTGTCACGGTACTTCCGGGAAGCCAGGCTGATGAAGATCGCGCCGGTCAGCCAGGAGATGATCCTGAACTTCCTTGGCTCGCACGTGCTCAAATTGCCGAAGAGTTACTGATGATCAACGCGGGGCCGCTGACGGGAATCACCGTGGTGGCCTTGGAGCAGGCGGTCTCCGCTCCGATGTGCACGCGGGTGCTAGCCGACTTCGGTGCACGCATCATCAAAGTGGAGAACCCCAACGGGGGAGACTTTGCCCGGCATTACGACGATGTCGTCAACGGGCTTGCTGCGCACTTTGTTTGGGCTAACCGGGGCAAGGAATCGGTGACGCTCAACCTGAAAACCGAAGCCGGGCTCGATATTCTGCGTCGGCTTCTCGACCGTGCCGATGTGCTGGTCTCCAACCTCGCCCCGGGGTCGACCGCCCGGCTGGGCATCGCGGCGGCGGACCTGGCCGAACGCCACCCGGACGTCATCGCTGTCGAAATCGACGGGTACGGCCCTGGTGGGCCGCTCTCCCACAAGAGGGCCTACGACCTGCTTGCTCAGGCGGAATCCGGCGCATGCGCCGTGACCGGGAGTCCCGGCGCACCGGCCAAACCCGGCCCACCGATGGCAGACATCAGCACCGGGTTGTATTCGGCGCTATCGATATTGGCTCTGCTGTATTCCCGTGACGTCGGGTCGGCCCCTGGCCGGCACGGAAACACAGTCGCGGTCAGCTTGTTCGACACCATGACCGATCTGATGGGTTACCCGCTCACCTATACCCAGCATTCCGGTGTCGACCAGCAGCCGTTGGGAATGAGCTCGCCGGCGGTGGCGCCGTATGGCGCCTACCGCACCGCGGACGGCCAGACCGTCGTGCTTGGTACGACAAATGACGCTGAATGGCAACGACTTTCGCGGCAAATCCTGGAGCGTGACGACCTTGCCGACGATCCGAGGTTCGCCAACAACGCCGGTCGCTGCAATCACCGGGACATTCTGAACGACGCCATTGGTGCCTGGTGCGCGGTGCACGACTTGGCCCATGTACAGAAGACGGCGGATGCCGCGGGGATCGGGAATGCGCGGTACAACCTGCCGAGCGAGGTCCTGGTGCACCCGCAGCTGACGGCCCGGGACCGGTGGCGGCAGGTCGACACGCCGGCCGGCCCGATTCCGGCCTTGTTGCCGCCGCCGGTGATCTCCGGCTACCAGCCCGCCATGGGCGCGGTGCCAGGTCTCGGGCAGCACACCGACTCGGTGCTCGCCGAGCTCGGCGTCGCGCCCGACGACATTGCCGCGTTGCGCGCGCAACGCGCCATCGGGCCCGCCTACCCGTGACGTCCGAGAAATCCCTGCTGTGCTGTGACCGCGACGGTGTGCGAACGCTGACGCTGAACCGACCGCATCGCAAGAATGCGATCAATCGCGACTTGTGGATCGCGTTGGCCGAGGCGCTCGCCGCCGCCGGCAAAGACAGCGGGGTACGCGCGGTGGTGATCACCGGCGCCGGCGACGCGTTTTCTTCCGGTGCCGACATCTCGACGCCCGACGACAGTCATCCAGTGCACAAGTTGCAACGGCTGACCGACGTGGCGCTGGCGCTGCATGAGCTGCCGAAGCCGACCATCGCCAAAGTGACCGGTGTGGCCGTCGGCGCCGGATGGAACCTGGCGCTGGGGTGCGACCTGGTCGCGGCCACACCGGAATCAACGTTCTCACAGATCTTCGCCAGGCGTGGATTGTCGGTGGATCTCGGCGGCTCTTGGTTACTGCCGAAAATCGTTGGCCTGCAACAGGCCAAGCGACTGGTGCTGCTGGCCGAGACCATCGACGCCGCCGAGGCGTTGGCGCTGAACCTGGTGACCTGGGTGGTATCCGCCACGGAGATCGACGATTTCGTCACCGACATCGCCGACCGGCTGGCCGCCGGTCCGACGATTGCGTTGGCACAAAGCAAGGCGTTGCTGAACGAGGGCGCCGACCGGACCCTGCGTGATGCGCTCGCGGGCGAAGCCCGCGCGCAGGTCGTCAATTTCGGCACGGCCGATTCACGGGAGGCGTACGCCGCGTTCGCCGAGCGGCGAGAGCCGTCGTTTACCGGCCGATGGGCGGTAACGAGATTGGAGCACAAAGACGCCTGAACGGTCACCGTCGAAGCAGCGGCGCTCTGAGCGTCACGGTCAAAGCAGTGCTCCTAATAGCGCCAGAGGCAATATTCCGATGTCGGCGGCGATCGGGATGCCGATAGCGTCAGCGAGGTTTCCGTCCGCAAGTTCGGACGTGAAGACGTTGTAGTCGATTTCGGGAAGGCTGACCAACAACGCGGTGGCTACGTCCAACGGCGGGAAGCCGGTGTGGGGCGGGAAGGTATCGAAAAGATCCTGCAGGGTCGTGGGTACCGGTGAGAGGACTGAAAGCTGGGTACCGGGCAGAGCTTCCGCGAACGTCACAAGTTCGTCGACCCAAGAGGGCAACGAGTACACGTAGTTGCTCGGATCGATCAGATCATTGAAAGCGGCGGACACCCCTTGCTCGAAGCCGTTGATCAAAGCTTGCGGGACCTGCTCTAGCACACTGGAGCTAGGGAGAAATCCCAAGGTTGTGGGCACATCCGCATCGCCCTGGCTCCAGCCACCCGAGTAGTTGTCGGCGACGTCGCCGTAGCCCAGGTTCACCAGAACCGACAAGTCCGGTTCGAGTAGATCGACCAGCGGCTGGCCGATGAAGGGGATCAGTTGTAACGGATCCAGCAGCGGCAGAGTGTCATCCGGGATCATGTAGTAGTTGGTCAGGGTGTCGGCCGCCGACGTTGGTAGTTGAATGGCGTCCTGGATCTGCTCGGACGTGAGGCCGAGGTAAGTGGTGTGCTGGAGGGCGATACCCAACAACGCGTTGATATCAGACAGTGGGTCGATCGGGTACTGGGGGAAGTCGGCGAAACCGTCATATTCCTGCGTGTAAACGTCGGTCGGGTAGAGATCAGACGATGTTGCGCCGCTGAAGGTGATGCCCATGCTGGGGATGCTCGGCTGCGTATCGGCGGGCAGGTCGAAGCGTTCCAGCAGGCCGCCGTTGGGCGCGTTTACATCACCGACTAGGACGAAGTGCACGTCGTCGCTGGGTACATTTTGGCTCGCAAGTTCCGGCATGATCAGCGACTCGATCCCCGCGCTTTGGGAGTAGCCGAAGACGTCGACAGGGTTCGCGGCGTCCACGTTTCCTCCGGCGATCTGGCTCAAGATCGCGGCGTCCAGGATCTGTTGTCCCTGAGCCTCCGAGTCGTCCAACGTCTCTGTGAAGGGACCCAAAAACGGGTACAGAGCTTCCGGAGTGGTCACGATCTGCGTCGTGCCGGTGAAGTCGCGCGGCGCCAGATAGTCGGTGTCGACGACATCTGCATACGGTTGACCGGGCGTCGCGAGGCCGCTGCCACCCAGGATTAGCGCCGTGCCATCCCCGAGCGGGGAATCTGCGGTGTCACCGCTGATGAGCTGCACCGCGCGGACTTGGACGGCGGGCATCGGCATCACCATCTGGGGGATCGCGATCAGGCCGGCGCCCGCAATGGTGACACCGAAGAGGCTGTGCAGACGACGCATTGAGGCTCTCCCCTTGATTCCACCGCGGTGCGGAACAGTGATCAAAATAGCAACATGTCGATCGATCTGAAACAGTGCTAAGGGCGGCCACCGAGGTGCTGCGTGGCCGCCAACGCACCCGGATCGTTCGTCGAGCGGCCAGAGTCGTCGTTTACTGTCGATGGGCAGTATCGAGATCGGAGCAGAAAGATGCGTGAAACAGTCATCGTCGAAGCGGTGCGGACACCGGTCGGCAAGCGCAACGGCGGGCTGTCGAGCATGCACGCCGCCGACCTGTCGGCTCTGGTGCTCAACGAGTTGCTGCAGCGCACCGGCATCGCCCCGGAGATCGTCGACGACGTCGTGTGGGGCTGCGTGTCGCAGGTCGGGGACCAATCCAGCAATATCGGTCGTTACGCGGTGCTTGCCGCGGGCTGGCCCGAGAGCATCCCGGGCACAACGATCAACCGCGCGTGTGGTTCCAGCCAGCAGGCCCTCGACTTCGCGGCGCAGGCGGTGATGTCCGGCCAGCAGGATGTCGTGGTGGCCGGCGGTGTGGAGGTGATGAGCCGGGTGCCGCTCGGTGCAGCGAGGGCCACCGGAATGCCCTACGGGCCCAAAGTCCTTGCCCGCTATGGAGATTTCTCCTTCAACCAAGGGCTCTCGGCCGAGATGATCGCCAAGAAGTGGGGGTTTTCCCGCACCAGGCTCGACGAATACTCCGCGCTGTCTCACGAACGGGCTGCCGCGGCTCAGGACAACGGTGCGTTTGACGAGCAGATCGTCCCGGTCTTCGTCGACGACACCGCGGTCACTGCCGACGAGGGTGTGCGGCGGGGGACCACCGTCGAGAAACTGGCCGGGCTCAAGCCGGCGTTCGTCGACGACGGGGTCATTCACGCCGGGAACTCTTCGCAGATTTCCGATGGCGCGGCGGCGTTGTTGGTGACGACGCCGCAAACCGCGCTCGAGCTCGGGTTGACCCCGCTGGTGCGGTACCGGGCTGGGGCGGTAACCGGGGCGGACCCGGTGCTGATGCTCACCGGTCCCATTCCTGCCACCGAGAAGGTGCTGACCAAGGCCGGTGTCTCGCTGGCCGAGGTCGGTGTGTTCGAGGTCAACGAGGCGTTCGCACCGGTGCCGCTTGCCTGGCTTGCCGAAACCGGCGCCGACCCGGACCGGGTCAATCCGCTGGGCGGAGCCATCGCTCTTGGTCACCCGCTTGGCGCGTCGGGCGCGGTCTTGATGACCCGGATGGCACATCACATGCGGGACAACGGGATTCGCTACGGATTGCAGACCATGTGC
The DNA here is from genome assembly GCF_035570115.1 of Mycobacterium sp. Classification (GTDB taxonomy): domain Bacteria; phylum Actinomycetota; class Actinomycetes; order Mycobacteriales; family Mycobacteriaceae; genus Mycobacterium. The sequence continues at coordinate 55,218 of NZ_DATMLH010000078.1, forward strand.
GAAGGCGGCGGCACGGCCAACGCCACACTTGTAGAACTGGTTGCCTGACAGGGGAGTTCATGCGTCGAGATTTGTTCACCGAAGATCACGAGGCATTCCGGGAGCTGGCGCGCGACTTCATCGAGAAGGAGGTAGTGCCCGCCTATCCAGAGTGGGAGAAGGCCGGGCGGATGCCGCGTGACGTCTTCACGCGTATGGGTGCGCTCGGGATGCTCGGGATGGCGATCCCCGAGGAGTACGGCGGCGCCGGCATGCCCGACTACCGCTACAACGTCGTGCTGCAGGAGGAGGCCGCGCGGGCACTGGTGACGCTGTCGACGGTCCGCACCCAACTCGAGGTGATCCTGCCGTACTTCCTGCACTACGCGAACGAAGAACAGCGCAAGCGCTGGTTCCCCGGCCTGGCCGACGGGACGTTGCTCACAGCCGTCGCAATGACCGAACCGGGAACCGGGTCGGACCTCGCGGGTGTGCGCACGACGGCGGTGCGTGACGGTGACCATTGGATAGTCAACGGCGCCAAGACATTCATCACCGGCGGCATTCAGGCCGACCTCGTGATCGTCGTCGCCCGCACGTCCACCGACCCCGAGAACCGGCGCAAGGGTCTGACGCTCCTCGTCGTCGAGGACGGGATGGAGGGTTTCACCCGCGGCCGCGAACTGGAGAAGATGGGCTGCAAGGTCCAGGACACCGCCGAACTGTCGTTCGTCGACGTCCGTGTCCCCGTCGAGAACGTTCTCGGCAAAGAGGGCGAGGCTTTCGGCTACCTCGGCCACAACCTGCCGCAGGAACGTCTGACGGTGGCGGTCGGATCGGTGGCGCAGGCGCGCTCGGCGATAGCCGCGGCGATCGACTACACCAAGAACCGCAAGGCTTTCGGGACTCCGGTGGCTTCGTTCCAGAACACCAAGTTCGAGCTGGCCGCGTGCTCGACGGAGGTGGAGGCCGGCCAGGCAATGCTGGACCGTGCGGTGGCGCTACACGTCGCCGGCGAGCTGTCGGCCCCCGACGCCGCACGCGTCAAGCTCTTCTGCACCGAGATGCAGGCTCGCGTCGTGGACCGTTGCCTGCAGCTGTTCGGCGGCTACGGCTACATGATGGAATATCCGATCGCCCGGCTGTACACCGATGCGCGGGTGGCGCGCATCTACGCGGGAACCAGCGAAGTGATGAAGGTGATCATCGCCAAGTCGCTGGGTTTGTGAGGTCGCGTAGGGGCGGCAAACACCATCGGATGAGACCCTTGTCACAGTCGCTCAACCAACCTACTGTGTGTTCAGTTGGTTGGTTGGACGAAGGAGTCCGGTGCCCGAGACACGGCCGTACGACTCGCTGCGCGCCAAGGGCGAGGACCGCAAACAGCGGATCCTGGCCGTCGCGCAGCGGCTGCTGACTCGCAACGGGTGGCGCAACACGACCCTTGCCCAGATCGCCGGCGATGCGGGCGTCAGCCCCGCCGGCCTGCTGCACCACTTCGAATCCAAAGAACAACTGCTGCACGCGGTGCTCGACGTCCGCGACGCCGACGACGACGCGCATGCGGACCGGGCCGGCGACCTGATCTCGGAAATCGCCGCGGTCGCCGAGCGGTTTCACCGGTCACCCGAACTCATCGGCACCTTTTCGGTGCTGATGGCGGAGAACGTCGACCCGAACGCCCCGTTGCATGACCGTCTGGTTGGGCGGTACGAGGGTGCGGTCGACATCATCACAGAGCTCATCCGGCGCGGTCAGCGGTCCGGCCAGTTTCGGATGGATATGGATATCACGGTCAAGGCGGTCCAAATCCTCGCCTTCATCACCGGAATGGAGACCACATGGTTGCTCAATCCTTCGATACCACTGACCGAGGTCTTCAAGGAGTACTCGGAGTCGTTGGCTCGGGACATGGCACCGCCGAGCCCGGTGTGAGATACCGGCTGGACGTGGTCGCCGCGGACGTCGCCGACGTGGTGAAGTTCGCCGGCGGGTGGCTCTTCGACCGGGCGATGGCCGGATGGGATGTCACCGTGCTGGTCGCCGGTCATCCTGACGAGCGGCCGCTGCAGATCCTCGGCGTCCAGATCGTCGACCTCGAGCACGCACTCGCGACGGCGGGGGAGCGGCCGGCTCCCCAGACGCTGGCGGCCGCAGCGGACCTCTTCGGCTGCGATTCCCGCGTCCGGCAGGGCGTCGTGCAGGCCCTCGACCAGGGCGCCACCGAGGTCACCTTGTGGGGTGAGACGTGGCCAGCCGAGCTAGACGACAGCGTCGGCCTGGTCGAGCACCGGCTGAGCGCCGCGGCCCAGGCGTTCAAAGCTCAGGCCCTGGCGGCCGCCGCGATCCCGCAGGCTTCGACTGGGCTGGTCGAGACGTTCCGCAGCCGGGTGATGCCCTTGCCGTCGGTCGAGGCTGATCTCATTCCGGCCAGCTAGCTCGCGGTCGGCGCGCTCCAACCCCTGCGCGTTCACGCCGCGTTGACGTCGCGGCATGCTCTGTGGAAATCTGATACTCAAAGCTGAGAGGAACGTTCTCATAGCGGAGATTGCCGATAAGGAGGAGCAGATGGTGAACGAATTCACCGAAATGGATTTCTTCCGCGGCAGCGAGCTCATCGCGGACCCATACCCCTATTACGAGGCGCTGCGGCAGCAGTGCCCGGTGACCCGGGAGAAGCACCACGACGTCACCATGGTGACGGGCTGGGAGGAAGCCTGCGCGGTCCTCAAC
>NZ_DATMLH010000079.1:0-12362 GCF_035570115.1 Mycobacterium sp.
GGGTAGTACTCGTCGAGCCGGCGGGCGATGTAGTTGGCCGACGCGATCGCCGTCAATGACGCGGCCCGCAAGCCGTCGGCGCCCATCATCCTGATGTAGGCCCAGGTGATCGGCAGGATCGAGGCGGACCCGTAAGGCGCCGACGACACCGGATGCCCCTGCGGAAGCTCCGGGGCGTACGGGTGACCGGGCAGGAACGGGGCCAGGTGCGAACGGGCCGCCACCGGACCGACACCCGGCCCACCGCCGCCGTGCGGGATGCAGAACGTCTTGTGCAGGTTGAGGTGGCTGACGTCGCCGCCGAACTTCCCGGGCCGGGCCAGTCCGACCAGCGCATTCAGGTTGGCGCCGTCGATGTAGACCTGGCCGCCGGCCTCGTGCACGGCCGCGCAGATCTCGGCGATGTCCTGCTCGTAGACGCCGTGGGTGGACGGATAGGTGATCATCAGCGTCGACAACCGGTCGGCGTGCTCGCTGACCTTGGCACGCAGGTCGTCGAGGTCGACGTCGCCGTTGTCGCGGCAGGCCACCACGACCACCCGCATGCCGGCCAGCGCGGCAGACGCGGCGTTGGTGCCGTGCGCGCTGGACGGGATCAGGCATACGTCGCGCTGCGGTTCGCCGCGGCTGGCGTGGTAGGCGTGAATCGCCAGCAGCCCCGCGTACTCGCCCTGCGAACCGGCGTTGGGTTGCAGCGAGACCGCGTCGTACCCGGTCATCTGCACCAGCCAGGTCTCCAGATCGCCGATCAGGCGCAGCAGACCCGGAGTGTCGGATGCCGGAGCGAAGGGATGCTGACGCGCGAACTCCGGCCAGGTGATCGATTCCATCTCGGCGGCGGCGTTGAGCTTCATCGTGCACGAGCCGAGCGGAATCATGCTGCGGTCCAAGGCGAGATCCTTGTCGGCAAGCGCGCGCAGATACCGCATCATCGACGTCTCGGTGCGGTACCGGCTGAACGCCGGGTGGGTGAGGAACTCCGACGTTCGGGTCGCGATATCGGCGGAGGCCGGCTCGGTGGCCGACACGCCGAAGGCGTCCACGACCGCCGCCACGTGGTCATCGGTGGTGGCTTCGTCGCAGGCCACCGACACATGGTCGTCGTCGACGCGCCACACGTTGATGCCGTGGGCCTTGGCGGCGGCGATCACCTCGTCGGCGCGGCCGGGCACCCGGGCCAGCACGGTGTCGAAGTACGCGTCGTGTACCAACGCGTCGCCGAGTGCGGCGGCGATGGTCTCGGCATGGGCGTGTACCCGGCGGGCGATGCCGGCCAGCCCGTCGGCGCCGTGGTAGCTGGCGTACATCGCGGCCATCACCGCCAACAGCACTTGGGCGGTGCAGATGTTGCTGGTCGCCTTGTCGCGACGGATGTGCTGTTCGCGGGTCTGTAGTGCCAACCGGTAGGCAGGTGAGCCGTCCGCATCGACGGAAACACCGACCAGCCGGCCGGGCAGTTGACGGGCGTGCTTAGTGTGCACCACCAGGTAGCCGGCGTGTGGACCGCCGAATCCCATCGGCACACCGAAGCGTTGCGTGTTGCCGAACGCCACGTCGGCGCCGATCTCCCCCGGCGGGGTGAGCAACGTCAGCGCCAACAGGTCCGCGCCGATGGCCACCAACGCACCGCGGTCGTGCGCCTCTGACACCAGCGCGGACCAATCGGTGATCCGGCCGCTGGCGCCGGGTAGCTGCGCGATGACGCCGAAGAACTCGCCGTCGGGTAGGCCGCCGCGCAGGTCGGCCGTGACAATCTCGATGCCCAGTGGCTCGGCGCGGGTGGCCAGCACCGCGGCGGTCTGAGCGAACACGTCGACGTCGACGGCCAGCCGGGTGGCGCCACCCTTGACCGCGCGGTGCATCAGCGTCATCGCCTCGGCGGCCGCCGTGCCCTCGTCGAGCATCGACGCGTTGGCCACTTCCAGACCGGTCAGGTCGGCCACCATGGTCTGGAAGTTCAGCAGCGCTTCCAGCCGGCCCTGGCTGATCTCCGGCTGGTATGGCGTGTAGGCGGTGTACCAGGCCGGGTTCTCCATGATGTTGCGCAGCAACACCGGCGGCGTGAGCGTGTCGTAGTAACCCTGCCCGATCATCGACACCGCGACCGTGTTGGCGTCGGCTAGTGCCCGCAGCTCGGCCAGTGCCTGCGCCTCACTGGCGGGCGGGGGCAGCTGATCCAGTCCGGGCGCGGCGCCGGTGTCGGTGAGCTTGTCGAGAATCCCGGCGGGTACCGCGCGACGCGCCAATTCTTCCAGCGAGTCGACACCGATGACCTCGAGCATGGCCGCGACGGCATCGCTGTCCGGGCCGATGTGTCGGTCGGCGAAAAGCGGGTTGGTGTAGTCGGACACTCTCAGGACTCCTGACGTGAGGCGGAACCGCACCTGTTGCTTCGCGGTGCGTTCCTCTCCCTCTGTCGTCTACCCGAACCGGGCGCCTGAGAGATTCGACATCCGCGGCGACGTGATGTCTTTCCCCATGGGCGGGCGACCCGAATGCCGGGCCACCGCTTTCCAGAGGCATCGGGGTCTTGCGCGGTCCGGGTGCCTGAGAGGTTGACGGAGAGGTGTTGCTCCTTCGGCGTCCGTGGCTGGCGGCCACGAAGCTCTCCCGCGCAAAGGCGATGCAGTGCCGATTTTACAGGGCCGGGTCAGCCGATCTTGCGGTCGCGGTGCTTCCGGCGGGAGGCCAGCTCGTCTTCCGGGGCGGTGATGGCCTCGCCGCCGTCGGCGCGTTCACCGGGGAAGTCCGCGATGGCGCCGGTCAACTCCCGCATCGCTCCGGAGACGGCGATGCCGAAGACGCCCTGCCCCCCCTGCAACAGGTCGACGACCTCCTCGGCCGAGGTGCACTCATAGACCGTGGTGCCGTCGGAGAACAGCGTGATGTTGGCCAGGTCCTGCACACCGCGCTGGCGCAGATGGTCGACGGCGACGCGGATGTTGTGCAACGAAATGCCGGTGTCCAGCAACCGCTTCACGATCTTGAGAACCAGGATGTCCTTGAACGAATACAGCCGTTGGCTGCCTGACCCCGCGGCGCTGCGAATCGACGGCACTACCAGCGACGTGCGCGCCCAGTAGTCCAACTGGCGGTAGGTAATGCCGGCGATTTGGCACGCACTCGGGCCCCGATAGCCGACCAATTCGTCGGGCACCGAGTCGTCGGGGAACAAGCCACCTTGCACGGGTTCGCTCGGCGCGCGGACGGCCTGATCGGGCTGGGTTGCTGCGGTGTCGTCGATCGCGGTGACGGACTCGAGGTCCAATTGGTCGTGACGTGGTTGGTCTCCCACGGTGCTTCCTCTCGCCGATCACGCTCGTTACGGGCTGCCGGTAGCCGCGATTGCTCAGCCGAGTGCTTGTGAGCATACGCTTTTCGACACGCTGTGGTGTTTCTAGAACCAATCAGGCACTAATCACATCGAGATCAAAGTATGGCCGTCTTCACGGTGACTCGCAGCCATCCGGCGGGCGTGTCGAGGTCGAACTCGCAGATGAGACGCATCCGTGATGTTGCCGCGCCCGGCGCCGGTGGCACACCACGCGCGTCGTGCAGGTTGCTGACGTGCTGTTAGGTGGCTTTGAAGTCGTCGGGCGAAACGCTGTCCAAAAACTCTTTGAACTTCTCCACTTCGTCTTCTCGGACGGCGGTGGAGGGCTCCTCGTCGCTTTCGTCGGGAATCAGTAGGCCCGCTTCCGCGAGAACCGCCTCCTCGACGTAGATCGGCACCCCGACCCGCAAAGCGATGGCAACCGAGTCCGACGGCCGCGCCGAAACGGTGATGTTGCGGTCGAAGATCAGATCGGCGTAGAAAGTGCCTTCTTGCAAGTCGACGATCCGCACTTCTTTCAGCGAATGGCCAAGCGCGGCAATGAGATCCCGGATCAGGTCGTGCGTCAACGGGCGCGGCGGCTCGACTCCCTGCTGCTCAAGGGCGATCGCCGCGGCCTCGGATTGGCCGATCCAGATCGGCAGGTACCGGTCACCGTTGGCCTCGCGCAGCAACAGGACCGGCTGGTTCTGCGGCTGCTCGACGCGAATGCCGACAACGCGAACTTCACCCATCTATGTCTGCCCTCCGCACGTGCTGCCCTGTCCGTTCAGACCTGGCCCGACGTCGCGGTGGGAAGACCAAGCCGCCGAACACAAGCTGTCGAACGAAGTCTAGTCCTTCAGCGGTGCAGTACGTCGCGCACTGCCGACTTGATCAACGACGTGTGCAACGTGATTGCCAGCGCGGCGACTTCCCGCGCCAGGTCGTCGGCGCGGTCACGGGCGCCGGTCTTGCCCGCCTTGACAAGCGGACCGGCGATTTGCGCGATCAGGTCGGACTGCCGATCAGCCGCCGAGCGGAATGCCCTCAGGTGACGTGGTTCCACCCCATACTCGGCGAGCGCCCGGGCGCACTGCAGGATCACCACCGCATGCTCGTCGAAGAAACTCCCCGGTCCGGTGGTGATCACCCCCGCCTTGAGCAGCGCCGTCAACAGCTCGGGATCCACCCCCGAGCGCTCGAGCAGATCTTCGCGGCTCAACCGGATGCGGGTGGGCGCCACCGCTGCGGGATCCGAGCCCGATTGACCCGGCTCCGCACTCCCGACGGAAACCAATCGCGGTACCCCATAAGGCGATCCGGCGAGCGGTAACTCGCCATCGGGCTGGGCGTCTAGCTGCGCTTTGATCACCTTCAGCGGCAGGTACTGGTCCCGCTGAGCCGTCAGAATGAACCGCAGTCGTGCGCAGTCATAAGCGGTGAACCGGCGATAGCCCGATGCCGCCCGCTGCGGCGTGACCAGACCCTCGGCCTCCAAGAACCGAATCTTGGAGATCGTCACATCCGGAAAGTCTGGCCGGAGCAGGTCGAGGACCGCTCCGATCGACATCCCAGCCAGTGCGGGGGCCTCCGGCGCGGTCACTAGCTTCCGGGCCCTCCGTTGTCGTCACCGACCTTGGGGCCGGTCAAGAACACCAGGCGAAATTTCCCGATCTGAACCTCGTCGCCGTTTGCCAGGACCGCCGAGTCGACGGGCTCCCGGTTGACGTAGGTGCCGTTGAGGCTGCCAACGTCCACGACTTGGAACTCGTCGGTTTCCAACCGGAATTCCGCGTGCCGCCGGCTCACGGTGACGTCGTCGAGGAAGATATCGCTGTCGGGATGGCGGCCCGCCGAGGTGGTCGGCTGGTCGAGCAGGAAGCGAGAGCCCGCGTTCGGTCCCCGTTTGACGACCAGCAACGCCGAACCGACCGGAAGTCCCTCGACGCCTGAGACCGCGGTCTCCGCGCCCGCTTGTGCGGGAGCGTCCAGTTCGTTGAGGAAGTCGGCGCGGAAGACCGATGTCGTCTCCACGGTGACTTCGTCAGAGGTCTGGTCGTTGTCCTTCTCCGTCACCCGCTGCTCCTCACTGGCCGCTGCTGCGTTGTCTGGTTGGGCCCGCTCGACCGGTTTCCCACCCGCCTTGACCGTCGATGTGTCGACCGTACCGCGCACGCGACGCCAATGTGCCGTCCCCCGCCGGATCGGCGCGTGCATCTCCCCCGGCGCGGTGCGTCGGCGGCGCAGGGAACGATAACAAGGGTCATTCGGCCAGGGTGGCGCGGTAGGTCTCGGCGTCCAGCAGCGCCGCGAAGTCCTGCTCGACGGACCCACCGTCGACTTCGAGGTCGATCAGCCAGCCGGCGCCGTAGGGATCGGAATTGACCAGCTGCGAGTTGCCATCCAGATCGCCATTGACGGCAACGACTTTCGCCGAAACGGGTGCGAACAAGTCCGACACCGACTTGGTCGACTCCACCTCGCCGAAGGACTCCCCCGCGGTCACCTCGGTACCCACGTCGGGCAGCTGGACAAACACCACGTCGCCAAGCGCCGACTGCGCGAAGTCCGTGATCCCCACCCGAACGGTGTTTTCCCCGGTACGGCGAATCCACTCGTGTTCGGCGGTGTAGTGCAAATCAGGCGGAATTTCGCTCACGGTGTTCCTGTCTTGGTCGGTTACTCACTTGACTGGCTGAGCGTATTGGCGCGGTTTTGGTTGCCGCAAGGCGGTGATGTCCACTTTGTCGCCCTGTTGGACCGACATGGTGCCACCGACACGTTTGACGCTGTCGACCGCACCGCCCGGAATGTTCATCGCCGCCGCGAGCGTCGGCGGATCGCCAATGGCCAGAACCGAATACGGTGGCATGAGGGTTTTGCTGTCGACGGTGAGGGCGCCGGGAGCTCCGACGATCCAGGTGTCGACACCGGCTCGCACCGCCTGGCGGCTGTCGCCGATCTGGATCGCCTCGGCCCCGGCCGCCCGCAACTCGTCGATCACGTCGAGCATCGCCTCGGGTGCCACACCTGGTCCGGGGTCCTCGATCCGCACGGTGACGCCCGGACCGGTGGCCCCGACGGTGCCGATCAGGATCGACAGCGCGGCGAGCCGAGCCTGGGCATTCTGGATGGCGGCCTGGTCGCTGGTGCCGGATGCCTGCAGGGTTGACAACGTGCGCTGCAACTCGGCGACTTCGGTGCTCAACGTCGCCTCACGTTGCCGCAGTGAGTCCAACAGCACCAGCAGGTCGGCCGGACGGGCGGTGTCCAACGAGTCACCGGAATTGTTTTGGTGGACCTGGGTGGCGATGGCGGCCCCCAACAGCAGGCACAGCAAGACCGCCAGCGTGCCGAACACGGTCCGGCCGCGCCGCAACATGCCGAAAAATCCCGTTGGCTTCAGCTCCCCGATGTCGGGACGCGGTTGGTGCGGCTGTAGTTCATGCCTGCCGTGCTCCGCAGGGTCGTCGGCGCCGTGTTCCTGCTGGGCCGGGGTCACGTCGGCTTCGGGCTCGGACTCCTCGGACCCGTTGCCCCGCGGTGCGCCTTCGGAATTGGGGTCGCTCATGACGGCCTCATGTTTGTTATGCCCCGAACAACCGGCGCCGCAACGCAGCGGCGTTACCGAAGATGCGGATGCCGAGCACGACGATGATCGCCGTCGACAATTGTGTGCCGACGCCCAACTGGTCGCCGACATAGACGATCAGGGCGGCGACCAAGACATTGAATACGAACGACACCACGAAAACCTTCGGGTCGAAAATCCGCTCCAGATAGGCCCGCAGCCCGCCGAACACCGCGTCGAGCGCGGCGACCACCGCGATCGGCAAGTACGGCTGGATGACCTCCGGCACGCTGGGATGAAACACCAAGCCCAGCACGATCCCGACGACCAGCGCCGCAATACCGATCATCGGTGCTCCGCTCTCCTCACCGGCAGTTTCGACGCTGCGCGTCGTGCCACTAGAAATTTCACCACTAAGACCCGATCTTCTTCGCGAACTTGACATCTCGGACCGCCCCGGCGGGCAGCGTGAGGCCGTCGCGGGCGCTGACGTCGACACCGACGCCGTAAGACCTCTCCAAGAGGCGTAGCCGGCGCAGGCCGGGGCTGTCGTCGAAAACATCTTGCATGGCATGCGGGGGTCCGACGGCTAGGACCGGGTAAGGGCTGCTGATCGGATTATTGTCGACCAATATCGCGCCGCCGGCCTGCCTGATGGTCACGTTCGGCCCGATCCGCACGCCACCGACAGAGATCGCTTCGGCGCCGCTGGCCCACAACGAATTGACCACCAGCTGCAGGTCCCGGTCGAGGATGATCTGCCGACTGCCGGCTACCCGCTGCTTGGACACGTCGGAAAGATTCGGGGCCAGGCCGGGATCGGTCACCGTCACGCTCAAACCCGGGCCGGTCACCGGGGTGCTCGCTGCGGCCAGGCTGAGCCGGTCGAGGTTGGCCAGTAGCCGCTGGCCCTCGGCGTCCTCGGCCAACGCCCGCCGCTGAACGTCATCACGTTGCGCCGTCAGCGCATTCCGGCGTGCCGTTAAGTCGCTGGTGGCCGCCTCCTCTGAACGCACGCTGCCCGCCAGCACTCGCTGGGCCGCGCTGACGCCCGGCGCGACCAGCCGAGCCTGGGCAACGGCGCCGGCGAATACCGTGGCCACCAGCAACGCCGCCAACGCTTGCCATACCCAGTTCCCAACGCGGGCCAGTCCGGTCGGCGGCTCGGCGGAGTGCTCGCGTTTGGCTGCCGCGGCGGCGTAACCGGGATCCAGGTGCTCGGAGAGCAGCGCACGCAGCAACGACGGCACCGGGATGAACTGTGGTCGGCCCGCTTCGTGGGCGCTGAGGCCCGCGTACGGGTCGTAGCCGCCGAGCACCTGGTCAGCCATCGACGTCGGCCCTGCTCGCCAGCGGCTTTCCGCGGCCGGCCCGCACTGGGGGCAGCCGGCGCATCACCAACACCACCTGCACCGCATACAACACGAATGACCACAGGTAGAAGTACGTGCCCCAGATAAGAAAAGCCCAGCCGCAGGCCAACACGACCCGACTCCACAACGCGTCCCACTGGCCCAGCAGGATCAGCGGAAACGCCGACATCAGGGCGAAAGTCGCGGCTTTGCCGATGTAGAGCACCGGCAGCGCGGTGAACCCGCGGGTGCGCAGCAGCGGCAACTCCGCGGCCAGTAGCACATCCCGTGCCAACAACACGGCGATGATCCACCACGGGACGATGCCGCGCAGCCCCAATGCGATCGGAACGGTCACCATGTAGAGCCGGTCGACCGCCGGATCCAGCAACGCCCCCAGTTTCGAGGACTGGTTCAGCAGTCGAGCGATCTTCCCATCGGCCCAGTCCGATGCGCCGCTGAACATCAAGACGGCCACCGCCCAGGCGTTGGCGTGGGCAACCAGCAGCAGGTACACGAAGACCGGGATCAGCACCAGACGGATCCCGCTCAGCGCGTTGGGCACCGTGAGGAGCCGGTTGTCTGCGGGCCGCTGGCTCATGACCGGTGACCCTATCGGAAGGTGCCCGGCAGCCTCAGCGGAAGATGCCGGGCAGGCTCAGCGCGGAAAGCGAGTCGTCGGCCAGCGGGTTGTCGTGCACCATGTACGTCCAGGTTGACGTCGGGCGGGCCAGCTTGGACAGGTCGACACCGGGTTCGTCTTCAATCGCCGGAGAGGTTTCGAACGTCTGCTGGGCCGCCTCGATCGCGTCGGCGGCCAGGGACGCGAACGCGTCGACGGCCATCCGGTGAAATTCGTCCAGCGGGTTCTGCCGACCGAGGGCGCGCAGGTGGATGCTTTCCCGGATGTCGGCCAGGTAGGCCAGGTGGTCGGCCCAGCCGCGGTCGAGGTGATACAGCATGATCAGCCGGCAGATGGTTTCCAGGCGGTCTTCCGAAAGGTTTACCGGATCTTCGGAAAGCTCCTGGTAACGCTCCGGCGCCAGCTCGGCCAGCTCCTCACGGGCGGCGGCGGTGCTGAGCAGCGCGTTGCGCCGCTCGACGATGATCGCGCGCTGCGCAGCGGTCAACTGGTTGTAGCGCCAGGTGTTCGCGTGCACGTCCAGAAGCCGGCCTTCGGCAATGCGCTGGGCATGCTCCAGCAGCCCGGCGACCTTCGGGCCGACGATGCGGCCGTCCACGTCGGTCTGGGTCGGCAGCTTGTTGGGTTCCAGGTTGGCCGCCGCAACGTCGTCTTCCCAGCTGGAGAAGAACACCGACGAACCGGGGTCGCCCTGACGGCCGGCGCGGCCGCGCAGCTGGTTGTCCAGTCGCTCGGTGTTGTGGCGACCGGTGCCGACCACGTGCAAACCACCGAGCTCGACGACCTCTTTTTTCTCAGGGTCGTGGTCGCCCACGCCGGAGCCGCCGAGCCGGATGTCGGTGCCGCGGCCGGCCATCTGCGTCGACACCGTGACGGCCCCGAGCTTCCCGGCCTCGGCGATCACCCCGGCCTCTTCGGCGTCGTTCTTGGCGTTGAGTACCACCGCGGGGACACCGCGGCGCTGCAGCCGCTCGTGCAGCTCTTCGGATTCGGCCACGTCATGGGTGCCGACCAGAACGGGCTGTCCGGTCTCGTGCACCTCGATGATGTGGGCGATGATTGCGTCGTTTTTCGCCGCCGCGGTGATGTAGACCCGGTCGGCCTCGTCCTCGCGAATGTTCGGCGTGTTCGGCGGTATCGGTGAGACGCCGAGCTTGTAGAACTGCCGCAGCTGCTCGCCGGCGGCCAGCGCGGTGCCGGTCATGCCGCAGACCGTCGGATACCGGTTGATCAGCGCCTGCACCGTGATGGTGTCCAGCACCTCGCCGGTTTCGGTGGTCTCGATACCTTCCTTGGCCTCGACGGCCGCCTGCAGACCGTCCGGCCAGCGTTGCAGCTGGGCAATGCGCCCGCGGGAGGCGTTGATCAGATGTACCGCGTCGTCGCGCACGATGTAGTGCACATCGCGGTGCAGCAGGACGTGCGCGTGCAGTGCGACGTTGACCTCGGTGAGTGTGGTGCCGACATGCTCTTCGGAGTACAAATCGATTCCGCCGAGCTGCTTTTCGACTTTGTGCGCCCCGGCCTCGGTCAGGTGGACGTTGCGGCCGTCGGTGTCGGTGTCGTAATCCTCGCCCGCATGCAGCTCACCGACCAGCCGAATGATCTCCAACCGCGGCGTCTCCCGATGGGTGGTTCCGGCCAGCACCAGCGGAACCAACGCCTCGTCGACCAGCACCGAGTCGGCCTCGTCGATCAGGGCTACGTCCGGGTTCGGCGACACCAGGTCGGCGACATCGGTGACCAGCTGATCGCGCAACACGTCGAAGCCGATCTCGTTGACCGAGCCGTAGGTGACGTTGCATTTGTAGGCTTCACGACGTTCGTCTGCCGTCGACTCGGCGGTGACCCAGCCAACGGTCAGGCCTAGCGCCTCCAGCAGCGGCCCCATCCACTCGGCGTCACGGCGGGCGAGGTAGTCGTTGATGGTGACGACATGGACGTGCCGGCCGCCCAATGCGTACCCGGCGGCGGCGATCGCTCCGGCCAGGGTTTTGCCCTCGCCGGTTGCCATTTCGATCACGTCGCCGGCCAGCATCCGCAGCGCGCCGAGCAGCTGCACATCGAACGGCCTCAGCCCGGTGGAGCGTTCGGCCGCCTCCCGTGCGATGGCGAGGAACTGTGGGATGTCATCGGATTCGGCGAGGTCGCTGAGGTCGAGCAGGCCGGCGGCTTTGCGTAATTGCTCGTCGTCGAGGTCGGCGGCTTTCTCGTCGAACTCTCCAGAAGCGCTGGCCTGGGCCAGTGAACGGCTTTGATTCTTCTCCGCGCTGGCGCCGAGCAGCCGCCAGAATCGGCTACTCAGGCGGCCCGACGGAGCGTTGGTGGTCTTCGGCACAGGTCAACGGTACCGGCCGGCGACGATGCAGGGCGGGACGCCCTGAGGTGGGGGCCCTCCGAGCGCGGACGAACCAGCGAGGCTCATCGCCCCGCCGGGAAATCGATCCGCAGCCAGTCGCTGACGGGCTCGAAGCCGATGCGTTGGTAGATGGAGTTCGATACCGGGTTGGCCAGATCGGTGAAGAGCACCACGTCGATGGCCCCGGCGTCGAATGCCCACTGCGCGGCTGCCGCGGTGACCGCCGAACCGTAGCCGTGTCCGCGCAGCTCGACGGGCGTGTACACCGGTCCGATTCGTGTCACACCGGCAACAGGTCCGCGGGCCGCCGCCAGGCTGACGGGCGCATCGTGCACTTCCCACAGCACGATGGGAGCCGCCCGTGGGCGCGGCTCGCGCGGCACATCGCCGCGGGCCTCGCGGTGGAACTCCGTCAGCCAGGCGTCAAGCAGGGTCGAATCAGCATCGGTAGCCATCCGGTGGGTGCCCTCCACAGCAATGGGCGGGCGCAGCGACCCCAACCGGTAGAGACGTTGCTCCATGCCCACCGTGCCTTCGCTTCCGGTAGCCGTCTGCCAGGCATTGGCGAATTTTCTTGCCGCGGAGCATAATCCGTGGACGCCGCTTAGCTCAGGTCTGATCCGCGCCACCTCGGCCACGACGCTGTCGATGGCGTGATCGGGCAGCCCGCTGGATAACAGGGGCCGGGACGGGGTCTGCATTGCCGCGCCAACAGGTGCTCCATCGCTGCAAACGATCAGCAAGAGCGGATCGACCGGCGGGATCGTGCCGTGCAGGACGGTCAGCTCGATAGTGGAGTTGACCGGATCGCGGCGGTAGAGCGGGTCCGCGGCCGCGCGAAACTCCTCCACGATGTCGTATCGCCGGATCTCCATGACTCAGGCCAGATTCGAGCGGCGGGGATAGGCCACGTCAGGGTCGGTGAGCACATTGACGACGGCGGGCAGGCCGCTGCCGAGGGCGCGTTCCAGCGCCGGCCGAAGCTCGGCCGGCGTCGACACCAGCTCGCCATGCCCACCCAGGGCACGGACTACTTCGTCGTAGCGGGTTCCGGGGCGCAGTTCGGCCACCACCGAATAGCCGTACAAGGCTTCCATGGGGTGTTTCTCCAGGGCCCAGAT